>VXMQ01000110.1 GCA_009841015.1 Candidatus Palauibacter denitrificans | reverse complement strand
CGATCCGGCCGCCCGGCCCGGACCCGGCGAGGCCGGCCAGCGCGATCCCGCTCTCGGCCGCCATTCGCCGCGCGACGGGCGAGGCCTTGATGCGCCCCCCGGCGCCGCCGGCCCCCGCCCCGGGCGGCGCCGCCGCCGCGCCGCCGGGCGCGGGCGGGGCCGCCGCGGCGGGGGCCGCCCCGCCCCCGACCGCCGTCCCGGGCTCCGGCGCCGCCGCGGGCTCCGGCGCCACGGCAGGCGCGGGCGGCTCCCCGGCGGGGCCTTCCGCCGCCCCGTCGCCGACCGCCGCCGCCTCGGCGAGCAGTTCGTCGATGGCTTCGTCCGGCTCCGCGATCACGCCGATGAGCGCGCCCACCGGCACCGTGGCGCCCGCCTGCACGACGATCTTGCGCAGCACGCCGCCGCCGAGCGCCTCGACATCCATGTTCGCCTTGTCGGTCTCGATCTCCGCGACGACATCGCCCTGCGCCACGGCATCGCCCTCGGCGACCTTCCACTCGATGAGCTTGCCCTCCTCCATCGTCGGGCTCAGCTGCGCCATCACGACTCGCGTAGGCATATCGGTCGACGTCTCTCGGCTAGTCCGCGTAGCACACGTGGCGCACTGCCGCCGCCACGTGGTCCGCATTGGGGGTTGCGAGCTTCTCGAGGTTCTTCGCGTAGGGCATGGGCACGTCCAGCCCGTTTACGCGCGCCACCGGGGCGTCCAGCGAGTCGAACGCCTCGCGCTGGATGTCGTCCACGACCTGGGCTCCGATGTTGCACATCGGCCACCCCTCCTCCGCGACCACGGCCCGGTTCGTCTTCTTCACCGACGCCACGACCGCGTCCACGTCCAGCGGTCGCACCGTGCGCAGGTCCAGCACCTCCACATCGATCTCTTCCTTCTCCAGCGTGCGGGCCGCCGCGAGCGCCTGGTGCACCATCTTCGAGTGGCACACGACGGTCACGTCCGACCCCTCCCGCTTCACCTCGGCCTTGCCGATCGGCGTCAGGTACTCCTCCTCCGGCACTTCATCCCGGACGAGGTTGTACATGATCTCGCTCTCGATGAAGACCACGGGGTCGTTGTCGCGGATCGCGCTCTTCAGGAGACCCTTCGCGTCCTTCGCCGTGGCGGGCGCGATCACCTTCAGCCCGGGCACGTAGCTGTACCAGGGCTCCGGCGACTGCGAGTGCTGCGCCGCGAGCTGGAGCGCCGCGCCGCCCGGTCCCCGGAAGACGATGGGAACGTTGTACTGCCCGCCGGACATCTGGAACATCTTCGCCGCCGCGTTCACGACCTCGTCGATCGCGAGCAGGGCGAAGTTCCACGTCATGAACTCGACGATCGGCCGCAGGCCCGCCATCGCCGCGCCCACGCCGAGCCCCGCGAACCCCAGTTCGGCGATGGGGGCGTCCCGGACGCGCCATTCCCCGAACTGCTCGAGCAGCCCCTTCGTGACCTTGTAGGCGCCGTCGTACTCCCCCACCTCCTCGCCGATGATGAAGGTCGAGTCGTCGCGCTCCATCTCTTCGCGGAGGGCGTCGTTGAGCGCTTCCCGGTACGTGAGGACGGCCATCAGCGCAGCTCCTTCCGCCACGCATCCCGTCGCCGCATGTCGTCCGGATACCCGTCCGAATACACGTAGCGATACAGCGCCTCCGGATCCGGGAGGGGGCTCCGGTCCGCGAAGGCCGCGGACTCCTCGGCGATCTCCTTCGCCTCGCCGTCGATCGCCTTGTACTCCTCCTCCGTCAGCCGCCCCGCGTCCATGAGCCGGCGGGTGAAGGAGAGGATCGGGTCATCCGACCGCCACTTCTCGACTTCCTCGCGCGTCCGGTAGGTGCCGTGCATCGGATCCGCCATCGAGTGGCCCATGTAGCGGAAGCAGCGCGCCTCGATGAAGCTGGGCGTCTTCTCGTTCCGTCCCCGCTCGATCGCCTCTTCCATGGCCTGGCGGACCGCCAGCACGTCCATGCCGTCTACGTCCAGCGAGGTGAGGCCCTCATATGCCCGGCCGCGGTCCTTGAGTTCCTTCACCGCCGCCACGCGCCGGTAGTCGGTCCCCATCCCGTAGCGGTTGTTCTCGAGGAGGAAGATGACGGGCAGCTTCCAGCGCGCGGCCATGTTCATCGACTCGTGAAAGGCGCCGATGTTGACCACGGAATCGCCGAAGAAGCAGAGGCAGACCTGGTCTCCGCCCCGGTAGCGGATCGCGTAGCCGACCCCGATCGCCAGCGGCAGGTGGCTCCCGACGATGCCGTGTCCGCCCATGAAGTTGAGCGTCTTGTCGAACATGTGCATCGAGCCGCCGAAGCCCTTCGAGCAGCCGTCCACGCGTCCGTAGAGTTCGGCCATGACGGCGTTCGGCGTCATGCCGCGCGCGATCGCCTGCGAGTGGTCGCGATACGCGGTGATCACGTAGTCGTCGTCCCGCAGCGGCGAAATCGATCCCGCGGAGACGGCCTCCTGCCCAATATAGAGATGGCAGAAACCGCCGATCTTGCCGACCTGGTAGACCTCCGCCGCCTTCTCCTCGAACCGGCGCTCGATAATCATCTCCCGCAGGAGTGCCACGCACTCCTCCTTCGAGAGTCCGAGGAACGCGTCGGGGTCTTCGCCCGATCCCCCGCCGGGGGCTCCCGCCGCCGGAGCGTCGGAGACCGTGGCCGTGGACCGGCCGGGGTCCGCCGGGCTCATCCGGCCGCCAGCGCCGCGACTCTCCGGCGCAGTTCGACCACCTGCTCGCGCGCGTGATAGCTGGACCGCACCAGCGGCCCGCTCTCCACGTGCAGGAACCCTCGCGATTCCCCGATCTCCTTCCAGTGCATGAACTCCTCCGGGGACACGTAGCGGTCGATCGGAAGATGGTCCGGCGACGGCCTCAGGTACTGCCCCAGCGTGAGGATCTGTACGCCGGCTTCGAGCGCGTCTCCCATGAACTCGTCGATGTCGGCGGGCGTCTCGCCGAGCCCGAGCATGATCCCCGTCTTGACGAGGACCTGGTCGTCGAGTTGCCGTCCCGTGTTCAGGACGTCCAGGGAGCGTTCGTAGCGGCCGCCGGGCCGGGCGACCCGGTGCAGTCGGCGCACGGTCTCCATGTTGTGGTTGAAGATCTCCGGCCTCGCGTCGATCACGGTGCGGATCGCCTCGGGATTCCCCTGGAAGTCCGGCGTCAGCACCTCGATCGAGCACTCGGGGCGGCGCAGCCGGATCTCGCGGATCATCTCGGCGAAGATCCAGGCACCGCCATCGGGCAGGTCATCGCGGTCGACGGACGTGATGACGCAGTGGTTCAGCTGCAGCCGCTCGATGGCCTCCGCGACCCGCCGCGGCTCGTCTTCGTCGAGTTCCTCCGGCCGGCCGTGCGCGATCGCGCAGTAGGGGCAGTTGCGGGTGCACACGTCGCCCATGATGAGGAACGTCGCCGTGCCCGCCTCCCAGCACTCGCCGATATTGGGGCACTGCGCCTCCTCGCAGACCGAGCTGAGTTCCAGCCCCCGCATCAGTTCCTTGAGGCGCTGATAGTTGGGCCCGCCGGGCGCCCGCACCTTGAGCCATCGCGGCTTCCGCGAAGGCCAGGCATCGGCCGTGCTCCCTCCCTGTATGACCTCGAGTGGCTTCAAGGCTGCCGCCTTCTCACTGTGTGATCGGTATCCCGCGCACCACGCCGATGCGTCCGCATGCCGTCCGCCCGGAACCCTCCAAGATACCGGCTGTCGCACGACGGACCAACCCGATGCGCCCCACCCGCTTGGGGGGATGGCGGAATTGCTCAGCCCTCGGGCCTCGGGTATCTTCCCGCGCATGACCTATATCATCACCGAACCATGCATGAGCGAGAAGGATGCATCCTGCGTGGACGTGTGCCCCGTCGACTGCATCTACGAGGGAGAGGATCAGTACTACATCCATCCCGAGGAGTGCATCGACTGCGGCGCCTGCGTGCCCGAGTGCCCCGTCGAGGCGATCTATCCGGACGACGAGGTGCCGGAGCAGTATGAAGCCTTCACCGCGAAGAACTACACCTACTTCGACGTTCCCCCGCCCGACTGACCGACCGCTGAGGCGAGCCGCCGCGATGTGGAAGCGGTGCCCGCGCGCCCTGACAGTCCTGCCGGCGCCGCACCTCGCGAGCCTCGGCCTCCTGCTGCTGCCGCACCCGCTGTCCTCGCATGCGCCGGCGCCACGCGGGCAGGCGCCGGACACCCCCGCCGCGCAGGAACGCGCACACGCAGCTTCGGCACATGCCGGCGACCCGGCCCCACCGCGCCTCCCGTCCGCGAGTCCGCTCATCGACGTGCGAGTGCGCGCGGCCGACCGCGAGTTCGAGATCGTCGTCGGCCCCGTCTCCCTGCCTGCCGGCGGCCCGCACCTCCGGCCCCCGGTGCAACTCGCCGAGCTGCCCGTCGCAGGCTGGATGCACGGTTTCTCGTGGCGCATGAGGGACCGGGAGGGCAACCGGCTACCCGACCGCCTTCTCCATCACGTCAACGTCATCGACCCCGACAACCGCGAACTCTTCTCCGCCGTCCCGCGCCGCATCCTCGCCGCGGGCCGCGAGACGAAGAGCGAGTTTCTGCCGGGCGTGCTGGGCGTTCCCCTCGCGCCCGGCACCCGGGTCCTCGTGAGCGCGATGTTCGCCCCGCTCCCCGAAGCGTCGCACGACGAAGCCTTCCTGCACATCCGGCTTCCGTACACGCCTTTCGATGATCCGGGGCTCGTAGAGCCCGTGGACGTCTATCCGTTCTATCTCGACGTGATGGGCCCGGTCGGCGAGAAGGAGTTTCCGCTTCCGCCCGGAACTCACGGCAGTAGCTGGGAGGGCAGCCCGGCCGTGGACGGGCGGATCCTCGCCGTCGGAGGGCACCTGCACGACTACGGAGAGTGGATTCGGCTCGAGGATGTCACGGCGGGCAAGGTGATCTGGGAGATGGAGCCCGAGGTGGACGGCGAAGGCCGCACCGTCGGCGTGCCCACGAGCCGGCTCTGGTGGCGCGGGGGCGTGCGGATCCGGAAAAGCCACGTCTACCGCATCTCCGTCCAATACTCGAATCCGCTGGGCCACCCGGCGCCGGACGGTGCGATGGGCGCGATCGGCGGCATCATCGTCGCCAGGGACGAGGACTGGCGGGAGTTCAGCCGCGAGCACCCGGACTACGTCCAGGATCTCCGCAATACCCTCGAGAAACCGAACGAGGCCGGCCAGGCCCACGGCCACGCATCCCGCTCCAACGGTGGCAGCTAGCAGAAGTGCCCGAACTGCCCGACATCACGGTCTACCTGGAAGCGCTGGACGCGCGGATTCGGGGCCGAACGCTGGAGCGCGTCCGGCTTGCGAGTCCGTTTCTGCTCCGGAGCTTCGATCCGCCGCTGACCGAGGCCCACGGACGCGAGGTCGTGGCGCTGAGTCGGCTGGGGAAGCGTATCGCAATCGGACTCGCGGCCCCGGATGTCCGGGAAGACGAACCGGAGCTGTGGTTCGTCCTCCACCTCATGATCGCGGGGCGGCTCCGGTGGCGGGATCCCGGCGTGAAGATCCCCCGACGGCTCGGCCTCGCCGCCTTCGACTTCGCGGAGGGGAGTCTCCTGCTCACGGAGGCCGGGACGAAGAAGCGGGCGTCGCTCCACGTGGTGAAGGGCGCCGAGGCGCTCGCGAGGCACGACCCCGGCGGCATCGATCCCCTCACCGCGGACCCGGCCGTCTTCCGCGAGACGCTCACGGCCCGCAACCACACACTCAAGCGCGCGCTCACGGATCCGCGGCTCTTCTCGGGCATCGGGAACGCGTATTCCGACGAGATCCTGCACCGCGCGAAGCTCTCGCCGATCAAATGGACGAGCCGGCTCGACGACGAGGAGATCGGCCGGCTTCGCGAAGCCACGCGCCGCACGCTCGAGCGGTGGACGCGCCGACTGCGGGACGAACTCGCGGGGGAGTTCCCGGAGAAGGTGACCGCGTTCCACGCCGGGATGGCGGTGCACGGGAAGTACGGACGGCCGTGCCCGGACTGCGCGGCGCCGGTGCAGCGGATCCGGTACGCGGACAACGAAACGAACTACTGCGCCGCCTGCCAGACCGGCGGAAAGGTGCTGGCGGACCGGGCCCTCTCCCGGCTGCTGGGCAAGGACTGGCCCCGCAGCCTGGAAGCGCTCGAAGAGTTGCGGTCGGGAGGGACATCTCCCGCCGAGTGAGTCAGGCCTCCGCCGAGTGAAGCGGGTCCGCGCCGACTACCAGGTGGCGAGTTCCACGATCGCTTCGGCGATGTCGTCGACCTGCGGCAGGGACGCGTGTTCGAGGGAGGGCGCGTAGCCGATGAAGGTGTCCGTCGAGGTGATCCGGCGGATCGGCGCGTCGAGCCACTCGAACAGTTCGTCGGCCAGGCGGGCCGAGATCTCCGCCCCGTAGCCCCAGGACTTCGCGTCCTCGTAGGCCACGAGCACGCGGTTCGTCTTCATCACGGAGCGGCGGATGGCGTCCATGTCGACCGGGTTCAGCGACCGCAGGTCGATGAGGTCCGCCCGCACCGGCTCTCCCGCGCGGTCCAGCTTCGCGAGCGCCTTGCGCGTGCGCTCCACCATCGCGCCGTACGTGACGATCGTGAGATCGTTCCCCTCGGCGACGAGCGCGGCCTTGCCGAACGGAATCATGTACTCGGGGCCCGGATAGATGCCCTTGTTGTACGTCTGCCGGTACAGGTGCTTGTGCTCGAGGAAGAGCACGGGATCGTCGCACCGGATCGCGGTCCGCAGGAGTCCGTTCGCGTCCTCCGCGCTCGAGGGGCAGATCACGTGCATGCCGGGCGTGTGCGTGAAGAGCGAGGCGCCCGTCTGCGAGTGGTACATCGCGCCGCCCGAGATGTAGCCGCCGTAGGTGGTCCGGATGACGAGCGGGCACTTCCAGCGTCCCGCGGAGCGCCAGCGGAAGGTTGCGACCTCGTTCCGGAACTGGTGGTAGGCCGGCCAGATGTAGTCGAAGAACTGGACCTCGGCGACCGGCTTCAGCCCGCGCACGGCGAGACCCACGGCGCGTCCGACGATGTTCGCCTCGGCGAGGGGCGCGTTGTACACCCGCAGCGACCCGAACTCGCGCTGCAGGCCGTACGTCACCTTGAAGACGCCGCCCTTGCCCTTGACCTCATCGAGGATCTCCTCGCGGCTCGCGTCCGCCACGTCCTGCCCGAACACCACGATCCGCGGATCGCGCCGCATCTCGTCGCGGAGGCAGGCGTTGAGCAGGTCGACCATCGTCTTCGGATTCCCCTCGGGGTCGGGCCGGGCCTCCGTTTCGAAGGCGCTCGACGAGGGGTCGACGTCGGGCGAGTACACGTGGGCGTAGACGGTATCGGGGCTCGGCTGCGGGCAGGCCATGGCCTGGTCCGCCGCGTCGGCGACTTCGGCCTTGATCTCCGCCTTGAGCGATTCGAGTGCGCCGGCATCGATCACGCCTTCCCGAACGAGGTAGTCGGCGAAGGTGGCGATCGGGTCGCGCTCGGATTCGAGTTCCCGCTCGCTCTCGGACTTGTAGAGCCGCTCATCGTCGGACATCGAGTGGCTGTAGGGCCGGGTGACATGCGCGTGAACGAGCGCCGGACCGTGGCCGGATCGCACATATCGCGCGCTGCGCCGCATGACGACGTAGCTCTCGAGCGGGTCCGTTCCATCGACCTCTTCAACGTGGAGGTTGGGGAAGTTCCGCACGAGACTCGAGATGCTGCCGCCGGCCGTGTTGACCTCCACCGGCACGGAGATCGCGTATCCGTTGTCCTCCACGAGGAAGAGGATGGGAAGCTGCAGGTTGGAGGCGGTGTTGAGCGCCTCCCAGAACTCTCCTTCCGAGGTCGTGCCGTCCCCCGTGCACACGAGCACGATCTCATCCGATTCCACATGCGGCGTAGCTGCGTCGAGGCTGTCCAGTCCGGCGGTCCGGGCGCGAGCGATGCCCTCGGCGCACCCCACGGCCTGGTTGAACTGCGTGCCCGTCGGACTGGAGGGAGTGACGAGGTGCAGATCCGGAGAACCGAAGTGCGCCGGCATCTGCCGTCCGCCGGTCGACGGATCCTCCTCCGCCCCGACCGCGCCGAGGAACATCTCGTACGGAGACATGCCGAGTTCCAGACAGAGCGCACGGTCGCGGTAGTAGGTGAAGAACCAGTCGTGGCCAGGTCTGAGTGCGCGTCCCGCCGCGACGAGGAGCGCTTCGTGTCCCGCGCCGGAGATCTGAAAGAAGATGCGGTTCTGCCGCTTCATCGCGATCTCGCGGTCGTCGATCGCCCTCGACGTGTACATCGTGCGATACATCGCGAGGAGGTCCTCGGCCTGGAGATCCCGCCATTCGGGGCGGGCCAGGGCGCTGAGCGCGCGCTCCAGGTCGTCGGTCTGGTTGATAGGGGTTGCCATGTATGTCCAGCTGATCAGGAAGAGATTCGAGTGCCGGGTCTCCGGGCTCCGGAGACTCGCCACGACTCCGCCTTCGCCTTCCGCAACCGCCCCGCCCCAACCGCGACGAAGACCCGGCGAAGAATCTAATCGTCCCTCCGCGGTCTAGAAACCGACCTTCCGAAAGCGGCGCAGGCGCGGGAGAATCGAGGCCGCGTGGTCCGCGATCGGGTCCCCCTCACCGCTCTCGGGCATGAGCTGGCTCAGCGCGTACAGCATCGCGACCGCGTAGTCGGAGAACGCCCGGTAGGGCGGTGCGTGGCGAAACCCCCACGCCCCCGGCGGAAGCAGAAGGAGCCAGCGCAGGTCGCCGGCCAGCTGCATCAGGTCCCCTTCATCCAGCGCCAGCTTCGGTTCGCCCATGGCCAGCCGCGTGAGCGCGGCCATGAAGAGGGCCGACGCTTCCGGCGAGAGCAGTTCGAGGTCGGGGTAGCGCGCCAGGACCCGGGCAGCGAACGAGGGGTCTTCGCCCGCCGAAGATCCCGCCTTCGTCTCCAGACCCTCGGGCGTGGCGAGTCGTTCGGCGATGGTCGTCGGCTCTCCGTCGCCCAGGATCAGCCACTCGAGACGCAGGGCAGGGAAGGCCCGCTTCAGCGCCGCCAGAAACTCGGCCCGCGGGCCCGCCCTCGGGGACCCTCCGGCGTCCCGTTCGTAGTTCGAGAGCGTGCCGAGGCTCACGCGGGCGTGCGTGGGCAACTCCGCGTTGACGCGGCCGCGAAAATCGCGCAGCGACAAGCCCTGAACATCTTTACGGAAGAATCGCAGTCGTAATTGAACGGTGTTCATATATCTGAACATACGAACCGGCGGCTCACCGCTGCAACCGCGCGGAGCCGGTACGTGTTACCTTCTTCGGCTTGGTGCGCGCAGGTCCATCCTTCAAGGTGTTCGTCACTTCAAGGTGTTCGTCATATGAGCTTCCGAAGAAACCACGCTCGCCCCGGCCGTCGCCTCGGCTTCGGGATCGCCTGTCTCGTCGTCCTGTTCGTGCCGACGCCGGAGTTGCGGGCGCAGGACGGTCCGGGGCAGGGTGAACCGGAAGAGGCGCCGCCCCTTCCGATCGAGGGTCTTGCGGTCCGTACGGCGGAGGCGCCCGCCATCGACGGAGTCCTGAACGATGCGGTCTGGAACGGCGCTCCGGTGATGACGGACTTCATCCAGCGCGAACCCTTCGACGGGCAGCCTGCGTCCGAACGGACCGAAGTGCGCATGGTGTTCGACGACGAGGCCATCTACGTGGGGGTCTGGGCTTTCGACGAGGACCCCGCCGCGATCATCCCCGGAGACCGGATCCGCGACGCGGAGGTTTCCGAGACCGACCACGTCCTGCTCGCGTTCGACACCTACCACGACTTCCAGAACGCGTTCGTGTTCGGGACGACGCCGGCGGGCATCGAGTACGACGGACAGGTCGCCAACGAAGGCCGCGGCGGCGGTTTCTTCCTGGGGGGTGGCTTCAACACCCAGCGGCGGATGCAGTCCGGCGCCGGCGGAGGATTCAACAAGAACTGGGATGGCTCCTGGAACGTCGCGACGAGCCGCGACGGCGAGGGCTGGTACGCCGAGTTCCGGATTCCCTTCAACACGCTCCGCTACGGGACCGACCCGACCTGGGGCTTCAACGTCTCCCGCCAGATCCGGCGCCGGAACGAGGAGTCCTTCTGGTCCGCCGTCCCCCGCGAGTTCAACCTCTACCGGCTCAACTACGCGGGCCACCTGACGGGGCTCGAGCTGCCCTTCCGCCGACTCGGCTCGGTGACGCCGTACATGCTGGGTTCGACGGCGCGGGACTACGCGGGCGGCCAGACGGCGTTCGACGAGAACTACGACTTCGGCGGCGAAGCCAAGCTCCAGCTCACGCGGGGCGTCACGCTCGACGCGACGTACAACACGGACTTCGCGCAGGTGGAGGTGGACGACCAGCAGGTCAACCTGACGCGCTTCAGCCTGCTCTTCCCGGAAAAGCGCCCCTTCTTCCTCGAGAACGCGGGGTTTTTCGCGGTCGGGGGCGGCGGGGCGGATCTCTTCTTCAGCCGCCGCATCGGCATCGCCAACGGCCGGCAGGTGCCGATTACCGGCGGCGCCCGCGTGTCGGGGCGCGCGGCCGGGTTCAACGTCGGGATGCTGCACATCGGGACGGACGGGATCGAGGGGGTCCAGGGCGCGAACGCGTACTCGGTGGCCCGCGTGGCGCGCGAACTGCCCAACCGGTCGCGGATCGGCGGCGCCTTCATCAACCGCGACGGGAGCGCTTCCGGCGACTACAACCGGACGTACGCGGTGGACGGACAGCTGGGGCTCGGGGAGGCGTGGACGTTGACGGCGTGGGGGGCGAGGACGGCGACCCCCGGCCTGACGGATGCGGACGGGGCGTTCGACGCGACCTTCGGTCTCACGACCCGCAAGTGGCGGGGGAACCTCCAGTATCAGCACTTCGGCGAGAACTTCAACCCCGAAGTGGGCTTCCTGCGGCGGACGGGCCACAAGTACTACCAGCTCTTCCTCATGTACAACATCCATCCGGAGGAGACCTTCCGCGAGATCCGCCCGCACATCTCCTACTTCACCTTCCGGAGCGACAAGACGGGGGTGACGCGGGGGTTCGAGGAGTCGGCCCGGCTCCACATCGACAACCACTGGGAGTTCAACGACGGGATGGAGGCCCACACCGGCATGAACTGGAACCGGGAGGGGCTGTACGAGCCGTTCCCGATGCCCGGAACGGACATTATCGTGCCCGCGGGGACCTACGACGGGTGGGAGACGCAGCTCCGTTTCTGGACGAACGAATCGGCGAGGGTCTCCTTCCGCAGCGGGGCGAACATCGGCCAATTCCTGTCGGGTTCGCGCCGGAGCCTGAACGGGACGTTGACCGTGCGGCCGGGCTCCTCCTTCAGTACGTCGCTGCGGCTTGACTACAACAACGTGACGCTGGAGGAAGGGGATTTCGTCGCCACGCTGGCCGGGGTGAACTTCGGGTACTTCTTCACGCCGCGGATCTACCTGCAGTCGCTCGTCCAGTACTCGACCCAGCTCGACACCTTCTCCGCCAACGTGCGGTTCGGGTGGCTCAACACGGCGGGGACCGGCCTGTTCATCGTCTACAACGACATCCAGGGGATCCAGGACCTGCACGGGCCGCAGGGCCGCTCGCTGATCGTCAAGTTCAGCCGGCAGTTCAACGTCCTCGGGGGCTAGGGACACGGCACCGAATCCGGTCCGGGCCGGCGGAGAACCCGTGCGCCCGCGGCTCCTCTTCGTCTGCGTGGAAAACTCCTGCCGGAGCCAGATGGCGGAGGCGTTCGCGCGCATGCTGGCGGGTGACGGCGTGGAGGCGTCCAGCGGCGGTTCGCGGCCTTCGGGCGTCGTGAATCCGCGGGCGATCGAGTCCATGGCGGAGTTGGGCTACGATCTCGGCGGCCACCGGTCGGAGGGGTTGGGCGATGTGCCGCCCGGGCCGTTCGATGCGGTCGTCACGATGGGGTGCGGCGACGCGTGTCCGCACGTGCCTGCGCGGCGGCGGGAGGACTGGGAGGTGACGGACCCGAAGGACCTGCCGCCGGACGAGTTCCGCGCGGTCCGGGATGACATTCGCCTGCGGGTGGCCGCGCTGCTGGCGGATCTGGGCGTGCCGCCCGGGGCGAAGGCGGCAGGGCCCGGACGGCCTCCCGGAGCGTGAGCGAGCCGGACCGATCGCTCGTCGTCGTGGCCGGCGGACGTTCCCGCCGCCTCGGTCGCGACAAGCCGCTGGTCGAGATCGGCGGCCGCACCGTGCTGACACGGATCCTGGAAGCCACGGCGCAGTTCGAGGACACGGTGCTGGCGGTACGGGAGGTTCCGCCCTTCCGGCGCGCCCTCGCCGGGGAAGGCTGGGAACTCGACGCGGATAGCGCGGGCCCGCCCGGCTCGGTCGCGTTC
>VXMQ01000084.1 GCA_009841015.1 Candidatus Palauibacter denitrificans | reverse complement strand
GAGGCGGACGTTGCGGCGGGGCTGGGGGCCGGCGACGTCCGCTCCGCGATCGAACTGGAGGAGGCGGAGGCCGCGACGGGCGCCGGATTGGCCGCTCTCCACCGCGCGCGGGTATCCGCGGCGCTGGGGAGCGCCGCGTCGCACGACGGGCTCCTCCCGGTCACCGGCCCCGGATGGAAGCGGCGGATTCACCGATCGGCCGTCGCCGTGGCCCTCATGCTGCTCGCGATCTCCGTCGCCGCGCTGCTGCGGCCGCAGCCCACGTTCTCCGCCGCCGCGGCGCTGGGGGCGCCGTGGCGCACCGCCTTTCCGGCGCCGCTCCCGCCCCTCGGCCTCACCGGCGCGACGGGCGTGCCGCGGGGAGATCCGGCGACCGTGTCCATCTCGGCCGCGGGACGCGAGGGGGTCGACCTGGTGTGGCGTGCGGCGGGCCGAGCGCCCGAGCGGACCCTCCTCGAGGTATCGGCGGCCGGTTCGGCGCAGGGCCGCACCGATCCGATCATCTCGCCCGCGGCGGTGTGGGTCGAAGACCGGGAGGGCTTTTCGAGCGACACCCTCCGCGTCCGCCCCCTCGAGCCGCTGCTGGTCCAGGATCTCCAGCTCACCGTCGAGTTCCCGGCCTATCTGGGGCGCGGATCCGAGCACTATCGCGGCCGGATTCCGCCGCTCGTGGCGCCGGAAGGCACGAGGTTGCGGTTGAGCGGCGAGACGAACCTCCCGCTCGATGGCGGGGCTCTCGCATGGGAGCCCGGCGACGGTGAGACCGCCGATGCGGCCTCCCGGGTCCCGCTGGAGATCGCGGGCTCGCAGTTCGCCGTTTCGTGGACTCCCGAACGGACGGGCGCCTGGGCATGGGAACTGAGGGCCGAATCCTCGCTCGGCGCGCCCATCCTGCCGGATCCGATCCGGGTGCTCGTAGTCCCCGATCTGCAACCCCGCATCCACCTCCTCTATCCGGCGCCGGATACGACGCTGGGCTACGAGCGCGTGATGCCGGTCATCGTGGACATGGAGGATGACATCGGTCTCCGCCGAGCCTTCGTTCGCAGCTGGCGATCGGGCCTGGGCAGCGAGAACGCAGAGCGGCGGGAGGCGCTTTCCCCCGAGCCGGCCGGGGCGGAGAGGGCGGTCTTCCGACACCTGCTGGACCGCAGCGCGGAGTCGTTCCTCCCCGGGGACACGCTCTTCTACCGCTTCGAGGCGTTTGACGGAAATCCGGCGAGGGGTCCCGCGCTCTCCGACGTCTTTCTGCTTCGTGTCCCGACATTTGCGGATATCAGGAACCAGCGCGCAGAGCAGACCGAGGCTCTCTCCGAGGACGCACAGGCCCTGGAAGAGAGGTTGGAGGCGCTGGCCGAGGCGGCGGCCGACGCGGCAAGGCAGACGGACGCGGAGGGGGATGACAGCGAGGACGTTCGGTTCGAGGCCACTGAAGAGGCGCGGAGCGTGCTCGATGAGGGGCAGCGCGCCGAGGAGGAACTCGCGGGGATCGAGGAGCAGATCGAAGCCCTGCAGGATGAACTCGAAGCGTCGCCGCTTTCGGACCCTGCGCTGCAGGAGCAGTTGGAGCGGCTGGCCGAACGCTACAGCGAATTGGCGGAGAGCGGACTCGAGGAGCAGATCGAGGCGCTCGCGGAAGCGCTGCGGGAGCTGGACCCGGAAGCGGTGCGGGAAGCGCTCGAACAGCTTTCCGAGGACTACGAGAACTTGCGGGAGCAGGTGGATCAGACGCTCGGCATGCTCGAGCAGGCCGCGCTGGAACAGGCGATGAAGTCGGCGCAGGCCAACGCGGATGAACTGGCGCGAGAACAGAGGGGGGTCGCCGAGGAGGAAGACGCCGAGGCGTTCCGCGAAGGTCAGGACTCGCTCGTCGAACAGGCCGAGGCGCTGGCGGAGCGCCTGGCGGAGCTGGAGGCGGAACTCGCGGCGGCGGACCGCGACGCCGCCGCGGATTCGGCCCGCGCCGCCGGAGAGCGCACGCAGGAGGCGCTGGGGAAGATGGCCGACGCGCAGAGCGGCGCCGAGTCGTCGCCGTCCGCCGAATCGGGGGAGGTCGGCGAAACGGAGCGGCAGGCGGCGGAGGAAGCGGCGGAAGCGCTCGAACAGGCGGCCGGCGCCCTCGGCTCCGCGCAGCGGGAGATGAGCGGAGAGCAGGGAGAGGCCGCCGTCGAGTCGCTGGCTCGCGCGCGCGGCGAGGCGCTTGCGCTGGCGGAGGAGGAGGGCCGCCTGTCGGAGGCGACCCGGGGCGAGGATACGGCGGATCCGGCATCATGGCGGGCCCGGCAGGGGGCCGTCCGCCAGGGGCTGGAGAACATGGTCGAACGACTCTCGGAAGCCGGGAACGAGGCCGCCATGCTCGACCAGCGTACGGGCGCGGCGGCGGGCGAGGCGGCGCAGCGCATGGATGAGTTGCTCGACCGGCTTGCGGGAGATGGAGCGCGGCGTCTCCCGTCCCGGGCGGAGGTCGAGGGCATCCAGGAGTCGCTGAACTCGCTGGCCCGGCACCTGCTGGCGAGCGAGGAGGCGGCGCGGGCCGCCGGGGAGCAGTCCGCCGGGCAGGACGCGGCGGATCAGATGAACCAGCTCGCGCAGCAGCAGCAGGCGGTGACGCAGGAGACGAGTTCACTCCTCATGCCCGGCCCGCGGCCGTCGGGAGAGGAGCGGCGGCGCGAGGAGATCGCGCGGCGCCAGGAGGAGGTCGCAGACGAACTCGGAGAGCTGGAAGATCCGGAGGGCGATCTCCTGGGGCGTCCCGAGGAAATGGCGGAGGAGGCGGCCGAGCTCGCACGGCAGCTCGAGTTGGAGGGGCCCACGCAGGAGACGCTCGAACGACAGCGGCAACTCTTCCGGCGCATGCTCGATGCGGGGCGCTCGCTGGAGGACGAGGACCTCGATCCAAACGAACGGGAGTCGCGCGAGGCGACGGCCCCGCCGGGGATCCCGCAACCGATCGATCCGGATTTGCTGCGGGGACGCCGCTACCCGGCGCCGTCGGAGGCGTTGCTCCGGGAACTGCCGCTCTTCTACCGATCACTGATCTTCGAGTACTTCGACCGGCTGAACCGCGTCCCTCCGGCGGGCGCCGAGGCCCGGCGGGAGCCCTGACGTGGATCGTTCCCGGTTCCGGTTCCGCGTGGGCGGGACCCGCGGAGCCATGCGGATCGTCGCGCTCCTTGCGGGGCTTTGTGGCGTCCATCTGCCGGTCGGGGCCGAGGTGGTCGGCCAGGCATCGGCGGCCTCGGAGCAGCGCACGGTGGCGCGCGCGGAGCGGCTCCGAGCAAGCGGACGGGCCGCGGAAGCCGCATCCGCTCTGCGTGAGCACCTGGCGCGGGCGCCCGCATCGCCGGGCGCACTCGCGCTGCTCGGCGAACTGGCGCTGGAGTCCGGCGAAGCGGTCGCCTTCGTGCCGTACGCCGAGGCCGCCGTCCTCGCGGACCCGGACCAGGAGGTCGTTCGGCAATGGTGGGTGCGGGGGCTGACCGGCGCGGGGATGCTCGATTCGGCCCTCGCCGTGAGCGGGCGCTGGCTGGAGGAAGCCCCTGTACTCTCCGCGTCGCGGCTCGCCCGCGCCGATGTCCAGGTCGCGGTGGGGGACACCGCCGGCGCGATCCGGACTCTCGACGACGCGGTGGACCCCGGCAGGGAACTCCTCGCACGCTTCGCCGACCTCCTCCTCGCCGTCGGCGATGGCGATCGCCTGGCCGCGGTGTGGGTTGAGCTGCTCGCCCTGACGCCGCCGGCAACGGACGAGGTGGAAGCGGGCCTCCGGTCGGCCGGGGCCGACGGGGCGCCCGCCCGCGCGACCTCCTTCGAGCGGCTGCGCGCGCGCCTGGCCGGCCGGCGGGACCGGGCCTCCGGGGCCGGGGCCATCGTCGCGCTGCGATTGGGTCGCGCGGAGGCTGCCCGCGCACTGGCCGAGGCCGCGCCGGCGCCGGACGATCCCGAAGCGGCCGCATTCCTGCGGGAGTACGTGCGCGAGGCGGAGGCGGCGAAACTCCCGGGCGAAATCGCCTGGGCCGCGCGGCGGCTCGCCGGACTGAGCGCGCGACCGGCGGACCGCCTGCGCTGGCTCGCGCTCGCCGGCGACCAGGCGCTGGCCGCGGGGGAAACGGCGTCGGCGCGGCAGGTGTTCGAGGAGCTGATACGGGCGAGCACTCCGGGCGACGGTCCTCACCAGCTGGCGTCGCGCCGGCTGTTCGGGCTCCTCGCGGCCGATGCCGCGTCGCTTGCCGAGGCGGCCGCGGTGCTCGACCGCTACGTCCGGCAGTATCCGGATTCCGCGGCGGTCGAGGCCGGGCTGCGGGGCGACCTCGCGCTCGGTCACGCCCGGGCGGGCGATCTCGGCATCGCGGAGGCGCTGGTGGCCGACGCGAGGAAACGGATTCGCGTCGCGGCGTCAGGGCGGCTCGACGCCGCGGCGGCCCGGCTGGCGCTGTACGCAGGCCGGCGCGATTCCGCGCGCGAGCGGGCGAGCCGGAGCGCGCGCGAGGCGGAGATCGGGGCGGCGGAACGGACGCGCCGCCTCCGGCTGCTGACGCTGTTGCAGGCGGCGGACTCGGCGGAGATCCGCATCGCGGGGGGCGCCGCCCTCGGGCTCCTCGCCGCTCCGGAGGCGTTCGATCCCGGGCCGGCACTCCGCGAGCTGGCCGGCCGGCCAGCGTCGAGCGGCCGTTCCGTCGTACTGGGCTTCCTCGCGGACGCGGCCGCCGATGCCGGACGGGCCGGCATCGCCGACGCTCTGCGGCGCAGGATCGTCCTCCAGCACCCGGGAAGTCCCGAGGCCCCGGCCGCTCTCCTGGATCTCGCACGCACGTCCGCTCCCGCCGACGCCGCTGCCTGGCTGGAACAATTGATCGTGGGGTATCCCCGGAGCGCCCTGGCGCCGGTGGCGCGCCGCATGCTCGCCGAACTCGATGGAGGACGGAGATGAAGGCCGAGACGAAAGGACGCGGCGTTCGAGGCCGCCTCGCGCGTTGCCTCCTGCTGGCGGGGCTCGCCTCGCTGGCGAGTGCCTCGGGGCTGCGGGCTCAGCTTCTCGTCCCCATGGACCGCGACCAGGAGAACCACCTCAAGGCATACGGGTATGCGTTCGGCATCCTCTCCGAGGGTCAGTCGGCCGAGTGGCTCCTGAACTACCGCGCCGGTTCCTTCCTCGTGTCGGACGTACCCTCCAACCGTCGGCGAGCCGCGCTGATGGGCGTGACGGTGGAGACGCTCAATGGTTCGGACGTGGCGCGGATCCGGCGCGAGATCGAAACGCGGAACATGGAAACCGTCCCCCTCGAGAAAGCGCCCACGATCGCGGTCTACACGCCGCCCAACAGTTCCCCGTGGGACGATGCCGTGACGATGGCGCTCGAGTACGCCGAGATCCCCTATGAGCGGATCTGGGACCGGGAGGTGCTTTCCGAGGAACTCGAGAACTTCGACTGGCTGCACCTCCACCACGAGGATTTCACGGGGCAGTATTCGAAGTTCTATCTGACCTACGCTTCCGCGGCCTGGCTGCAGGAGGAAGTCGCCCGCAACGAGGCGATCGCGCGCGAACTCGGGTATCCGAACGTGCCGGCTCTGAAGAAGGCCGTCGCGGCCCGGCTCCGGAGCTACATCGAGGGCGGCGGTTTCCTGTTCGCCATGTGCACGGCGACGGAAACGCTGGAGCTGGCCCTCGCCGCGGCGGAGACCGACATCGCCGCCTCCTTCGCCGATGGATCGCCGCCCGATGCCGCGGCGAGCGACAAGCTCAACTGGCCGGCCGCGCTCGCCTTCCGCGATGCCGTGCTCGTGACGGACCCCACGCTCAGTGCCTTCAGCGATATCGACGGGCACCAGGTGAACACCCCGTGGAGGGTCGAACTCGGCAGCTTCTCGCTGTTCGAGTTCAGTGCCAAGTTCGATCCGGTCCCCGCCATGCTCACCCAGAACCATCGGCGCGTGCTGCCCGACTTCTACGGCCTCACGACGACGTTCCGGAAGGAACGCCTTCAGCCCGGCGTCACCGTGCTTGCGGAGGAGGATGCGCGCGGACGCGTGAAGTACCTCCACGGAAGCTTCGGCGAGGGCACCTTCACGTACCTCGGGGGACACGACCCGGAAGACCCCCGCCACCTGATCGGCGACGCGCCCACGGATCTGGACCTCCATCGGCATTCCGCCGGCTATCGGCTGATCCTCAACAACGTCCTCTTCCCGGCCGCGAAGAAGAAGAAGCTGATCACATGAGGGCTCCGCCCCGGGCGGCCGGCCGGGGCGCCGGCCACGACGCGAGACCCGTCAGGCGCGGGACTTCGGCCGGCAGGTAGATTCGGTGACCCGCACCCGATACGCCGGCGTCGCCGAGCGGAGGCGCGCACGCGAGCGCTCCCAGCGCCGGACGCTGGCGATGGGGCTCCTCGCCTCGGTGCTCCTTCACGTTCTCCTCCTGGTCGTGGCGGGCGGCGTCCGGGTCGAATCGCTCCCCTTTACGCTCCCCCCCATCGAAACCGTGCCCGCGCCCGACGCCCTCGTCGTGGTCGAGATTGCGCCCACCCTGCCGGAGGACCTCCCCGAGGATCCCCGGCCGGAGCCGTTGCCGCCACCCGAGGAGGAGCCGCCCGAGGTGGAACCCGAACCGGAGGAAGAGGAGGAAGAGGAAGAGGAGGAGGAAGAAGCGGAGGAGGAAGCCGATCCGCTCCCGGGAGCGCCGGGCCTGATCGTCGCGGGCCAGCCGACGCCTCCGGAGGGGCCGCGCGGCCGGACCAACGCCTCGCGGCTCCGGCTCCGCTTCAGCGACGCGCGCCTGTGGTTCGACCCTCAGTCCCCCCGTCTCATCGGGGAGAGACTGGTCCAGTTCGCCCGGGCGGACAGCGCGGTGCGGGCGATCCTCCGCGATTGGCTCGACAGCCTCCAGCTCGAAGACGATGTGCGGCGCCGCGCGCGCGACTGGACCTTCGAGCGTGATGGGAAGCGGTGGGGGTTCTCGGAGCAGGGGATCCATCTCGGCGACGTCACGATCCCCATTCCCATCGGGTTCGCCCCCACGGGGCCCCAGAGGCGCGCGTACGAACAGGCGATCCGCGATCTGACGGCGATCCAGATCCAGAACCTGCGGGACGATGTGGAAGCCGCCGCGGCGGAGGCGCGGGTCCGCATGCGCGAGCGTTCCGAGGAGGAGGCCCGCCGCCGGCGTGGCGACACGCTGCGCGTCCGCGGCCCCCCGTAACGTCGCCGCGCCCCGTGGTTCCGAAGCTGTGGCGCCTCCGTTAGACTGAGCCGCAGCCCGGACGCCGGGGGGCCTCCCCGTCGCACCGACGTTTCTCCCGATACCGCAACCCGTCAGTCAGGAGCCGCCCCTTGGGTGACGCTCAACCATCCACCGAGCTTGCCCCCCGTTACGATCCTGCCGGGCTCGAGCAGCCGATGTACGAGCGCTGGGTCGACGCGGGCCTGTTCCACGTTCCGGCCGCGGAGGTCGAGCGGCCCTGGGTGATCGTGATCCCCCCGCCCAACGTCACCGCCGCGCTGCACATGGGTCACGGACTCAACAACACTCTGCAGGATGTCCTCATCCGTCGGCGGCGGATGCAGGGGTACGACGCCTTGTGGGTGCCGGGCACGGATCACGCCGGGATCGCGACGCAGAACGTTGTCGAGCGGCAGTTGCGCGGAGATGGGCTCACCCGCTTCGACCTCGGCCGGGCCGATTTCGTCGAGCGCGTGTGGGAGTGGGTCGACGAGTACGGGGGACGGATCATCGACCAGTTGCGCACGATCGGGTGTTCCTGCGACTGGGAGCGGACGCGGTTCACGCTGGATGAAGGACTCTCCAACGCGGTGCGCGAGGTCTTCGTTCGCCTCTACGAGAAGGGTCTCATCTACCGCGGCCGTTACATCATCAACTGGTGTCCCCGCTGCCGCACCGCCCTCTCGAACGAGGAAGCGGAGCACCGGGATCTCGATGGCAGACTCTACCGCCTGAAGTACCCCCTGGTGGACGGCGGCCATGTGGAGGTCGCGACGACGCGGCCGGAGACGATGCTCGGCGACACGGGGCTCGCGGTGTCTCCGGAGGACGCGCGCTACGCGGACCTCGTCGGCCGGGAGGCCGAACTGCCGCTGGTCGGGCGGCGTCTCCCGATCGTGGCCGACGAACACGTGGACCCGGAATTCGGGTCGGGCGTCGTGAAGGTCACGCCCGCGCACGATCCGAACGATTTCGAGATCGGAGGGCGCCACGGACTCGAGGCGCTCGACGTGATGACGGATCGGGGGGCGATGAACGACGCCGTCCCGGAGGCCTATCGCGGCCTCGACCGCTTCGAGGCGCGCCGCCGCGTCGTGGCGGACCTCGAGGCGGGTGGCTGGCTCGTGGGCGCCGAGGATCATGCCCACTCAGTCGGGCGCTGCTATCGCTGCGACACGGTCGTCGAGCCGCGCCTGAGCCTCCAGTGGTTCGTGCGCATGAAGCCGCTCGCGGAGCCGGGGCTGGCGGCCTACGAGAGCGGGGAACTTCGCTTCCATCCCGCGCGTTTCGGTCGCGTATACCGCAACTGGATGGAGAACATCCGCGACTGGTGCATCAGCCGGCAGCTGTGGTGGGGACACCGGATCCCCGTCTGGTATTGCGACGCCCCCGACTGCGGCGAACTCGTCGTCTCCACCGAGGACCCGGACGACTGCCCCGCCTGCGGAGGTGGACTGCGCCAGGACGAGGATGTGCTGGATACCTGGTTCAGTTCGTGGCTCTGGCCCTTCTCGACGCTGGGCTGGCCGGAACGCACGGGAGACCTCCGGTCGTTCTATCCCACGGCGACGCTCGTCACGGCGCCCGAGATCCTCTTCTTCTGGGTGGCCCGCATGATCATGGCGGGCTTCGAGTTCATGGGAGAGTTGCCGTTCACCGATGTCCTGTTGAACGGGACGGTCCGGGACCACCTCGGCCGCCGCATGTCCAAATCTCTCGGGAACGGGGTTGATCCTCTGGAAGTTGTTGAACTGTATGGTGCTGATGCCATGCGCTTCACGCTCGTTCGAGGGTCTCCCCTCGGAACGGACATCCAGCTGGACAACGAGAATCTGGAAGCCGCCTTCCGTCCGGGGCGCAACTTCGCGAACAAGATGTGGAACGCGGCGCGGTTCGCGTTGCCGCACGCGCGTTGGGACGACTCGGCGGACCCGCCGGTACCGAAGGCGCTCGCCGACCGATGGATCCGGAGCCGCCTTGCGCGGGTAGCGCACGAGATGGACGCCGCCTACGAAGGCTATCGCCTCCACGAGGCGGCGGAGGCCGGCCACTCGTTCGTGTGGGGAGATTTCTGTGACTGGTACCTGGAGCTGGCGAAGCACCGGCTGAGCGACGGCGACGAATCGGCTCGGGAGGTGGGGCATACGCTGACGCTCGTGATGCGCGGCTGGCTCTCGCTCCTCCATCCGATCGTGCCCTTCGTCACGGAGGCGATCGCGGCGAGGTTGCCCGACGCGGACGCCGCGGGCTCGCTCGTCACGGGACCGTGGCCGGACTTGCCCGACGACTGGATCGATCCCGAGGCAGATGCGGGAATCGAGGCGCTCAGGGAGTTCGTGGGGGCGGTTCGGACGCTGCGCGGCGAATACGGCGTGGCGCCGGGAACCCGTGTGCGGATCCGGGTGACGGGTGCTTCGCCGGCCCTGCTGTCGGCTCTGGCCGAGGAGGAGGGCAGCATCGCGCGGCTGGCGGGGCTGTCCGGGATCGAGCGGGTCGCGGAGGGCGCGGGTGCGGAGTCCGCGGATGTCGCCGGGGCGCATGCGGTGCTCCGCTCGGGGGGAGAACTCTTCCTCCCCCTGGAAGGGGTCATCGACGTGGAGACGGAACGCGGACGCATCCGCGCGGAACTGGACCGTACGGCCAATCTGCTCGCCCGGAGCCGCGGCAAGCTCGAGAACGCCGGTTTCCTCGGTAATGCACCCGAGGAGGTCATCGCACGGGAGCGGGAGAAAGTGACGTCGCTCGGAGAACAGCGAACTCGCCTCGAGGAGAAGCTCCGATCGCTGCGGGCGGGGGTCTGACGCGCGCCGGGCCCGGGACCGCCGGGCGGGTGCCGGGAGCGGGCGAACGACTTGTTGCCGTCGTCGCCGACGGGAGGCTCCTCTCGGCGGCCACGGCTCTCCTCATCATGCTGGGGTGCGCGAGGGAGATGCCTCCGCCGGGCGCGCGGCCGGACGAAGTCCCGCCATCCATCGTCCGCATCCGCCCCGCGCCGGAATCGATCGTCGTCGATTTCGACGGGGCGCTCGAAATCCGTTTCAGCGAGCCCGTGCGGATACCGAACGGCCTTGCCAGGGAGATGTTCGTCACCCCGATGGAGACGTATGAAGCGCAGACGGGATTCTCCGATCTGCGTCTCCGGCCGGAGGACGGGTGGCGGGACAGCGTCGCGTACTGCTTCACGATTCCGACCGATGGGATCAACGACCTCCTGCGTAACGGGATGGAAGAGCCGGTCGAGTTCTGTTTTTCGACGGGAGGCGAGATTCCGGACACCCGGGTCGAGGGAGAGGTGATCGACGCGCTCACCGCGCAACCGCTGGAGGAGGCGCGCGTCATCTTCTGGGCGGGTCCGGATTCCATCCCGTACGGCGCGATCTCGGACAGCACCGGAAGGTTCGCGACGCGCGGGTTGCCGCCGGGAGAGTACCAGGCCTTCGGCTTCGTTGACCGCAATCGCAACATGATTCCCGATCGCGTCCTGGAGTTGTACGACAGCGCCTCCGTGGCGGCCTCGCCGGAGACCCCGGTGGAGTTGCGGTTCGTCCTCGTGGCGCCGGATACGACGCCGCCGGTCCTGGCTCGCGCGCTCGTCGTGGGAAGCGAGACCGTGCAGCTCGAATTCGATGACCATCTGCTCAATCCCCAACCGGACGAACCCGCGATCGTGATTCGGGATTCGGGGACGAACGAGACGCTCGAGATCGTGGCCAGCCTCATTGGTTCTGCCGACGAGGTGACCTTTCCTCTCGACTCCGCGGCGCTGGCGGACTCCGGCGCCGCGGCGGGCGCCGCGGCGGTAGCCGACTCCGCGACCGTGGGCGATTCCGTGGCGCTGGAGGCGCCGAGCCCGGATTCCGCCGCCGCGGCGGCCTCCGACTCGGTCGCCGGAGAGGCTCCGGTTCTTCCTTCGAGGTTCATCACCGTGCGGCTCGCAGCGGCGGTCGACTCCGGCACTTACCGCGTCTCGGTCACTGGCGTGGTGAACCTGCGCCGCCTCACTGGGGGCGGCGATACGTCTTTTGTCGCCGAGGCGGAACCCGCGTCCGCCGACTCGGCGGCGGTGGCGGATACGACTGGAGCCGCGTCGGACCCGGCTGCGGCTCCACCGGACACCGCTGGAGCCCCACCGGACACGGTCGGGGCGCCGCCGGACACGGCTCGGAGGCGCGTATGACGGACCCGCGCCGCCGGCTCCCCTCCATGGATGCGCTCCTTAAGGAGTCCAAGGTCGCCGCGTGGATCGACCGCTACGGCCGCGAAACGGTCAAGGATTCGCTCCGCCGGGTTCTGGACCGCACCCGGGCGGGGCCCGATCCGGAGCCATCCGGGCCGGTCGATCTCCTTCGGGCCGCAGGGCGCGATCTGGAAACCCGCTCTCGGCCCACGCTGCGGCGGACGCTCAACGGAACGGGAATCGTGCTCCACACCAATCTCGGCCGGGCGCCGCTTGCCGACGAGGCGGGTCGCGCCCAGGCCGAGGCCGCCGGCTACGGGAACGTGGAACTCTCCCTCGCGACGGGCCGGCGCGGTTCGCGATACGATCACTGCGCCGAAATCGTCTGCGAACTGACGGGTGCGGGCGCAGCGATCATCGCGAACAACAACGCGGCGGCCGTGGCACTCGTCGTGAGCGAACTGGCGCGGGATCGCGATGTGCTCGTGTCGCGCGGCGAACTCGTGGAGATCGGGGGCACGTTCAGGATCCCCGATGTCGTCGAACGGAGCGGCGGCCGGTTGCGGGAGGTCGGCACGACGAACCGGACGAGGGTGTCCGACTACGCGGCGGCCATCGACGAATCGACCGGGCTCATTCTGCGCGTCCACCCCTCGAACTACCGGGTCGAGGGCTTTGCGGCCCGCCCCCCTCTCGCGGCGCTGGTGTCCCTCGCGCGGAAGCACGAGATCCCGCTGGCACACGATCTCGGCTCCGGATTGCTCGATGCGGATCTCCTGCCGGGATTCCCGGACGGACCCACCGCCCGGGGATCGCTGGCCGCGGGCGTCGACCTCGCGACCTGGAGCGGCGACAAGCTCCTCGGGGGTCCGCAGGCAGGGGTCATCGCCGGCGATGCCGCGTTGATCGGGCGACTCCGCCGGAATCCCCTGTTGCGGGCGTTTCGGGTGGACAAGACGACGCTCGCCGCCCTCGAAGCCACGCTGATGCTCTACCGCGACCCGGACCTCGCCGTTCGGCGCGTGCCGGCGCTGCGGATGCTGCGCGAGCCCGCGGAGGCGGTCGAAGCCCGCGCGGGCGCCGCGCGCTTCGAGCCGCCGCGGCGAAGCGGAGCGCGGGTGGACGTGGTCCGGACCGAGGCGATGGTCGGAGGCGGCGCCTTTCCGGGGTTCGCGATTCCGTCGGCGGGCTGGTCGGTGACGGGGGTCGACGTCGAGCGGCTCGCTGCGGAGTGCCGCGCCGGCCCGGTCCCGCTCATCGGCCGCATCGAGCGTGCGGCGTTCATCGTCGACGTACGGACGCTGCCCGGCGAGGAGACGCCCCGGGCCGCAGAAGCTCTCGCTTCGGCGCTCGACCGGCTCGCCGATGCCTGACGCCGTGCGGATCGCGGTCCTCGCCTCGGGAGGCGGTTCCAACTTCCAGGCGCTCGTGGACCGCTTCCAGCGCACGGACGTTCCCGACCGCGAGATCGTCGGCGTGATCGCCAGCCGCGAGGGAGCCGGGGTTCTCGGGCGGGCGGGCCGGGCCGGGGTGGCGTCGGCGGTCTCGCCGCCG
>VXMQ01000057.1 GCA_009841015.1 Candidatus Palauibacter denitrificans | reverse complement strand
GCCCCAGGCCAGCCCCGCGTTTACCTCCCCCGCCCGCGAGATGGCCTCGGCCGCCAGCCAGACGCCGACCAGCGATCCGAGCACCCCGAGGCACGCGGCGAGGGCACCGAGAACCAGGATCGAATGGATGCGCAGGCCCGACGGCGGGGCTCCGGACGACCGAAACTGGTCGGCCGTCGCTCGTCCGATCTGTACCAGCATCAGGATCAGCACGATCCAGATCGGATACTGGATGAATCCGAGTGATTCGATGAAGGACATCGCTACCTCCGCCTTGATGGGGTGGTTGGGAGCCGCGAGGCGAAGAACGCCGATATGCGGTGCTCCATGGTTTCGTCGTCGATCAGGCGCGGCGTGAGCGCGAGCCAGCCGAAGAGTCCGAAGATGGCCGCGCTCAACCCGAGCGCGGCGAAGGAAACGATGCGGCCGACGGCGTCCCACATGGCCGGCGGCGCAAAGGCCTCGGCTTCAAGCGCTCCGAAGGCGCCCCAGACCTCCCGGGCGGCGCCCAGCGCCCCGAGGGCGACCGCGAGGACGATGAGGCCGATCTGCCGCTCCCACAGCCGGCGCCGCAGCTCGGGCCGCAGGTCTCCGTCGATCCAGAGACGCTTGGCGGCCCGGGACCAGTTCGCGGCGAGAAGGGCGACGACGATGACCTGGGGCCAGGCCAGCACGGCTGCGGAGCCGAGGGCGCCCGTCCCGAGGATGGTGATGCACGCCACCGCCCCGGCCAGGCCCGTGGCCACGAAGATCCCGAGGCGTTCCGCCCGGTCGATCCAACCCGTCCCTCGCGCCCAGCGGCCCAGGGGCGGCGCGTGCTGCGCCTCGAGTTGCGCGAGCGTCTCCGTGCCCGGCACGACCCGGCGGAGGGCGGCGCGGCGTGCCTGCGCCGGCCCGTATCCGCGACGTTCCAGTTCCGCCTGCAGCGCCTCCGCGTCGGCGTCGACTTCCTCCAGCACGTCGAGGCGGCGTCGCGGCGGCACCGCGAGACTCCGTTCGACGTCGGCCAGGGGGTGTTCAGGCCGCATGCGTCCCCCCGAAGAGTTCCAGCAGCACCCGAAACTGCCGTTCCAGTTGCGCCGCCCCCGCAGCGAGCTCGGCACGGCCGTCGTCGGTGAGTTCGTACGTCTTCCGCCGCCGGCCCTCTCCGCCCCACGTGCCGCGCACATGCCCGTTCGTCTCCAGCCGGTGCAGGATCGGGTAGAGCGTCCCGTGCTGAAACGAAAAGGCGCCCCCCGTCCGTTCCTCCACGGAGAGCGCGATCTGGTAGCCGTGCGCCGGTCCCTGCTCCAGGACCGCGAGTACGAGCAGCTCGTTGATTCGCTTCGAGAGCGTGGCCTGCAAGCGGCACCTCGTTTCGACCGTCCACGTCCACCTCGGCGCCCGGCGCGCCCGGGAGCCTCTGAAGCATAATATAAAGATCATCTTTATATCGCAAGTCTGCATACGCTGCATACACAGGAGCTTCCGGACTCGGCTGGGACACGGTTGGCGGCTGCCGGCACGGGTGGCGGCCGGTGTCATGGGAGGGAATGAAGTAGGGGCGGTCGCGGGTATCCCCGACCGAGCCGGTCCACGACATTGGAGGCGCATGTATACGACCTGCATCTTCTGCCACGCCGACCTCAAGCGGAACGAGGCCATCGAGGAGTTCCCCGTCGGGCGCCGTCTGGCCTTCGACGGAGCCAGGGGACGGCTCTGGGTCGTGTGCCGGCGCTGCGAGCGCTGGAACCTCTCGCCGCTCGAGACGCGCTGGGAGGCGATCGAAGCCTGCGAACGCGCCTTCGAGACCACCCGCATGCGGGTCGCCTCCGACAACATCGGCCTCGCGAAGCTGAAGGAGGGGCTCGAACTCGTCCGCGTCGGAGATCCACTGCGCCAGGAGTTCGCCGCCTGGCGCTACGGCGACCAGTTCGGCCGGCGCCGCAAGCGGGCCATGCTCATCACCGGGGCCGGGGCAGCCGCCGTCGGGGCTCTCTGGGCGGGCGGCTTCGTCTCGTTGGGCGGACTGTGGATCGGGACCAGGATGTCGCAGAGGTGGTATCGCAATCGCATCATCCTTCGCACCCGGGACCCGCGAGGCACGCCGGTTCGGATCCAGCGAAAACACCTCTATACATCCTGCCTCGTGCCGGATGACGAGGGGCGCGGCTGGGGCTTGCGCGTCGATCACCTTCCCGGCCGGGAGGGAGGGGGCAGGCGGAAGACGATGATCGTGCACGGCCGCGAGGCGCTCGGGCTGGCCGGACAGCTGATGGCGCAGGCCAACCGCCGCGGGGGCAAGAAGGACGAGATCCGCGGGGCCGTGCGCCGCATCGAGCGCGCCGGCCATCCGGAGGCATTCCTCCCGGAAGCCGCGGAACTGGCGCAGCGCGCCATCCGCCGTTCCGGCTTGGCTACGCGCAGCTCTCCTTCCCTCGGAGACCGCCGCCGGGAGGAAGTTGCCGCCAGAGAACTGGAGAAGCTCCGGAAGCCCCTGCCGGGTTCCCTCGCCGGCCTGGCCCCCGGTCTGCGGCTGGCGATCGAGATGGCGACGCACGAGGAGGCCGAGCGCGAGGCGCTGGAGGGTGAACTGAAAGAACTCGAGGCGCGGTGGCGGGAGGCGGAGGAGATCGCCCGCATCGCCGACAACCTCTTCGTGCCGGACAGCGTCGAGAACTTCATCGAGGATGAGCGCACGCGTCCCGGCCGCGACCCCGCGCGTCCCGGCGACGACCCCGCGCATCCCGGCGTCGAACCCGCGCGCCCCGGCGTCGAACCCGCGAACGCGACGAAGAACGTCTGAATGTATACGACGTGCATCTTCTGCCACGGCGACCTCGCCCGGAACGAGGCCATCGAGGAGTTCCCGGTCGGCCGCCGTCTCGCCTTCGACGGGGCGAAGGGACGGCTGTGGGTCGTGTGCCGGCGTTGCGAGCGCTGGAACCTCTCGCCGCTGGAGACGCGCTGGGAGGCGATCGAGGCCTGCGAGCGCGCCTTCGAGAGCACCCGCATGCGGGTCGCGTCCGACAACATCGGCCTCGCGAAGCTGAAGGAGGGCCTCGAACTCGTCCGCGTCGGCGACCCCGTCCGCCAGGAGTTCGCCGCCTGGCGCTACGGCGACCAGTTCGGCCGGCGCCGCCGCCGCGCCGCGCTCGTCACCGGGGCCGTCGGGGCGGTGGCGGGTGGGGTCGTCGTCGGCGGCACGATCGCCGGGTTCGCGATGGGCGGCATCTTCCCGGGGCTCTTCCAGGGGGCTCAAGCCTGGTATCGCGATCGCGTCCTTCTCCGTCTCAGGGACGAGCACGGCGATCCCATCCGAATACAGCGGAAACACCTCTACACGTCGCGCCTGGTACCCGGCCCTGATGCATCGGGATGGGACCTCCGCGTCGATCACATCCCGGGCTGGGACAAGTGGGGGAAGACCCGCAAGCGCAAGAACCGCCGACATACGATGATCGTGCACGGGAGCGAAGCGATCGGCCTCGCGGGCCAGCTCATGGCCCACGCCAACCGGAGTGGCGGGGCCCGGAAGGCGATCCGCGCCGCCGTCGAGCGGATCGAAGAGGCCGGACATCCGGAGGCTTTCCTGCCGCGGGCGGCTCGCCGCGCCATCAGCGACTTCTCCGGTTCGGGAAAGGCGGATCTCCCCCCGAAGAAGGTCGAGAATCTTATGAAGCCGCTTCCCGGAACCTTGGCGGGTCTCAAGGTGGACATGCGGCTGGCCATCGAGATGGCGACGCACGAGCAGGCCGAGCGCGAAGCCCTGGAGGGCGAACTGAAGGAACTGGAGGCGCGGTGGCGCGAGGCGGAGGAGATCGCCCGCATCGCCGACAACCTCCTTCTCCCCGAGAGCGTCGACAGCTTCATCGCCGACGAACGCTCGCGGATCGACGACGACCCCGCGAAGGGAGCCCGGGCCGGCTGAGAGCCCGAACCGGCCGGTCAGCCTGTCCGGGGCCACCCCCGTTCCCTATCCTGCCGAATGAGCGAGAAGAAACTCATCGTCGTCGGCGACCGCGTGCTCATCGAACCGCTGGAGGGCGAGGACCGCACGAACGTCGGCCTCTACCTCCCGCCCACCGCGATCGACAAGCAGGCCGTGCAGGCGGGGACGGTCGTGGCCGTCGGCCCCGGGACGCCAGTCGGCCCGCCCGCCGAACTCGGGGACGAGCCCTGGAAGATCGGCGCCACCGAAGCCCGCTATCTCCCGATGCAGGCGCGACCGGGCGACTACGCCCTTTTCTTCCGGAAGGCCGCGGTGGAGATCACCTTCGAGGGCACCCAGTACCTCGTCGCCCCGCAGGGCGCGATCCTCACCCTCGTCCGCGAGGAGGACGAAGAAGCCTCCGACAGCTTCGATCCCTCGTTCCTCTAAAGCCGCTGGCCAGGACCCGGCCGCACGGCGGGCCGGCGTTACGGCGGGCGGGCGTTCGGTGGACTAGCGGTCGACGGGGCCGATCCGGTTGGGGCGCAGGGAGTGGCAGTTCACCTCCCATGACGTCGCCCGGGCCTGAATCGCAGCGTCACCCGCCGGGGATGCGGCGGCCGCCTGCCCCCGTAGCCGCGCCACCGCCCGTCCGACCATCTCCCCCCGAGACCGGCGCAGCGCCACGGCGCCTCGCACCTCGGGACTCGACCACACGACCCATAGGGTGTCCGCCCGCGTGAACCAGCGCGTCTCCAGGCCGGAGAGGTCTCCGTCGCCCTCGAGAGGGACGGCCCTGTAGGCGGTCATCTCCCTCCCGTACGCGTCGATGGAGTCGGCGAACAGCATGAGCGACCGCACCACGGGCGGGTCGGCTTCGGGAGGCTCGCCGCCCTCATCCGCGAGCCAGATGTCGAACTGGAGGTGCCGGCAGCCGAGGAAATCCCACAGGCGGAGATCGGCGGGTTCGGGCGGGGGCGGCGGAGGCGCGGACTCCCGGAAGCGGAACCAGATCGAGACCCAGACGAAGACGACCGACAATCCGGCCACCGCCATCCATCGTTTTGTTCTCAGCTCGCACCTCCGGCCGCGCCAGAATCGCCGCGGCAACCTAGTGTCGGCCTCGCCCCCGTGCACACGCCGTCGCCGCCGTGCGCAGCTTTGTCGTTCGGCGCCGGCGACGGTAGAATATCCCCCGTTTCCCCGCCGTTTCCCCCCAACCGCGAGTACGCGGAAGTCGAGGCCTGCGTGGCGCCCCCGCCCGGGAAGATCAGGAACATTGCGATCATCGCCCACGTCGATCACGGGAAGACGACGCTCGTCGACCACATGCTGCGGCAGGCGGGCGCCTTCCAGTCGCACGAGCGGGTCGAGGAACGCGTCATGGACTCCAACCCGCTGGAGCGCGAGCGCGGCATCACGATCCTGTCGAAGAACACGGCCGTGCGCTGGGGCGGGACGAGGATCAACATCGTCGACACGCCCGGCCACGCGGACTTCGGCGGCGAGGTCGAGCGCATCCTCCGGATGGTGGACGGCGTGCTCCTCCTCGTGGACGCGGCCGAGGGACCCATGCCGCAGACGCGCTTCGTCACGCGGAAGGCCCTCGCCCTGGGGCTCGCGCCCGTGGTCGTGATCAACAAGGTGGACCGGCCCGACCAGCGCGCCACCGAAGTACACGACGATGTGCTCGAACTGTTCCTGGAGTTGGACGCCACCGAGGCCCAGCTCGACGCCCCGTTCCTGTACGCGAGCGTGCGGGACGGCTGGGCATCGCCCGACAGCGAGTCGCGCGGCGGAGACCTGGAACCGCTGTTCGAGACGATCGTGGCGGCGGTTCCCTCCCCCGCGGGCGACCCCGAGGGACCGTTCCAGATGCTGGCCTCGACGCTGGACCACTCGAGCTACGTGGGACGCATCGCGATCGGCCGCATCGAGCGGGGCGCGGTGGCGGAGGGCGACGGGGTCGTGCTCCTTTCGCTCGGAGAGCCCGGCACCGTGCCCGCGGACGAGGCGCTCCCGGCCCGGGTGCTCAAGATCTACGGCTTCGACGGGCTGAAGCGGGTCGAAACGCCCCGCGCGAGCGCCGGCGACATCGTGGCGCTGGCGGGACTCGAAGGCGTCGAGATCGGCCAGACGATCACGGACCCCGGCCACAGGGAGCGTCTCCGGGGGATCGCCGTGGAGCGGCCCACGCTCGCGGTGGACTTCCGGGTCAACGACGCTCCCTTCGCCGGGCGGACGGGCAAGTACGTCACGACCCGGCAACTGCGCCAGCGCCTCTTCCGGGAACTGGAGCGGAACGTCGCCCTTCGCGTGGAGCCCACGGACGCCCCCGACACCTTCTCCGTCTCGGGCCGCGGGGAACTCCACCTCACGATCCTCATGGAAACGATGCGCCGCGAGGGGTATGAGTTCTCCGTCTCGCGCCCCCGCGTCATCCTGCGCGAGGGACCCGACGGCGAGATCCTCGAGCCGTACGAGGAGGCCGTGATCGAGGTCCCGTCCGGGATGGTCGGCGTGGTGATGGAGAAGATGGGGAGCCGGCGGGCCGAACTCCTCTCGATGCGGCCGACGGACCAGGGTCCGGTGCGCCTCGACTTCAGACTCCCGTCGCGTGGCCTGTTCGGATACCGCTCCGAGTTCCTCACGGACACGCGCGGCGAGGGCCAGTTGCACCACCGCTTCCTCGAATACGGCCCCCGCGCCGGACACCTCGAGCACCGGCGCCGGGGCGTGCTCGTCGCGGACCGTGCGGGGACGTCGGTCTCCTTCGCCCTCTTCAACCTGCAGGAGCGGGCCGAGATGCTGATCGGCCCGGGAATCGAGGTCTACAGCGGGATGATCGTGGGCGAACACGTCCGCGCCGGCGACCTGGAAGTGAACGTGTCGAAGGGCAAGAAGCTCACGAACATGCGCGCCGCGGCCGCGGACGAGAACGTGCGCCTGGAGCCGCCCCGCGAACTGACGCTGGAACTCGCCCTCGAGTTCATCAACGACGACGAGTTGATCGAGGTCACCCCCGACGCGATCCGCCTCCGCAAGCGCAGCCTCGACCCCATCGAGCGCAAGAAGGCGATGCGCCGCGCCGCCGCCGAGGCGAGAGGAGACTGACGCTACGGAGGGGGGGTCGTTCTCGCAGCCAACAGGCGATTTCTAAACGTTTTTTTCGCCGTGTAAGCGATTTTCTGTGGATTTCTTCCGGGCGTGGAGGGTGAGGACCGTGGCGCCCAGCAGCACCCCGGCGATCCTGGCGGCGGCGTTCGGGACGAGGATGAGGGCTCCGGCCAGCGCGAACAGGGCGCGTTCGGCGACACCCAACGCGGCGATGGCGAACCCCTCGATCGCGTACGCCGCAGCCGAGATGAGCGCCACGGTGCAGACGATGGCGAAGACGAAGGCCGTCACCGAGGTCCCGTCCACGAGGATCAGCGCGGAGTAGGCCATCATCGCGGGCACGATGAAGAAGCCGAGCGAGAGCTTCACGGCCTGGGTCGCCGTCCGCATGGGCGCCGAACCCGCCACCCCGGCCCCGGCGAAGGCGGCGAGCGCGATGGGCGGCGTCACGTTCGACGTCTGCGAGAGCCAGAAGATGATCATGTGTGCGACGAGGAGGGAGAGGCCGAGTCCCTCAAGCGCGGGCGCCGCCATGACCGAGATCACGATGTAGGCCGCGGTCACGGGCAGTCCCATCCCGAGCACGAGCGCGGCGATCGCGATGAAGATGAGCGCGAGCCAGAGCAGCCCGCCCGCCGCCTGCACGACGGACTCGGTGAACTGGAGGCCGATCCCGGTCTGGCCGATCACGCCCACCACGATCCCGGCCGTCGCGCACGCGAGCGAGATGGGCAGCGCCAGCACGGCCCCGGTCCGCAGCCCATTGAGGATCTTGCGCCAGCCGACCCGCGTCCGCTTCCGCGCCATCCCGGTGACGACGACGGCGAGGCAGCCCACGGCCCCGACGAGCGGCGGCGAGTAGTTGAGGAGGAGGAGCGCGACGACGAGTCCGAGCGGAAGCAGGAAGTGGACGCCCTCGCGCAGCGTGCGCCGCACCGGCGGCGGGTTCTTCATCCCCCGCAGTCCCAGTTTCAGGGCCATGAGGTGGACGAAGAGCAGCGTGCACCCGAAGTAGAGGATGGCGGGCGCGATGGAGAGCGCCACGATCTCCCGGTACGGCGTGTTCGTGAAGTCCGCCATGATGAACGCGCCGGCGCCCATGATCGGCGGCATGATCTGGCCGCCGGTGGAGGCGGCCGCCTCGATCCCGCCCGCCTGTTCCGGACGGTAGCCGAGCTTCTTCATCATCGGGATCGTGAGCGCGCCCGTCGTCACCGTGTTCGCGATCGCCGAACCCGAGATCGACCCCATGGCCGCGGAGGCGATGACGCTCGCCTTGGCCGGCCCGCCTCGGAACCGGCCCGCGGCGGCAAACGCGAGGTCGATGAAGAAGCGCCCCGCGCCCGTCACCTCGAGGAACGCGCCGAAGAGGACGAAGATGAACACGGTCCCCGCCGCGATCCCGAGCGGCGTCCCGAACAGGCCCGCCCCCGTGAAGATCTGGAAGCGCAGGATGCGCTCGATCGTGAAGCCGCGATTCGCGATCACGTCCGGCAGCAGGTCCCCGAACCCCGCGTAGAGGAGGAAGACGAGGCCCACGGCGACCATCACCCAGCCCACGGCGCGCCGCGTCGCCTCGAAGAGGAGGATCACGAACACCAGGCCCGCAATCAGGTCGTGCGTCGTGAGCCCGTACAGGATGTGGTCGACCCCGCGGTAGTCGAAGCCCACGATGACCCACCCGCAGTAGAGGGCGACGAGCGCCAGGGCGGCGTCGAGCCACAGGCTCCAGCGGGGCGCGGGGCCCTCCCCCGTCCACGAGGGCTTGGCGAGGAAGGTGAGGACGACGACCCAGGCGAGGTGGATGGGCCGGCCGAGCGTGGCCGAGAGCGTGCCGGTCGTGCTCTGCCAGAGCTGGAAGAGGGAGAGCCCCACCGCGAGGGCGAAGAGGATGCGCCGCCACGGCGGCCGCCCGGTCGTCAACGGATCATCAACGGATCGTCAATGCGCCGTCAACGCGCCGCGGGGTCCAGGACTTCGTCGAAGTAGCGCCGGGCGCCGGGGTGGAGCGGGAAGTCGCCCACGTCGCGCGCCGAGGGCGGCGTGATGAAGCTCGCGACGCCGGAGATGTTCTCGAGGTCCTCGCGGCGCTCGAGCATCGTCCGCGTGAGATCGTAGGCGAGTCCGTCCTCCATCGCGCGGTGGACGACGACCAGGTTCCAGAGCGTCGGCGTGAGCACCGGCTCGTCGACGCCGCGGTAGACGCCGGGTGGCACGCGGAAGCCGCTGTAGGCGGGCTCCGACCGGACGATCGTCGCGATCTCATCCTCCGAGAAGGGGACGAGGACCATGTCCCGCGAGACGCCGATCTCGACCACGGCGGGCATCCCCAGGCCGCCCGCGATGAAGCCGGCATCCAGCGTCCCGTCCTTGAGCCCGTTCGACATCTGCGCGTAGTTGAGCTGCCGCACGGTGAAGTCGGACTCCCCGATCCCCATCGCCTCGAGCACGTTCCAGGCCGTGACCGCGTTCCCCGACCCCGGCGGGCCGACGGACACGCGGCGCCCGCGGAGATCGTGTACCGATTCGATCCCCGTGTTCCGGGTCGTCACGAGGTGAACGACGTTGGGATAGAGCTTCCCCAGGGAGGCGAGCGGCATGGGCTCCGGGAAGCGCCCGCTGCCGGCCAGCGCCGCGGCGAGCGCGTCGGCCTGGGTGAAGCCGACCTCGCTCTCCCCCTTGGCGACCTGGATGAGGTTCGTCACGGAGCCGGCCGTCGTCTCGGCCTTCATGTTCACGCCGTCCACGTGCCGCGACCAGATGGAGGCGAGCCCCCCCCCGAGCGGGTAGTAGAGCCCGTTCGTATTCCCGGTCGCGATCGAGAGCGTCCGCTGCCCCTCACCCCCGCAACCCACGGCGCTGGCGGCCGCTGCGATGCAGATCAGGGCTGGGCGTACCGCTCTGTTGAAGGCCCCTGCCGGCATGGTCGGCCCTTTCTCTCGTCAGGTGGCCGGGAGGTTAGCCCTGCTCCCACTCGATATCCAGCGGGCGACGGGCGTTTCCTTGCAAATCCGGAATGGCATGCCGGATTTGCAAGGTTGATGTCACGCGCCGCGCCGATGTCTGCGCACTGCGGCGACGAGGGCGAAGGCGGCCGCGGAGACGATGAGGCCGATGAGTGTGCGGTCGAGGAGGGCAGGCGCGTCGGCGGGGACGAAGAGGTGCACGGCGCCCAGCGCGGCGAGGCCGGCGCCGATGGCGGCCAGCGCCTCGGGCACGCCGGCGCGCCGTGAGTGGAGGCCGGCGGCCACCGGGACGAACAGGCTCACGCTCAGGATCGAATAGAAGATCGTGAGCGAGGCGATCACGCTTTCGAGCCAGAGGGCGAGCAGCACGCCCAGCGTCCCCCCCGCGATCGCGGCGCCTCGCGCCACCCGCAGCACCTGCCGGCTCGTCGCCTCGGGTTTCAGGAATCCCTTGTAGAGGTCCTTCGAGAGGGAGGTCGAGAGCATGAACAGCCCGGCGTCGGCCGAACTCACCTCGGCGGAGAACACGGCGGCGAGGCCGAGGAGCCCCAGCGCGGGCGGCAGCGCGGTGGCGAGGAGCATGGGGAGCGCCTGCTCGCGGCTCGCGAGCGCCGGATCGTACACGCGGGCGATCATCCCGAGCAGCGTCGGCGCGAAGGCAAACAGGACGAGCCCGACGCCGGCGGCGAGGAGTCCGATCCGGATCGCCCGGGGACCTGTCGCGCCGTAGACCTTCTGCACCAGCCCCGGGGAGATGATGAAGGCGGGCGCGAGGAGGGCGATGTAGACCCACCCGGAGCCCCCGCCCTGCCACAGATTCAGGTAATCCGGCGATGTGCGCGCGGCAGTCGCTTCGATGGCGGCCCAGCCGCCGATGTCGGAGAGCGCCCACGGGATCGCGACCGCGAACCCGGCGAGCAGCACGACGAGCTGGACGAGGTTGACCCAGGCCGACGCCACGAGGCCGCCGGCGCTGAAGTAGACGATGACGACGATCCCTCCCAGGAGCGCGCCGATCCAGCGCGGGGTGCCGGCGACGACCGAGACGATCTCGGCCATGGCGATGAGCTGGCCGGACACGATGGTGAGGGTGGCGAACCAGAGCAGGACGGCGATCAGCAGCCGCACGGAGCGGCCGTAGCGCAGGTCCAGGTAGTCCCCCATGGTGAGAAGCCCATGGCGCGCGGCCACCTTCCAGATGCGCGGCCCGACCCAGAGGGCGAGCAGGATCGTCCCGATGCCGGCCGAGCCGACCCACCACCACGCGCTCAGCCCGTCCCGGTAGCCGAGCCCCGCCGCGCCGACCGTGGTGCCCGCCCCGAGGTTGGCGGCCAGCACGGTGGCGAAGAGCAGCACCGGCCCGAGCTTGCGGTCCGCCACAAAAAAACTCCCCGCGGCGGCGACTCGGCGCCCGATCCACGCCCCCAGCCCAACGAGCCCCGCAGCGTAAGCGAGTAGCACCCACAGACCGGCGTTCATGTGGTCTCGAGCGGTGCGGTTATGTCGCCGCGTTCAGGCATTCGAAGGATGCAACGGGTGTTGCCAGCGGAGTTCCGGGAAACGCGCAAAATCAGAATCGGTCGAAACCATCGTGCAGCCGTGTTCCAGCGCAACCGCAGCGTGTTGGGCATCGGCAACCAACTTTCCGGTCGCCCCCGCCGCGCGACACAGGTGCTCGAAGATCGGGAGATGTTCCGGTCCGGGACCGACGATTCTCGCCGTTGGCCGTTCCGTGAGTGAAGACACGAAGGCGAACGCCGTGTCCAGAGTGGAAGGAGGATCGAACACGCGACGATTGGTTACGATGCGGATGAAGCCGGAAAGGACGAGAACGGATAAGGCGAAAGGTTCCGGTCCGGTGGCCATTCGAGTGACCCACTGAGCATACGCGTCGTGTTCCGGCGTCGAGCCGTCGATGTGTGCGTAGATCAGTACGTTGACATCGGGAAGAAGCACGGAGAATCAGCGGCGTCCGAAGCGAGCGACATCCTCATCGGTTTCCAGCGCCCTGGGCCGGTCGAGATCGACGCCGGGACAGAGTCGGGAGCGCACCGTCACGAGTCGGAAAGGCGTCGGTTCCGGATCCTCGCGCCGCTTCAACGCATCGTCCAGGGTTCTGGCGATGAAAGCGCTCACACTCATCCCTTGCGCGGCCGCTTCGCGCCGCACCTGCCTGTTGAGCCGGTCGTCGAGGGAAATCGTCGTTCGCATGGTGAAGAGAATAATGCCCATGCATCACTGCATCAACTATCGGCCGCGAGACCCTGCCAGGTCGGCAACGGAGGGGAGGCCGGGGAGGCCGGTGGCGGTGCGGACGGCGCGCAGGATCGCTTCGGCGACCATGTCCGCGGCGAGCGCGCCGATACGGGCGACGCCTGCTTCGTCTTCGTGCGTGCCCGTGGCGAGGCCGAACAGGGTGTCGCCGTCGCTCGGGGTGTGGGCGGGATAGATGGCCCGGGCGAGTCCGTCGTGCGCCATCTGCGCGACCTTCGTGATCTCGGCCTTCGAGAGGCGCGCGTTCGTCGCCACGACGCCGATGGTCGTGTTCTCGACGGAGGCGTCGTCGCCCGGCGCGTCGCCCGGCGCGTCGCCCGGCGGCCGTTCCTCGCCCGCCCGCAGCAGCGCGCGGGCGTCCGCGAAACCCGTCCCGTCCTCGGTGCGGACGCCGGCCACGACCTCCCCGGTGGCCGGATCGATCACGTCGCCGACGGCATTGACCGCGACGACCGCGGCCACGGTGAGGCCGTCCTCGAGGGTGATGGAGGCGGTGCCGATCCCGCCCTTCATCGCGCGGCCGCGGCCCCGGAGCTTCCCGACCGTCGCGCCGGCCCCCGCGCCGACGCTGCCCTCGGCCGGCGCGGCCGTCCTCGCCGCCCGCGCGGCCTCGTAACCGCACTCCGGTCCCGGCCGAACGGACCCGCCGCCGATGCCGAGATCGAACAGGATCGCGGCCGCCACGATCGGGACCACATGGTCCCCGGCCCGGTACCCGATCCCGCGCTCCTCGAGATACCGGACCACGCCCGACGCCGCGTCGAGCCCGAACGCGCTCCCGCCCGAGAGCACGATGGCGTGGGCTTCCCGCACGCTGTTCACCGGATCGAGAAAGGCGATCTCCCGCGTCCCCGGCGCCCCGCCCCGCACGTCGACGCCGGCCACGGCG
>VXMQ01000138.1 GCA_009841015.1 Candidatus Palauibacter denitrificans | reverse complement strand
ATATACATCACATACTCCTCTATATCATCACAAATATATCTTTCTTGGTCACAATTACAGTTGGCGGGGCGCCGCGGGGGGCGGGCGCCCCGCCCCCCCGCGCCACGTGGTGATCAAGAAGGGGGAACACGGAGCCGTGCTGCTCACGGAGGATGGGTTCTTCCTCACCCCCGGTTTTCCGCTCGAGGATGTGGTTGACCCGACCGGCGCCGGCGACGCGTTCGCGGGCGGTCTGCTCGGGTATCTCGCACGCTGCGGTTCGATCACGGGACCGGCGTTGCGGCGGGCCGTCGTGTACGGTTGTGCGCTCGGTTCCTTCGCGTGCGAAGCCTTCGGCGCGCGCCGCATGGCGACGCTCACCATGGCCGAAGTGGAGGACCGCGTGCGAAGCTTCGGCACGCTCACGAGATTCGATGTTCCAGCAAGCGTGAAGGAGACATGAACAACGGATTGACGTACCGGGATGCCGGCGTGAACCTCGAGGCGGCCCGCGCGACGAAGGCCCGGATTTCCCGGCTTGTCCAGGAGACCCGGACGGCTGCCGTGAGTTCGGACTTCGGCTCGTTCGGAGGGCGGTTCCGGGCGACGCCGGGCCGGGAGCTCGTGGCGAGCGCCGATGGTGTCGGGACGAAGCTGAAGATCGCCTTCATGGCGGACCGGCACGACACGGTGGGTGCAGATCTCGTGAACCACTGCGTGAACGACATCCTCGTGGAAGGCGCCCGGCCTCTCATCTTCATGGACTACGTCGCCTGCGGCGTGCTGGACCCGGATACCGTGACGAGCGTCGTTTCCGGTCTCGCCGACGCCTGTCGCGCGAACGGCTGCGCGCTGCTCGGGGGAGAGACTGCGGAGATGCCGGATTTCTACGCGCCGGGGGAATACGATCTCGCGGGATTCGTGGTGGGCGAGATCGCCTGGCCGGAGCTGTCCCGCAGAGATCTGGAACCGGGCGACCGTCTCATTGGACTCGCCTCGAGCGGCATCCACACGAACGGCTACAGCTTCGTGCGCGCCCTCTTCTTCGACCGCCTCGGACTCGGCGCCCACGACGCCTTCCCGGGGGGCGGGGGCTCCGTGTCCGACGTCCTGCTGCGTCCTCACCGAAGCTACCTGCCGATCCTCGAGCGCAGCCTGGAGGCGGGCCGCGTGCGGGCGCTCGCCCACATCACGGGGGGCGGAATCCCGGGGAACGTGGACCGGGTCATCGGACCGGGCCTCGATGCGGTGGTGCGCGCCGACCGTTGGCCGCGTCCGCACGAGTTCGATGTCATCGCGCGCGAAAGCGGGGCGGAGGAGGCGGAACTCTTCTCCACTTTCAACATGGGCGTGGGGATGGTCGCGGTCGTTCGCGAGGCGGAGGCCGAACGGGTGCTGGACGAAATTCGCGGCTCCGGGTGCGAGGCGTTCAGATGCGGCGAGCTCGTCGGGGGCAGCGGCAAGGTCCACCTCGAGGGTTCATGACGCCACGCGGATTCGACCCCATCGCCGGGGCCCCGCCGAGCCGCACGGAGGACCTGCGGCACATGCGCGAAGCGCTGGCCGTGGCGCCGCGCGGACAGGGTCGCGTGTCGCCCAATCCCCTCGTGGGCGCCGTCGTGGCCCGGGGCAACCAGGTGTTCGGCACGGGGTGGCACGCGGAGTACGGCGGCGATCATGCGGAAGTCATGGCGCTGCGGGAGGCCGGGCCGCGCGCGAAGGGCGCAACGCTGTACGTCACGCTCGAGCCGTGCCGCCACCACGGGCACACGCCCCCGTGCACCACCGCCATCATCCGCTCCGGCGTGCGGCGCGTCGTGATCGCCTGCCGGGATCCCAATCCGGAGGCGCGCCACGGGGCGGAGGAGCTGCGACAGGCCGGCCTGGACGTCGAGATCGGTATCGAGGAGAACGCCGCGAAACGGCTGAACGCGGCTTTCCTCTGGTTTCACCGGCGGTGGGTGCCCTTCGCTTCACTCAAGCTCGCCCTCTCCCTCGACGCCAAGCTCGGAGAGGAGAGCGTTCGCACGCCGGTGACCGGCATACGGGCGCTGGACGAGGTCCACCGTCTCCGCTCCTGCCACGATGCGATCCTCATCGGATCCAACACGATCGAGATCGACGATCCCCTGCTTACCGCCCGCGGAGAGGTCGTGCCGCGAGTCCCGCCGATACGGGCGATCCTCGACACCACGCTCCGGCTCCGAATCTCGAGTCAACTCGTGCGTACGGCCTCCCAGGCGCCGGTATGGGCCTTCGCTGACCCCGAGTCGGACGGATTCGAGGAGCGCGCGGGTGCGCTCCTCGATGCGGGCGTGGAAGTCATCGAAGTTGCGCGGAGCGAGGACCACAGGCTCGACCTGAGCGCCGTCTGGAACGAAATGGCCATCCGCGGCGTGCTCTCGGTGCTCGTCGAGGGAGGGGGGCAGGTCGCCGCGTCGTTGCTGCGCGGCGGGCACATCCAGAGGATCCATGCCTTCATCGCCCCCATGTTCTACGGGCGAGATGGCGTACCGGCGTTTCCGGGTCTCGAGCCGTCCACGCCCGGCGACTGGCTTCCGGTGCAACGAGAATCGCTGGGACAGGATACGCAGATCGTGTTCGAGCACCGTGAGCTCCAGGAAACCCTGGACAACCTCTGAGCGGCCGGACTCGTGTTCACCGGAATCGTACGGGCGGTCGGCGAGGTCGCGGGGCGTGAGCGCCGGAAGACCGGGCTTCGGCTGACGATCGCCGGCGTCCCGTTTCTCGAACGGCTTCGCGACGGCGATTCGGTGTCGCTCGCGGGCGTGTGCGCGACGGTCGTCGCTCTCGGGAAGGAGACGTTCGACGTCGACGTCGTCGAGGCGACCCTGGAGCGGACGACGGTCGGGGGGTGGCGGGTCGGCGATCCCGTGAACCTCGAACCCGCGCTGCGCGCCGGGGATCCGCTGGGCGGGCACATGGTACAGGGACACATCGATGGGGTGGGGACCGTGGCGGCGGCCACGTGGAAAGCCGGGTCGGGCCTGCTCGAGATCGAACTCCCGGACGGCCTCGAGAGGGTGACCGTGCCGCAGGGTTCCTTCGCGGTCGATGGCGTGAGCCTCACGGTCAACCGCCTGAGCGGGACCATCGCGCGTTTCGCCATCATCCCATATACATGGACCCACACGACCCTGGGGCGCCTCGTGTCCGGCGCGAGCGTGAACCTCGAGGCGGACCTGATCGGCAAGCATGTGGCGCGTGCCCTCCGACAGTACGCGGCCCCGGCGGACTCCTGAGCCGCCCCCCGTGCGAATGGAAACCGGGAAAGGACTTCGGCTGGCGGACATGCCTTCACACACGGTGGAAGCGGCGGTCGCGCGTATCCGCAGCGGCGGGCTCGTGATCATCGCGGACGACGAGGATCGCGAGAACGAGGGGGACCTCGTGTGCGCGGCCGCGCTCGCGACGCCCGAGACGATCAACTTCATGGCCAGGCACGCACGGGGACTCATCTGTCTCGCGATGCCCGATGAGATGGCCGATCGCCTCGACCTCCCGCTCATGACGGACGACCGGCTGGCGGACCCCAACAAGACGGCGTTCACCGTGTCGATCGATGCCCGCCAGGACTTCGGCGTGTCGACCGGGATCTCCGCGCAGGATCGTGCCCGGACCATCCGCGTCGCCGTGGATCCCCAGACGCGTCCCACGGACCTCATGCGCCCGGGCCACATCTTTCCGCTCCGCTCCCGGCCCGGCGGCGTGCTGCAGCGCGTGGGCCAGACGGAGGCGTCCGTCGATCTCGCCCGGCTCGCCGGCCTCACCCCGGCGGGCGTGATCTGCGAGATCCTGAACGAGGATGGGACGATGGCGCGCCGTCCGGAACTCGAGAAGTTCGCGGAGGAGCACGACCTTCCCTTCATCACGGTGGCCGCCCTCGTCTCCTACCGGCTGCGCACCGAGAGTCTCGTACGGCGCGTCGCCGAGGCGGATCTCCCCACCCCGTGGGGAGATTTCCGCATCGTCGGGTACGCGAACGAGGTGGATGGACGCGAACACGTCGCGCTCGTGCGCGGAGATGTGGCGGGTGCGGAGGACGTTCTCGTCCGCGTTCACTCGCGTTGCCTGACGGGCGATGTGTTCCACTCCCACCGCTGCGATTGCGGCAGCCAGCTCGATGCCGCGATGCGGATGGTCGTGGAGGCCGGCGCCGGGGTCATCGTCTATCTCGACCAGGAAGGGCGGGGGATCGGACTCCTTAACAAGCTCCGCGCCTACGAACTGCAGGACGAGGGCCACGACACGGTCGAAGCGAACGAGGCGCTCGGTTTCCCCCCCGATCTGCGGAACTACGGCATCGGGGCCCAGATTCTCGTGGATCTCGGGCTGCACTCGATCCGGGTCCTGACGAACAACCCGAAGAAACTTGCGGGCCTGGAGGGGTTCGGCCTCGCGATCCGCGACCGCATGCCGCTCGAGTTCGGCGGGGTCGATGACCGGCTGGTCCGCTATCTCCGCACGAAGCGCGAGAAGCTGGGACACCTGACCGAGTCCGCGTGAGAAGCGGGTCGGAAACCCGGCAGGGGGAGAGCCGCCGGAAGTTCGCCGGAGGGCGGGTGGCGTCGCGCGAGGGCGCAACGGCGGGTGGCCGCCGAACGAAGGTCTGCATACTCGTCAGCCGCTTCAATCCCGAGGTCACGGAGCGCCTGTTGGAGGGCGCCGCGACGGAACTTCTCAGGAACGGCATCGCCGAGAAGAACCTCGAAGTCGTCTACGTCCCGGGAGCCTGGGAACTGCCGCTCGCCGCACGCGGGGCCGCCCGCGATGGGTACGATGCCATCGTCGCCCTGGGCTGCGTGATTCGCGGGGAAACCGCGCACTTCGACCATGTGGGCCGTGCCGCCACCGACGGGCTTGCGCGAGTGCAGCTCGATTCGGAAGTGCCCGTCGGCCTCGGGGTGCTCACGCCCGACACGCTCGAGCAGGCGCTCGCCCGGGCGGGTGGCGAGCTCGGAAACGCCGGCACGGAGGCGGCCCGCGCCGCCCTCCGCATGGCCGACCTTCAGCGACAGGTCGGCTGGTGACGCCTGCGGCCCGGGTGCATGTCCACTCGCGAGCGCGAAGCTGGGCGTTGAGCCTCCTCTATGCGTGGGAGACGGGCGGGGTGGGCACGCCGCTCGAACACGCGGCGCAGAGCCTCGTCCACCGTCGAATGTCCGAGCGCTACCGGCCTCACGTCCGGCGCCTGCTGAAGACCGTCGCCCGTCATCTCGCCGAGATCGATGCGGCAATCGCGCACCACACGGCCAACTGGCGCATCGAGCGGCTCCACGTGATCGACCGCAACATCCTGCGAATCGGGATCGCGGAGCTGCTGTGGTTCGAGGACGTGCCGCCGAAGGTCGCGATTCACGAAGCCCTGAAGCTGGCGCGCCGGTACGGCAGTCCCGGCAGTCCGCGCTTTCTCAACGGCGTGCTCGACGCGGTGCTGAAGGCCCGGGAGGCCGGGTCCTGAGCGAACCCGTGGCGCGGCCGCTCCGGATTCTCCTCCTCAACTGGCAGGACCGGGAGAACCCCGAGGCCGGCGGTGCAGAGGTACACCTCCACGAGATCTTCGGCCGGCTCGCGGCCCGCGGACACCTCGTGCGGGCCGTCGTGAGCGGATGGCCCGGCGCGGTCCCGTCCGCGACGCTCGATGGCATCGACTTCCAGCGGGTCGGAAACCGGCACAGCTACGCGTGGCGGGCCCGGCGGGCGGCGCGGGCGGCCGTCCACGGCCTCGCCCCGGATGTGCTCGTGGAGGACATCAACAAGATCCCGCTCTACTCGCCCCGCTGGGCCGGCGTCCCCGTCGTCGCACTCGTTCCGCACCTGTTCGGGGCCACGGCCTACCAGGAAGCATCCATTCCCGTCGCGACGGCGGTCTGGGCCGCGGAACGGGCGATTCCCGCGATCTACCGGAACTGTCCCTTCCAGGCGATCTCGGAAAGCACCGCGCTCGACCTCACGAAGCGGGGTCTGCTCGCACGCGATATCACCGTCATCCCGCCCGGCATCGACCATGACACCTATCGTCCGGATCCCGCGGAGGAGCGCGCGGAGGTGCCGACGCTGCTCTATGTGGGGCGCCTCAAGCGCTACAAGGGTCTCGATGTCCTGTTCGAGGCGCTATCGCGGCTGAACGATACGCTGCCCGACGCGAGGCTCGTCCTCGCGGGCCGCGGCAGCGACGAGCGCCGCTTGCGCGGACTCGTGCGGCGCGCCGGCCTCTCGCACCGGGTACGCTTTCCCGGGTACATCTCCGAGGAGGAGAAGATCGCCTGGCTCCGCCGGGCCTGGGCCGTGGTCTATCCCTCTCCGAAGGAAGGGTGGGGAATGACGAACGTGGAGGCGGCCGCGTGCGGTACGCCGGTGATTGCCAGCGATTCCCCGGGGCTGCGGGAGTCGGTGGCGGCGGGGGAGTCCGGGGTTCTCGCGGCGCACGGGGACGCTGCGGCGTGGGCGGCTGCGATCCGTGAGGTTCTCGGAGAGCCGTCGTTGCGCGAAAAGCTCGGGAGGGGCGGCATCGCCCACGCGGCTCGCTTCTCGTGGTCGCGTGCAGCGGATGAGACGGAAGCGCACCTTTATCAGTCACTCGAACCCTGATGAGGACCGATGCGAACCATTGTCACGGCGCGTAACACCGATGTCTCGGACATTCGCGAGATCATCGAGGCGCGCTTTACGAACCTGACTCGCTTCGAGCCGCGCGCGTCGAAGGCCGAGATCGTGTTCACCGGAGAGAAGACGCAGGTGCGCGCGGCGGCCGTGATCAGCGTCGACCGCGCCCGCCCCGTGCACGGGGAGGCGGCGGGCCCCGACGCCCGCACGGCGCTCGACCGGCTCGCGGACAAGCTGGGAAACCAGCTCCGCCGCAACCATGACCGGTACAACGAGCACTCGGCACCACCGATGGATGAACTGTTCGGGAATCCCTTCGAAGCGGGCGGAGAAGCCGGGTGACCCTCACGGTCGCGTCGCTGCTCCGACGCAAGCGGGAGGCGTTCTCGCTCACGGTCGTGGCTGGCGAGTCCGGCCTCGAGCGGAGCATCGAGGTCCCGGAAGTCTCGTCGCCGGGGCTCGCCCTGGCGGGCTACCGCGAGCGCTTCGTTTCCAAGCGGGTGCTCATCTTCGGCGAAACGGAGATTGCCTATCTCGAGAGCCTCCGCGCCTCGGAACGCGCCGCCGCGCTCACGTTCGTGTTCGAGTCCGGGGTTCCCTGCGCGATCATCACAAAGAACCAGGCGCCGCCCGAAGAACTCGTCTCCGCGGCGGAAGCGGCCGGCGTGGCGGTGCTCGAAACACCTCTGAAGACGGGAGATTTCTACCGGAGGCTGCAACCCTATCTCGAGGAAGAGTTCGCGCCCCGGACTTCTCTCCACGGATCTCTCGCGGATGTGTACGGGATCGGCCTCCTCTTCATGGGGCCCTCCGGCATCGGCAAGAGCGAGTGCGTGCTCGATCTCGTGGAGCGGGGCCACCGCCTCGTCGCCGATGATCTCATCCTCGTGCACCGCCGCCAGAGCGACATCCTGCTCGGGCGCGCGCACGAAAACCAGCGCCATCACATGGAGATCCGTGGCGTGGGCATCATCGATGTCCGCGCCATGTTCGGGATCCGGGCCGTCCGCCAGCAGAAGCGGATCGAAGTCGTCGTCGAACTCGAAGTCTGGGGTGAGCGCGACGACTACGATCGAACGGGTCTCGAGGCGGAGGAGTGCGAGATCCTGGGCGTAAAGCTGCCGAAGGTCCGCATCCCCCTGAACCCTGGAAAGAACATCACCGTCATCGCCGAAGTAGTGGCCATGAACCATCTCCTGCGCTATTCGGGGGAGGATCCGGCGGCGGCTTTCGAGCGCGACCTCATCGAGCGCATGCGGCCGGTGCGCGACTATCTCGAGTCCGATGACGAATAGCCGGGTTCGCGGCGTCGTGGTGGCGCACGCGGAACTGGCCCATGCCCTCGTGTCCGCGGTCGAGGCCATCAGCGGCGTCGGCGGCGCGCTGCATGCCGTGAGCAACGAGGGTCTGGGACCCGACGAACTCGCCGAGGCCATCGGAGAGGTGGCGGGGGGCGCGGAGGCCATCCTCTTCGTGGATCTCGCGGGAGGGAGTTGCGGCCTGGCCAGCCTTCGGCATGTGCGGGCGAGTGGCGGCGGCGCGTGGATCGCGGGCGTGAACCTGCCGATGCTGCTGGACTTCGTTTTTCACCGCGAGATGCCGCTTGAGGCCCTTGTCCCCCGCCTGCTGCGGAAGGGGCAGGCCGGACAGCGCGCGCACCCGTCCCCGCCGGCCGGGACCGACTGAGCGGGACCCGTGCCGCTCGAACTCCTCCGGATCGATGAGCGTCTGATTCACGGCCAGGTGCTCGTGGGTTGGGGGCGTCCCCTGGATCTCGATTTCTACATCATCGTCGATGACGCCCTTGCCTCCAGCGAATGGGAGCAGGAACTCTGGGCCAGCGCGCTCGCCGACGAGGAGGGCGCCGAATTCCTCGGGGTGGACGAGGCGGCGAGGCGTTTCGGGGAACTGAGCGCCCGGGTGCGGCGGAGCGCGCTTTTGACGCGGGATACGACGACGATGCGGGCGCTGGCCGAGCGTGGTTGCCTCGACGGGCGGACGGTGAACGTCGGAGGCGTGTACGCCGCGGAGGGGCGGAGGAAGATCCTCGACTATGTGCATCTCTCTCCGGAGGAGGTCGAGGACCTGCGCGCGATCGGTGAGCACGCGTCCGTGAGCGCCCGGAGCCTCCCCACCGCACCCGAGATCCGGCTCGACGCGCGGAAGCTCCGGTGACCGGGATCGAGCTTACGGCCGGCCACTGGGCTCTGGCCTGCCTGCTCGGCGCGGTCATCGGTCTCGACGAGGTGTCCTGGCCGCAGGCCATGTGGTCCCGGCCCGTCGTGGCCGGCACGCTGGGAGGTGTGCTCTTCGGGGCGCCCGCTTCGGGTTGCCTGGTCGGAGTCTGGCTGGAACTGGTCCTGTCGCGGCATCCCCCCTTCGGTGGCGCGCGGCACCCGGAGACCGGGGCGGCCTCCTTCACCGCGGGCGCGGCGTACGCGGTCGCCGGCGGCGGCGCCCCGGCCGGAATCGTCGCCGCGGTCGCGGTCGGATGGGCGGTCGGGTGGACGGGCGCATACTCGGTGACGCTCCTTCGCGGCGTGACGCCACGGCTCGTCTCTCGGCCCGGCGGGTTTCGCGGGGGAGCCGCCGCCCTCGCGCGACGCCACAGGCTGGCGATCGTCCTTGACGGGTTGCGCGCCGGACTCCTCGTCGCCGCGCTGCTCGTGCCCTCCGCGCTGTTCGTGCGTCTGCTCGCGGCGCAGACTCCCGGCGCGCCGGGCGCCGCGTGGTGGCCCGTCGTCGCGGGACTGGGACTCGCCGGAGCCGCGGGCGTCGCGGCTCGCGGGCTCGGCGCACGAGCCCGCCACTGGCCCGCGCTGGCCGCGGGTTGCGTTCTGGGAACCCTACTCGCCCGGGTGTTGTCATGAGGCCGCGCCGAAGGGATTTTGCCCGCGCCGTCCTGCGCAGCTTTTCCATCCAGGGCTCATGGAACGACCGCACGATGACGGGGCCTGGGCTGGCGCATGCGCTGGCGCCGCTGCTGGCGCGCATCCACGCGGACGATGCCGCCGCGTTCCGGCAGGCCGTGCAGCGGCATTCCCGAGCCTTCAACGCGCATCCGTACCTCGCCCCCGTCGCAATCGGAGCCCTCGCGCGCCTCGAATTCGATGGAGATGACGCCGACACGCTGGCGCGCTTCCGTTCCGCCCTTCGCGCGCCCCTCGGGGCGCTCGGCGACGGGGTCGCGTGGGCCGGATGGCGGCCCTTTTGCACGTCGGCCGCCGCCATCGCGTTCGTACTCGGACTCGACGCCCTGTTTGCCGCCAGCGCGTTCCTCGTTGCATACAATGCCGGCCACCTCGCCCTCCGCATCTGGGGACTGCGCTGCGGCTGGAAGTCGGGCCGGACCGTCGCGTCCGCGTTGAAACGGGTGCCTCTGCGCCGGCTGGAGAGAGCGCTCGTGGCCGCGAACCAGGTGCTCATCGGAGTCCTCGCTGCGCTGCTCATCGGCCAGCTTCCGGGAGCCGGCCAGCTTCCCTGGAGGGACGGCGGTGCAGTCATCGTGGCGCTGATGGGTTATCTTGCCCCCCGACACATCTCGGCAGTCGCCATGGCGAGCCTCCTTTCCGCGTGTGCGGTGTGGCTCCTGTGAGCGTCCGGACAGGCGGTGCAGCCTGCCGCGACGCGCGGCCCGACGCCGATCGTTCGCTCGACCGGAGCGGAAGGTTTCTGTGACGATGCGACACGAAGCAGCGGTACGTATTCGGAACCGGCTGGGGCTCCACGCGCGTCCGGCGGCGGAGTTCGTTAAGCTCGCGAGCCGATTCCGGGCCGAGGTGCGTGTCGAGAAGGATGAACTGGAGGTGAACGGGAAGAGCATCATGGGCGTGATGATGCTCGCGGCCGAGGCCGGCGCCTCCATCCGGATCCGGGCCACGGGGTCCGACGCGGCAAGCGCGGTCGACTCGCTCACCGAACTCGTTCTGTCCGGGTTCAGCGAGGAACTCGCTCCGGATGTGGGTGCGGACGGGTCGGCGTGAGCGAGGTCGTTCACGGGATCGGGGCCGCGCCGGGGCGGGCGCTCGGCGTGGTGCGGCGACTCGAGCGCCACGAGTGGCGGCCGGAGCACCGGACGATCCCGTCCGACGCCGTTGAACGCGAAGTCGCGCGTTTCGAGGAGGCGCTGGCCTGGGCCGCCGACCGCGTCCGGGACACGCGCGAGCAGGCCGCGCGCTCTCTGGGCGAGGTCGAAGCGAACATCTTCGATCCGCAGATCCTGATCCTTTCGGATCCGGACCTCGTCGCGGGCACGATCCTCTATATCAGGGAGAACTTCCTCTCCGCGGAGCGCGCCTTCGACTGGCGTCTGACCGAACTTCGGACGGCGATCATCGATGCGGGGCACTTCATGGTCGTCGACCGGCTGGCCGACCTGCGCGACATTCGGTCTCGCGTCCTCGCGCGGCTCACCGGGCGTGACGAGGATCCGCTCGCCCTTCCCGGGGACCCCGGGCTCATCGCCGTCGACGACCTCACGCCGAGCTTCGCGGTGCGCCTCGACCCGGAACTCGTCCTCGGCGTGGCGAGCGGATCCGGGTCCCGGACCTCGCACAGCACGCTGGTTGCCCGCTCGCTGGGCATTCCTGCGGTCGTCGGACTCGGCGCCGACCTCGTGAAGATCGAAGACGGAACCACGGTTCTCCTCGACGGAGGCAACGGTCGCGTACTGATCGAGCCCACGGAGGCCGAGAAGGCGGCGCACGTCCGGATGGTCCAGCGACTTTCCGCGCGGCCCGCCGCCGACCTCGCGCGCGAACCCGCCCCCTTGCTGACCGCCGACGGGGTACGCGTCCATCTTCGCGCCAACATCGATCAGCCGCACGATGTGCCGGCCGCCCGCCGCGTGGGAGCCGAGGGGGTCGGACTCTTCCGGTCCGAGTTCCTCGTGATCGGACGGCGGGTGATTCCAAGCGAGGAGGAGCAGTTCGAAGCCTATCGCGAGGTGGTGGACGGGTTCCCGAACCAGCCCGTGACGCTCCGGACGTTCGATATCGGCGGCGACAAGTTTCCGCTCTTTCTCGACCTTCCTCCGGAGGAGAACCCCTACCTGGGTTGGCGCGCGATCCGCGTCTGCCTGGACCGGCCGCAGCTCTTCCGCAACCAGTTGCGCGCGGCGATCCGGGCCGGGGGGGCGGAAGCCCGCATGCGGATCCTCGTCCCCTTCGTCATCTGCGAGACGGAGATCCTGCGCACGAAGGAAATCGTAGCGGAAGTCGGCCGCGAGCTGGGTCAGACGGAACCCGTTTCCTTCGGTGTGATGGTGGAGACGCCCGCGCTTGCGGACACACTCGATCTCGTGGGAAGGCACCTCGATTTCATCAGTCTCGGCACGAACGACCTGACGCAGTACTCCCTGGCCGTGGACCGCGGGAACGCCCGGCTCCAGCATCTCTCGAACCCCATGCACCCCGCGCTCCTCCGCAGCTACGAGCGGATCTTCAACACGGCCAGCGCTCTGGACCTCGACATCGGCGTCTGCGGAGATCTTGCCGCGGAACCGGTGGGGCTCGCCCTTCTGCTCGCCCTCGGCTATCGGGATTTCAGTCTCGCGCCCGCGTCGATCCCCGAAGTGAGGGAACTCGCGGGACTCCTTTCCGTTGCGGAGCTGTCGGAACTCTGGGACCGCGTCGGCCGCGATGGCTCCGTCTCCGGGATCCCGAGGGAGCTTCTCGCGCGGCTGGAGGACGCGATTCCAATGGAGCCGTCGCCACTGTACATCTCCTGATCCCGCGGCGGCGACGTTGCTTCCGCCCGGCCGGGCGGCCACTATCTTGGCCGCTACGCCTCCTGCGGCGCTCCGCCGCGAACCTCGAAGTGGGAGAATCAGCCTCGTGAAGGGGATACAACCGTTTTCCTCGGAATCCGTGACCGAGGGACATCCCGACAAGGTCGCGGACCAGATTTCGGACGCGGTGCTCGACGGGATCCTCGCGGAGGACGCCCGGGGCCGGGTCGCATGCGAGACGCTCGTGACCACGGGCCTCGTTCTCGTGACCGGCGAAATCACCACGGACGCCGGGATCGACATCGCCGCCATCGCCCGGGAGGTGCTGCGCGACATCGGCTACACCCGCGCGGAGCACGGCATCCAATGGGACACGTGCAGCGTGCTCACCGCGGTCGACGAGCAGTCGCCGGACATCGCGCAGGGTGTGAATGTCGGCGGCGCCGGGGATCAGGGGATGATGTTCGGATACGCGACCGACGAGACGCCGGAGTTGATGCCCCTCCCCATCATGCTGGCGCACGCGCTGACGAAGCGCCTCGCCGGCGTGCGGAGATCCGGAGGCATCGCCTGGCTGCGTCCCGACGGGAAGTCGCAGGTGTCGGTCGAGTACCGGGACGGAGAACCGGCCCGGATCACCACCGTGGTCGTCTCGGCCCAGCACGACGGCGACATCGCGCCGGATGAGATCGAAGCGGCGATCAGGGAGGAGGTCATCGGACCCGTGCTGCCGGGCGACCTCTACGATGACGACCGGGCGCAGTGCCACATCAACCCGACGGGTCGTTTCGAGATCGGCGGACCGCAGGGCGATGCGGGCCTCACGGGGCGGA
>VXMQ01000041.1 GCA_009841015.1 Candidatus Palauibacter denitrificans | reverse complement strand
GGCCTTCGGTCCAGCGCGCGCCCAGGGATTCATCGTCGTAGACGACCTTGACCTCGCGAATGAGGTCGACCATGCCCGTATAGAGTTCACCCTCGCCGAGAGGGATCTGGAGCGGCTGCGCGTTCGCACCCAGGCGGTCGCGCATCATCCCGACGACGTTCATGAAATCGGCGCCGACGCGATCCATCTTGTTGACGAACGCGATGCGCGGGACACCGTACTTGTCGGCCTGCCGCCAGACGGTCTCGGACTGCGGCTCCACGCCACCGACGGCGCAGAAGAGAGCCACGGCGCCGTCGAGCACGCGGAGGCTGCGCTCCACCTCCACCGTGAAGTCGACGTGCCCCGGCGTGTCGATGATGTTGATGCGGTAGGGTTCGCCGTCGTGCGTCCAGTTACAGGTGGTGGCGGCCGATGTAATCGTGATGCCGCGTTCCTGCTCCTGTTCCATCCAGTCCATCGTCGCGTCGCCATGATGCACCTCGCCCAGGCGATGCGTCCGACCGGTGTAGAACAGCACCCGTTCGGTCGTCGTCGTCTTTCCGGCATCGATGTGCGCCATGATGCCGATATTCCGAAGCCGCTCGAGCGGCGTTCTTCTCTCCATGAGTCGATCTATTGGTCTCTATCTGTCGAACCTCGGGTGCCGGACGGACTCATTACCAGCGGTAGTGCGCGAACGCCTTGTTCGCGTCCGCCATCCGGTGCACGTCCTCCTTCTTCCTCACCGCACCGCCGTCGCCGCGAGCGGCGTCGAGCAGTTCACCGGCGAGCCGCTGCGACATCGTCTTGCCGGAGCGGGAGCGGGAATGCTGTACGAGCCATCGGCGCGCGAGCGAGTCGCGCCGCCGGTACGACACTTCCATCGGAACCTGGTACGTCGCGCCACCTACGCGCCGGCTGCGGACCTCGAGGATCGGCTTCGCGTTTTGCAGCGCCTGCCGGAACACGTTCATCGCCGGCTGTCCCGTCTTCATCTCGATGTTCTGCATCGCGTCGTAGAAGATCCGCTCGGCGAGGGACTTCTTTCCGTCCAGCATCAGCATGTTGATGAACTTCGTGACTTCCGTGCTCCCGTATCGGGAGTCCGGAATCACCTCACGCTGTTCGGCACGGTTTCGTCGTGGCATCTCGTTTCGCCATATCCGGCTCCGGGTTCACCCGGAGACTTCGCAATAAAGCCCGGCCACGGACTCCGAGGCCGGGCCCAACGGTGTTCGGCCCGCTCGAATTTCCGAAGGATCCCGAGCTATTTTCTCTTCTTCGAACCGTACTTCGACCGGCCCTGATTCCTGTCGTCCACGCCCGACGCGTCGAGCGTCCCGCGGATGATGTGATACCGCACACCCGGCAGGTCCTTCACCCGTCCGCCCCGGATCAGCACGATGCTGTGCTCCTGGAGGTTGTGGCCTTCGCCTCCGATATACGCGGTGACTTCGTATCCGTTCGTGAGTCGCACGCGGGCGACCTTCCGCAGGGCCGAATTCGGCTTCTTCGGCGTCGTGGTGTACACGCGCGTGCACACGCCGCGCTTCTGGGGGTTCCCCTCCAGCGCCGGCGCCTTGCTCTTCTTCCGGACCTTCCTGCGGCCCTTGCGAACCAACTGATTGATGGTCGGCATTCCCGCTCCATCGCTCCCTTCGGCCGCACCGGTGCGCCGATCACCGAACTCGGGGCCCGGCCGTTGGGGGTAAAAAAATCGGGGACGGATCCGAACCGCCCCCGCGGCGACTGCCGACCGGTCGGTCGACAGACAAGAGAGAGTAGTCCTGAGGCCTCTCCGTGTCAAGCAACTTCCGTCGCGGAGAGGGGGGTGCGGAGATCCCGTAAACGCACCCCCTCTTCGGCGTCCGATGGACGTCAGGTCGTCATGACCGCGCCCTCCTCCGCCACTGCGGCCTCGTCTTCCTCGGCCTGGTCGCGAAGGTCCGAGAAGAGACTCCGGGGCATCTCCTCGGGCACGACCCTGCGACGCATGGAGTCGATCTGCGCCTTCAGCGCGTCGTCCACGAGGAATTCGATGTCGGAGAATCGATGCGTCCCGGTTCCTGCCGGGACCAGATGCCCGATGATGATGTTCTCCTTGAGCCCTCGGAGGCGATCCTTCGCCCCGCGCACGGCGGCGTCGGTGAGCACTCGCGTCGTCTCCTGGAAGGAAGCGGCGCTGATGAAAGACTCCGTCGTGAGGCTCGACTTCGTGATCCCGAGCAGAATCGGCTCCGCCCGCGGGGGCTTGCCTCCGCCTTCGAGAACCTCGCGCGTCGCGTCGCGGAACTCCATCCGATCCACATGCTCGCCCTCGAGGAATTCCGTGCCGCCCGGATCCGTGATGCGGACCTTCTGCAACATCTGACGTACGATCACCGCGATATGCTTGTCGTTGATCCGTACGCCCTGCAGGCGGTAGACCTCCTGGATCTCGTTGAGCAGGTACTCCTGCACCGCCCGGGGTCCCCGGACGCGCAGGATGTCGTGCGGATTCACCGGACCCTCGGAGAGCCGGTCACCTGCCCGCACAAGGTCTCCCTCGTGCACGCGAAGGTGCTTGCCGACGGGGATCTGGTACACCATCTCCTCGCCATCGTCCATGGTCACGATGATCTCGCGCTTCCCGCGCTTGATCCCGCCGAACGAGACGCGCCCGTCAACCTCCGTAATCGTCGCCGGATCCTTCGGCCTCCGCGCCTCGAACAGCTCGGCGACCCGCGGCAGTCCACCCGTGATGTCGCGGGTCTTGTAGGCCTCGCGGCTGATCTTGGCGAGCGTCTCCCCCGCGTTGACGGCCTGCCCATCCTGCACGAGCAACTGCGTGCCGACGGGCACGATGAACTCGCGCAGCTTGGCGCCCTTGCCGGTCACGATGTTGATGACGGGGTGGAGCTTCTTCTCCCGATCATCGATGATGACCTGCTGACGCCGTCCCGTCGCCTCGTCGAGTTCCTCCCGGACCGTCTCCTCCGGCACGATGTCCGTGAACCGGATCTTCCCCTTCTTGTCCGCAACGATGGGTTCGGAGTACGGGTCCCAGCCGAAGAGCAGGTCCCCGTGTCCCACGTCGGTGTCGTCCTCTACGAAGAGCGTCGCCCCGTAGGGGATGGCGAGCCGCGACAGGATGCGCTCGTCCGGCGTCTTCATGAGGAGTTCGCCCTCGCGGCTCGTGACGATCGTATCGCCCGACGGACTCGTGACGGTCGTCACGCGCTCGAACGCGATCCGGCCTTCGAGCTTGGAGCGCCGCTGGGTCTGCGCCGCGATACGCGCCGCCGTCCCGCCGATATGGAAGGTTCTCAGCGTGAGCTGCGTCCCCGGTTCGCCGATCGACTGTGCGGCGAGGATTCCCGCCGCCTCCCCGAGATCGACGAGTTCCATCGTCGCGAGATTGCGGCCGTAACACTGCTGACAGATGCCCCGCCGGGACTCGCACGTGAGGACGGACCGGATGCGGACCTGCTGGACACCGCTCTCATCGATGGCCCGTGCCCGGGCCTCCGTAATCATATCCCCGGCCTCGACGATGACTTCGTCGTCGATGGGGTCGATCACGGCTTCCGCCGCGATGTTGCCGGCGACGCGATCCGACAGCGGCTCGATGATGTCCTCACCCTCCTTGAGCGCGGTGACGTCAAGCCCGAGGATCGTGTTGCAGTCCTCCTCGATGATCGTGACATCCTGCGCCACATCGACGAGCCGGCGTGTGAGGTAGCCGGCGTCCGCCGTCTTCAGGGCCGTGTCGGCGAGCCCCTTCCGCGCGCCGTGCGTCGAGATGAAGTACTCGAGCACGCTGAGGCCCTCCCGGAAGTTGGAACGGATCGGGCTCTCGATGATCTCGCCGATGCCACCGGTCAACTTCTTCTGGGGCTTGGCCATCAGACCCCGCATCCCGGCGAGCTGACGGATCTGGTCGCGGGAGCCCCGGGCGCCCGAATCGAACATCATGAAGATCGGGTTGAAGCCGTATCTCGATTGCTGGAGCCCGCGGACCATCGCGTCGGCGACATCGTTGTTCGCGTGGGTCCAGGCATCGATCACCTTGTTGTACCGCTCCCCGAAGGAGATCACCCCGCGGTGGTACGCCTTCGTGAACCGGTTCACATCCTCCTGGGCCTCGCCGAGGATATCCTGCTTTTCGGCCGGGATCTCCATGTCATCGAGCCCGATGGAAACGCCGGCCTTCGTCGCGTTGCGGAACCCGAAGTCCTTGAGCTGATCGAGGAACGCCGTCGTGTCCTCGAGTCCCGCGAGACGGAACGACCGGAAGACGAGGTCTCCCAACGCCCCCTTGCCCAGGGTCTCGTTCACGTACGGTACCCGGGAGGGCAGGATCGCATTGAAGAGCGCGCGTCCGACGCTGGTTACGACCCACTTCCGCTCGACCTCGCCGTCGTCTGCCTCTTCTTCGATCAGCAGCCGAATCGGCAGGTGGTAGTCCGGCGTTCCCTCCGGCGAGCGCAGGTAGCCCGCCTCAAGCGCCATTTCAACCTGATCCGCGTTCGCGAAGTGAGGAAGATCCGACCCCGTCTCATGCTCGTCGAAGTCCGGTCGGACCTTCGTCATGTAATAGCAACCGAGGACCATGTCCTGGGACGGCGACGCGATCGGCCGGCCGTTCGCGGGTTTCAGAATGTTGTTGCTCGACAGCATGAGGATCCGTGCCTCGAGCTGCGATTCGAACGACAGCGGAACGTGAACGGCCATCTGGTCGCCGTCGAAGTCCGCGTTGAACGCCGCGCACACGAGCGGGTGAATGCGGATGGCCTTCCCCTCCACGAGCACCGGCTCGAAGGCCTGGATCCCCAGCCGGTGAAGCGTCGGAGCCCGGTTCAGGAGCACCGGGTGATCCTTGATGATGTCCTCGAGGACCTCGTAGACCGTCGGGTCGTCGAGTTCGACGAGCTTCTTGGCGCGCTTCACCGTCTCGGCGTGCAGGCGCCGCTCGAGTTCGTGGATGATGAACGGCTTGAAGAGCTCGACGGCCATCTTCTTCGGCAGCCCGCACTGGTGCAGCCGGAGTTCCGGACCCACGACGATGACCGACCGGCCGGAATAGTCGACGCGCTTTCCGAGCAGATTCTGCCGGAACCGGCCCTGCTTGCCCTTGAGCATGTCCGAGAGGGACTTGAGCGGCCGCTTGCCCCTTCCGCGAATCGCCTTGCCGCGGCGCCCGTTGTCGAACAGCGCGTCCACCGCCTCCTGGAGCATGCGCTTCTCGTTGCGCAGGATCACCTCCGGCGCGCGCATTTCGAGCAGCTTCTTGAGCCGGTTGTTCCGATTGATCACGCGACGGTAGAGATCGTTGAGGTCCGACGTCGCGAACCGCCCGCCGTCCAGCGGCACGAGGGGACGCAGATCCGGCGGAATCACCGGAATCACATCCATGATCATGTGTTCGGGGCTGTTACGCCTGGAGACTTCGTCGTCGCTGTTGCGGATCGCGTCGATCACCTTGAGCCGCTTGAGCTTCTTCTTCTTCCGGTGCTTCGAGGTCTCATGGACGACCTCGTAGCGCAGCTGCTCGGCGAGTTCGTCGACGTCCAGCTGTCCGAGCAGCGTACGGATCCCTTCCGCCCCGATTTCGGCGCGGAATTCGGTATCCCCCTCTTCGCGCGCCTTGTCCGTCAGATCCCAGTATTCATCCTCTTCCAGAACCTGCTTGAACTCGACCTCCTGCCGGCCGGGCTCGGTGACGACGTGCGCGGCGTAGTAGATGACCTTCTCGAGATCCCGCAGCTTCATCCCGAGCAGGTAGCCCATCTGGGAAGGAAGGGTCTTGAAGAACCAGATATGGGCCACGGGCACCGCGAGTTCGATGTGTCCCATCCGCTCGCGGCGAACCTTGGAGAGCGTGACCTCGACCCCGCACTTGTCACATATGTGGCCGCGGTATCGGATCCGCTTGAACTTCCCGCAGTGGCACTCCCAGTCCTTGACCGGCCCGAAGATGCGCTCGCAGAAGAGGCCGTCTCGCTCCGGCTTGAACGACCGGTAGTTGATCGTCTCAGGCTTCGTGACCTCCCCGTGACTCCAGGAGCGGATCTCCTCGGGGGAGGCGAGCTTGATCTGAATCCAGTCGAACTCGGACGAACCGGCACTGCGATTTCGCGGAAAATCGATCATCTGTCACCCTTCTTGTTTCGCTAGAACAGCGGCTCCGATTCGTCGCCGCCGAGCGTCACGCTCAGGCCCAGCGCCTGCAATTCCTTGACGAGCACGTTGAAGCTCTCGGGCACTCCCGGCTTGGGGAGGTTGTCGCCCTTCACGATCGCCTCGTACACCCGGCTCCGTCCCGTCACGTCATCCGACTTGACGGTCAGCATCTCCTGCAGCGTGTGGGCCGCGCCGTAGGCTTCCAGCGCCCACACTTCCATCTCGCCGAAGCGCTGTCCTCCGAACTGAGCCTTGCCGGCCAGCGGCTGCTGCGTGACGAGGCTGTACGGACCGATGGAGCGCGCGTGGATCTTGTCGTCGACGAGGTGCGAGAGCTTCATCATGTAGATCTCGCCGACCGCGATGTCCGCCACGAACTCTTCGCCCGTGCGGCCGTCGCGGAGCCTCATCTTGCCGTTGGAACGCAGCCCCGCGCGCTCCATGAGCTCGACCACGGCCGCGTCCACGCCCGAGGTGATCCTGCGCTGCCCGGAGAGCGCGGCGGTCTTCGGCCAGCCCTCGGACTCCAGCTTCGCCGCCGTCGTCGCCCCCGAGACATCGCGCACAACCCGGAGGACGAACGAGGCCAGGCTCCGCAGGTACGACGCGAGTTCGCCTCGTCCCTCGAGATAGGCGTCGAGCGTGCGTCCGAGACTCGCCGGGTCCGAAGCCCGGTCGTCTCCTTCCCGCGCCTGAATCTCGTTGACGAGCGTTTGAATCGTCTCGTAGGACAGTTTGGGCGGCTCCACGTCCGAACCGAGCGTACGAGCCGCCCAGTAGGCGCCCCCGATCTTCAGGAGGGCCCCGATCTCATGCTCCGTCGCGCCCTGGAAGACGGGCGTATTCGCCTCGAAGCCGAGAGCCCGGGCCGCCCAGCCGAGCGTGGTCTCGAGAATCTGTCCCACGTTCATCCGGCTCGGTACGCCGAGTGGGTTGAGTACGATTTCGATGGACTGCCCGTCGGGCAGGACGGGCATGTCCTCTTCGGGAACCACGCGGGCGATGATGCCCTTGTTCCCGTGCCGGCCGGCCATCTTGTCTCCCACCGAGATCTTTCGCTTCTCCGCGAGATAGACCTTCACGAGCTGCACGACACCCGGGGACAGTTCGTCGGGCTGGAAGATCTTGTCGATTCCCTCTTCCGTCCGCTCGCGTATCCGTTCCACTCGCGCGCGAGCCTCGGCCTCCACGCGGCGGATCAGGTCGTTCGACTTCTCCGTCTTCACCTTCAGCGTCGAGAGGTCGATCTCTCCCAGGTCGACGCTCCGAAGCTTCGTCTTCGTCAGCTTCGTGCCCTCGGCGAACAGCGGTTCGAGAGAGCCCCGGCCGAGACACAGAACCACAGTCTCCCCCTCGAGCAGTTCGAGGATCTCCTCGTCCCGGGCTTCCATCACCCGTGCGATTTCCTCGCGCTCGCTCTCGCGCAGCTCGGCGATGCGCTCGCCGTGCTCCCGTTCCAGCAACGGGTCGTCGATTCGCCTCGAGAAGATCTTGACGTCGATCACGGTGCCTTCAACGCCGGGGGGAACGCGCAGCGAACTGTCCTTCACATCCTTCGCCTTCTCCCCGAAGATCGCCGTCAGCAGCTTTTCTTCGGGCGAAAGCTCGGTCTCCCCCTTCGGCGTGATCTTGCCGACGAGGATATCTCCCGAGCGGACGGCCGCGCCGATGCGTACGATCCCGCGATCATCGAGGTCGACGAGCGCTTCCTCGGCCACGTTCGGGATCTCGCGCGTGATCTCCTCCATCCCGCGTTTCGTGTCGCGGACGTGGAGTTCGAGTTCCTGGATGTGGACCGACGTGTAGACATCGCCCTTGACCAGCGTCTCGCTGATCACGATGGCGTCCTCGAAATTGTGTCCGAACCAGGGCATGAACGCGACGAGCGCGTTACGTCCGAGCGCGAGCGAGCCGCCATCCGTGCCGGCTCCGTCCGCGACCACATCGCCCGCTTCCACGCGGTCGCCGACCCGGACGATCGGCCGCTGGTTGATCGCCGTGTCCTGGTTCGTGCGCCAGAACTTTCTGAGCCGATAGGAGTCGTACTGCGTGAGGCGGGCGAGCGGGATCTCGCCGGCCGCCCGTCGGGGCTTGCCGGTGTCGATCTCGACCTCGTCCGCCGTGACCCGCGTCACCATCCCGGCGCGGCGCGCAAGCACCACCGCGCCGGAGTCGCGGGCCACCTTGCCCTCCAGACCCGTACCTACGAGCGGACGCTCGGGGAAGAGAAGCGGCACGGCCTGCCGCTGCATGTTCGATCCCATCAGCGCCCGGTTCGCGTCATCGTGCTCGAGGAAAGGAATGAGCGCGGGCGACACGGCCACCAGCTGGTCGGGCGCGACGTCCATGAAGTCGATCTCGTCCGGCGGCAGCAACGGATAGTCGTCGCGGCGCCGGCAGAGGACGAGCGAGCGGGCGAACGTCCCGTCGGGGTTGAGTTCGGCGTTCGCCTGCGCGACCGAGTATTCCTCCTCTTCGCTCGCCGAGAGCCAGACGATTTCATCCTGGGAGACCTGCTCGTTGACGACCCGGCGGTAGGGGGTCTCGAGGAAGCCGAGTTCGTTCAGGCGGGAGTACGTGGTCACGGACGTGATGAGCCCGATGTTCGGACCCTCCGGAGTCTCGATGGGACACATCCGCCCGTAGTGCGAGTAGTGCACGTCGCGCACTTCGAAACCCGCGCGCTCCCGCGTCAGCCCGCCCGGACCCAGCGCGCTCAGACGCCGCTTGTGCGTGAGTTCCGAGAGCGGGTTCGTCTGGTCCATGAACTGGCTGAGCTGCGAACTCCCGAAGAAAGCCTGGATCACGGCGCTGACCGTACGCGCGTTCACGAGGTCGTCGATGGAGATCTTCTCGGGGTCGCTGTTAATCGACATCCGCTCGCGCACCAGGCGGGCCATGCGCGACAGTCCGACGGAAAACTGGTTCGCGATGAGTTCTCCGATCGACCGCACGCGGCGGTTCCCGAGATGGTCGATGTCGTCCGTGTATCCGCGGCCCTCGTGCAGTTCGACCAGGTAGCGGATGATCGCCACGAAGTCGGACGGGTCCAGCACCACGAGGTCGCCCGCGGGGATCTCGAGGCCGAGCAGCCGATACACGTCCTTGAGCCGGTGGTTGATCTTGTGACGTCCCACCCGACCCAGGTCGTATCGCTTGGGGTTGAAGAAGAGCCGGTCGAGCGCGCCCCGGGCCGTCGCCAGGTTCGGCGCCTCTCCCGGCCGGACGAGGGAATAGATGGAGTGCAGCGCGGCCGCCTCGCTCGCCGTCGGATCCTTCGCGAGCGTGTTGCGCAGCAGCGGCGACTCCCCGCGGGGACCGCCCGTGAACACCAGAGCCTCGCGAGCCTTCTCCGCCTTGAGCTGCGCGAACAAGCTCGAATCGAAGCGCGCCCCCTTCTCGGCCAGGACCTCTCCGGTGTCCTCGGCGATCACATCGGCGGCGAGCTGCGGACTCGAACTCCAGTCACGGCGCATCGCGAGATCCTCATAGGTCCCGCGCAACGGCACGAAGGTCGCGCTCGAGTACACCTCGACCTCCGAGACGTCCGCGCGCACGAGGCGATCGAGGGCTTCCTCGCTCAACGTCTCGCCGCGACGCACGATGAAGGCATCTTCTTCTTCGAACACCTCGACGCTCGTGATCTCCCCGTCGAGGATGCGCTGCACCAACTCTGCGTCGAGCCGGTCGCCGAGGGCCGCCACCGGCTCCCCGCCATCCGCGCCCGGAAGATCGTTCGCCAGCCAGTGCGGCACGTCCGGAGCGGGCTCGTAACCACTCAGTTCCAGCGCCTCGGGATCCTCCCCGAAGTCGGGGTTCGCGATGCTTCGGGCCACCAGCGTGCCCGTCACCTCGCGGTGCGCCGACGAGTCGTCATCATCTTCCGCATCGATCCGGACGAGTCGGCGTCGGCAGAAGCACTCGAGGATGTCCACGTCCCGCCCGTAACCGAACGCCCTCAGCAGGGCGGTGGCGGGGAACTTCTTCTTCTTGTCGATGTGGACGTGGATCACGTCGTGGATGTCGAGGGTGAATTCGACCCAGGATCCGCGGAACGGGATGATCCGGGACGAGAAGAGACGGGTGCCGTTGGGGTGCAGCGTCTCCTCGAATACGACGCCGGGGGAACGGTGAAGCTGGCTCACGATGACCCGTTCCGCTCCGTTCACGACGAACGTTCCCTGCTCCGTCAGGAGCGGCAGATCCCCGAGATAGACCTCCTTCTCCAGGATATCGCCCGGACGCTTCTCGCCGTCCTTCCCGACCGTCTCGAAGATGACCAGCCGAAGCCGCGCCTTCAGCGGCGCGGAGTAGGTCATGTCGCGCTCGATGCACTCCTCGACCTCGTACTTCGGATCTCCGAGAGAGTAGCTGACGAACTCCAGCGAGAAGTTCTCGTTGACGTCCGTAATCGGGAAGATCTCCCGAAAAACCCGCTCGAGACCGAGGTCCCGGCGCTCCTCTTCCCTCGTCTTCGATTGCAGCAGACGCTCGAACGCCTCGCGCTGCACATCCAGGAAATGCGGCATGTGCATCGGGCGGGCGAGCTTGTCAAACGAAACCGCGGGTCTGCCGTTGACCGTCAAATCGTACCTCCCGCGGGGAGCCCCGCGAGTACATGGGAGATGCGGAAATACCGGGGACCGCCCGCAAGCGGTCGCACCGGTGCGTGCACGGTGTGAGGTCGGACCCCTGCGTCATCGGCCCGGCTGCGATCCCTCCGCAGTCCGGAACCGATCGGATGATCGACGCCGGGGCGTGCCACGCTCTTCAGCGTGGCTACTTGAGATCCGCCGTGGCGCCCTGCTCTTCGAGCTTGGCCTTGATCTCCTCCGCCTCCTCCTTGGACACGCCTTCCTTCACGGGTCCGGGGGCGTTGTCGACGACGGCCTTCGCCTCCTTGAGACCCAGGCTCGTCACTTCCCGCACGACCTTGATCACCTGGATCTTCTTGCTGCCCACCGCCGTGAGGACGACATCGAACTCCGTCTGCTCCTCCTCGGCGGCGTCCCCTGCGCCGCCGGGAGCGGCGGCGACGGCGACCGGCGCCGAAGCCGACACGCCGAAGGTTTCCTCCATCTTGTCTTTCAGCTCGGCGGCTTCGAGCACCGTCAGCGAGCCGATCTGCTGCAGAAGATCGTCGATTTTGGACATGTTCTTCCGTTCCCTGGATCCTGTACGCATTCCGCACACCCGCACATCGCGGGCATGCGTCCCACCTCAGGCGGACTCGTTCTTCCTTCCGACCTGTTCGATCATGTCTGCGATGTCGCGGAGGAGCGCATTCAGCACGCCGGCGATGCCACCGACGCTCGCCGTGAGCCCGCCCGCGATGCTGCCGAGCAGAACCTCGCGCGATGGAAGATCGGCGATGCGCCTCACTTCCTCCGGCGACGTTTCCACCCGATTGATGACGCCGACCTTCACCACCGGCCGGTCCTCGTTCGCCTTCGCGAAGTCCTTCAGCACTCTGGCCGGCGTCACGGGGTCGGCGTCGCTGAGGATGAGCCCCGTCGGTCCCTCGAGATGGGCGCTCAGATCCGGGAGATCCAGATCTTCGAGCGCCCGCTTCATGAGGGTGTTCTTCACGACCCGATAGCTCAGGCCCTCGTCTCGGAGCCGCGTTCGGAAATCCGTGATCGCCTTCACGTTCAGTCCCGTGAAGTCGGTCAGGTAGATCGTCCCGCTCTCTTCGATCTGCGCAGTGAGTTCCTGCGTGACGCGCTGCTTTTCTTCGAGTCTCATGGATCTACCGGTACAGGTCTTCGTCGACGGAAACACCGAGACCCATCGTGCTGGTCACGGTCACGCTCTTCACGTACCGGCCCTTCGCCGCGGCGGGCTTCAACCGCACGATCTCGTCCATCAGCGCATCGAGATTCTCGTTCAACCGGTCCAGTTCGAAGCTCACCTTTCCGATCGGCGCATGCACGTTGCCGGTACGGTCTACCCGGAATTCGATCTTGCCAGCCTTCGATTCGCGAATGGCCCGACCCACGTCCATGGTGACCGTGCCGGCCTTCGGCGTGGGCATGAGGCCGCGGGGGCCGAGTATCCGGCCCAGCCTGGCCACATCCTTCATGAGATCCGGCGTCGCGATCGCGACGTCGAAATCGAGCCACCCCTCCTGAATCTGCTCGATGTACTCGGTTCCCACGTAGTCCGCGCCGGCCTCCTTCGCCTCGGCCGCCCGGTCGGCCTTCACGAGGGCGAGCACGCGCACCTTGCGGCCCGTACCCGCGGGCAGGATGACCGTGCCGCGCACGATCTGATCCGCCTTCCGGGGGTCCACGCCGAGGCGTATCGCGGCCTCGACCGTCTCGTCGAAGTTCGCGAACGCCGATTTCTGCACGCGCTCAAGCGCCTCGCGAGGCGCGAGGGCGCCGTTCGCCGGAGCGGCCTCTACGGCGGAGCGGTATTTCTTGCCGCGTTTCGGCATGTTTTCCGATCTCTCCCGATCAGCTGGCCCGCTCGATCCCCATGGATCGTGCGGTACCCGCGATCATCCGCATCGCGGCCTCTTCGTCGGCCGCGTTGAGATCCTTCATCTTGATCCTGGCGATCCTGCGCAGCTGGTCGTCCGTGACCTTGCCGACCTTCTCCCGATTGGGGACCGGAGAACCCGACTGGAGGCCGAGTTCCTTCTTGAGCAGCTCCACCGCCGGTGGCGTCTTGGTGATGAAGCTGAACGTCCGGTCCTTGTAGACCGTGATCTCGACCGGGATGATCGTGCCGGCTTCCTGCTGCGTCTGCGCGTTGAACGCCTTGCAGAAGTCCATGATGTTGAGGCCGTGCTGGCCCAATGCCGGACCCACGGGCGGGGCCGGATTCGCCTGCCCCCCCGGAATCTGCAGTTTGATGAATCCGGTAACCTGTTTCTTCGGCGGCATCAGAACCCCTGCAGCTGCGTGTAGTCCAGTTCAACCGACGTCGGGCGCCCGAACAGGCTCACCTGCACGCGCACCTTGCCCTTCTCCGCAAACACCTCTTCCACCGTTCCGCTGAAATCGCTGAACGGTCCTTCCATGACTTCGACGACCTGCCCCGGCCGGAAGGGGATCTCCGTTTCCGGACCCGCCTGCTCGAGTTCATCCGCAATGCCGAGGATCTTGTTCATCTCCTCGGTCTTGAGCGGCTGGGGATCTTTCCCGCTCCCCACGAACTTGATGACGCCGGGCACGTTGTTGACGACGTACATCGTGTTCTGGTCCAGCAGCATCTGAATGAGCACGTAGCCCGGGTAGAGCCGCTTCGTCGACTTGACGCGCTTCCCTCCCTTGA
>VXMQ01000096.1 GCA_009841015.1 Candidatus Palauibacter denitrificans | reverse complement strand
CCCAGATGCGGGGCGGCGAGAACATCACGCGCGGCCCGATCTCGCGCAGATCCTGGCGCACGGTGCCCGGCTCCTCGGGGAAGTTCACCGGAAAGCCGACGAGGACGTGGCGGGAGACGGTCATCATCTGCTCCCCGATCCAGGCGAGGGGGAGGAACGAGACGAACTCGTCCTCCGCCTCCATCGGGTCCACATCCTGCAACTGTGCCGCCATGCTGAGCAGGTTCGTGTGCGAGAGCACGGCCAGTTTGGGCTTGCTCGTCGTCCCCGACGTGGTGCACAGGAGCGCGGGATGGTCGGGTCGGACCGACCCCAGGGCGGCCTGATACTCGTGCGGCATCGCGTGGTCGCGCTCGGCCCCCCGGCTCTCCACATCCGGAAAGGAGACGAGCCCGCGCGCCTCGTAGCGGCCCAGCCCGCGCGGATCGTAGTAGATGATGGACTCGAGGCGGGGCAGCCCCTCCCGGATCTCGAGCACCTTGTCGACCTGCTCCTGGTCCTCCGCGATGACGACCCGCGCCCTCGAGGACGCGAGCAGGTACTCGAGTTCCGTGGCGACCGCGTCCTGGTAAAGGCCGAGGGGAAGCGCGCCGAGCGACTGCGCCGCCAGTTCGCCGATGACCCACTCGGGACGGTTGTCGCCCACGATCGCGATCCGGTCGCCGCTATCGAGACCGAGGTCGCGGAGCCCCATCGCGAAATGGCGCACGCGCCGCGCGTATTCCGTCCACGTGATGCTCTGCCAGATCCCGAATTCCTTCTCGCGCAGGGCCACGCGCTCGCCACGGTTCGCCGCCTGCAACCGAAGGAGCCCGGGCAGGCTGCCGTCCACGAATCCGATGCTCACGAGGCGATCACGAGACGCTCACGAGACGCTCACGAGGCGGCTCCGGCCGCCGCTTCCCCCTGACCCAGATAGGCCTCGATCACGCGGGGGTCGGAGCGGACTTCGGTGGGAGAGCCTTCGGAGATGACCTGCCCGAACTCGAGCACGACCACGCGCTCGGAGATGTCCATGATCACGTCCATGTCGTGGTCGATGACGACGGGGGTCGTCCCCCACTCCTCGTGCACGTCGAGGATGAAGCGCGCCATCGATTCCTTCTCCTCGGAGTTCATCCCGGCCAGCGGTTCGTCGAGGAGCAGGATCTCGGGGTCCAGCGCCAGGGCCCGGCCGAGTTCGACGAGCTTCTGCTGCCCGTAGGGGAGGTTGCCGACGACGGCGTGGCGAATCGGCTCCAGGTTCAGGAAGTCGATCACTTCCTCGACGCGCATGCGGTGCCGGATCTCTCGGCGCCGCTGGGGACCCCAGAAGATCCCGCCGGAGATGACCCCGCCCCGCATGTGGACGTGGCGGCCCAGCATGATGTTGTCGAGCGCGGTCATGTGCTTGAAGAGTTCGATGCTCTGGAACGTGCGGGCGACGCCGAGCCGGGCGATCCGGTGGGGCTGCAGGCGGTGGAGCGCGTGCGACCCGCCCGCCGGGTCCCGCAACTCGATGGTGCCCTCGGTGGGGCGGTAGAGGCCGGAGATGCAGTTGAGCACGCTCGTCTTGCCCGCCCCGTTCGGGCCGATGAGCGCGAGGAGTTCGCCGCCGCGGATGTCGAGGCGCACGTTCTCGAGCGCCGTCACGCCGCCGAAGCGGAGGGTGACGCCGCCCAGGTGCACACTGGCTCGGCCGTCGGGCTCGTTCATGTCGGCGCCTGCCGCGGCTCGGGAACTTTCGGGGAACCCCGGGGGAAACGGGAAGTAGTTGACGGGCGGGCCTCCGGCAATCCTTATGAACACATGATGCGTCTCCAACTGCGCTCCGCTCCGATCCTCGCCGCCGCGCTGGGCGCCGTGCTCGCCGCCGCCGCCGTGATGGGCATGACGGCGCGGTCCGACCCGCCGCCGGACGCGGGCGCAGCCGAGGCGAGCGCTTCGACCCTCCGCGAGCGGGCCGCGGCGCGGGATTGGCTCCTCGAGCGCGAACCGGGACTGGCCCAGGCGCGGGCGGAGTGGGGCCGGGACTTCTACTTCACGCGCGCCATCTACTCCGGTTCCCGGGGCTGGTGGGGGGGGCGAGGACGCGGCACCTGGGCGACGGACTTCCCGAAGGCCGACCGCCAGTTCCTCTTCATCCTCCATCGCCTGCTCGCGATGCTGGACCTGCACGAGTGGGAGAACCCGGTCGCGCTCGACGACCCCGAACTGCGCCGCTTCCCCTTCCTCTACATGCTGGAAGTCGGCTACATGAACCTCTCGGAAGCCGAAATCGAAGGTCTCCGGGGCTATCTGGAGGCGGGCGGATTCCTCGTGGTGGACGACTTCTGGGGAGAGGACGCGTGGTACAACTTCGAGTACCACATGTCCCGCATCCTGCCCGGCCGCCGGATCGAGCCGATTCCGATGGATCACCCGATCTTCCACCAGTTCTACGACATCGACGAGCTGAAGACGGTCCCGAGCGTCAACAACGCGATGCGCGGACGCTACGAGGAGTGCTGGGGACCCTGCCCGCCCACGGTCCGCGGGATCTTCGACGACCATGGCGAGCTGATGGTCGTCATCAACCACAACACGGATCTGGGCGACGCGTGGGAGTGGTCCGAGAACCCGTACTACCCGATCGACCGCTCGACCTACGCCTACGAACTGGCCATAAACTACATCATCTACGGCCTCAGCCACTGATGGGGCCGATCTCCCGGCGGCGGTTCGGGGCGCTCGCCCTCGGCGCCGCGGGGGCGGCAGTCACCTGCTCGCCGCTCCGCGCGCTACGGGACCAGCGGCTGCTCGTGGACGGCGAACGGCTCAACCACCGCCTTGGCGAGCTCGCGCGCTTCAGCAGCGCCGAGGAGGGCACAACGCGGCTCGCCTACAGCGACGAAGACCGGGCGGCCCGCACCTGGCTGTCGGACATCATGGCAGATCTCGGCCTCGAAGTGCACGTGGACCGGGCCGCCAACCTGATCGGCCGGCGGCGCGGCACCGACCCCTCGCTCGCCCCGATCGTTCTCGGTTCCCACATAGACTCCGTCCCGGAGGGCGGCAGCTACGACGGCCAGGTCGGCTCGATGGGCGCGCTCGAGGCGGTGGCCACGCTGGTGGACGCGGGCCGCGAAACCCGTCACCCGCTCGAACTCGTGATCTGGGCCAACGAGGAGGGAGGGAAGACCGGGAGCCGCGCAATCGCGGGCGAAACCCTGCCGTGGGAAGTCGACATCGTCACCGCGAGCGGATTCTCGATCGGCGAGGGCACAGAGCGCCTGGGCGGCGACCTCACGGACCTGGCCGCGGCGCGTCGGGAGGCCGGCAGCCTCGCGGCCTACCTCGAACTGCACATCGAGCAGGGGTTCGTGCTCGACCGGGGCGGGCTCGACATCGGCGTCGTGCAAGGGATCGTCGGCATCCGCCGCTGGTCGGTGACGGTCGACGGCTTCGCCAACCACGCCGGCACCACGCCCATGGACATGCGGCAGGACGCCATGGTGACCGCGGCGCGCATCATCGATGCCGTGCACGTGACCGCGCGGGAGCTGCCCGGGCGTCACGTGGCCACGGTCGGTCGCTTGACCGCCGAGCCCGGCGCGCCGAACGTGATCCCGGGGCGGGTCACCTTCAGCCTGGAGATCCGCGACCTCGCGATGACGGGGATCGACGCCGTCTTCCAGGCCATCCGGGGGCGGGCGGAGGAGATCGCCGCCGCGGACGGCACGACGGTCACCATCGAACAGTTCTACGAGAGCCGCGCGGCGCCGACCGACCCGCGCCTCCGGGACGTCATCGAATCCGAGGCGCTCGATCTCGGCCTCACGGCGCTCCGCATGCCGAGCGGGGCGGGCCACGACGCGCAGAGCGTCGCCCTGCTGGGGCCAGTCGGGATGATCTTCGTGCCGAGCCGCGACGGCATCAGCCACTCGCCGCTCGAGTTCACGGAGCCGGACCAGATCACGGCGGGGGCGAACGTGCTGCTCGGCGCGCTGCTCGCGGTCGACGCCCGCGGCCTCTGAATTCCGGCCGGGCGCGAACGGTCCGCGCCGGCCGTCAGTTGCCGATCACGTTCTTCGAGATGCGCATGGCGACGAGCATGTTCGGCACGTCCACGACCTCGGAGATCTTGAGGTCCCCCGCCATCGACGCCAGCTGGTAGGCTTCCTGCCGGGACAGGTCCCGCGAACGCACGAGGTAGTCGATCATCGCCTCGACGGCGTTCCGCGCCGCCTCGTCGATCGTCGGCGCGAAGCCCGTCACGGCGTAGAACTCGTCGGTCTCGTAGTGGGGCGACGGGATGGGTCCGATGCCCTTGACGACCTCCAGTTCGTAAACCACCCGCAGCGGCCCCTCGATCGCGGTGCCGCCCACCTCGCCGTCCCCCTGCGCGATGTGCGGGTCGCCCATCGAGAAGAGCGCGCCTTCCACCAGCACCGGGAAGTACACCGTCGTCCCCTCGACCAGGTCGCGGTCGTCCATGTTGCCGCCGTTCTGGCGGGGCGGGATCGTGACGAGCATCGAATCGGTGTCCGGCGCCACCCCCATCACGCCGGGGAACGGCCGCAGTGGAATCCGGATCCCGGGCGCGAACTCGACGCTGGTGTCCCCCGGCTCGAACTCGAAGGTCTTCAGGTACGGGTCGGGGAACAGGTCGGCGAGGAACCCGAATCCGGGGACGTTCGCGACCCAGCCCCAGTCGCCGAGTTCGATCTCGTGCAGCGTGACCGCGAGGAGGTCGCCCGGCTCGGCGCCCTCCACGTACACCGGCCCGGTCAGGGGATGGATGGGATCGAAGCTCAGCCGGGCGAGATCCTCGAACGTGGACTCCGGCGTCAGCTGCCCGTCCGACGCCTCCTCGAGATACGCCTCGATGACGGCGCCCGACGCCACGGTCAGGATCGGCGGGATCGTCCGGCTCCAGCGGTTGTGCGTCTGGTCCGCCGTCAGCGTGTGCTGCGGCTCCGGCGTGGGCGAAGCGCCTTCTTCGGCGCCCGCACCCGCCGCCGCGGATTCGGTCCCGCCGTCGGGCGCGCAGCCCAGGGCGAGGACGAGCGAGAGGAGTGCACCCCCGGCGGAGAGACTGTCCCGGGCGCGCGCCGAGGCCCTCTCCGCCGCCATCACTCTTCGTTCGCGACCGTGAAGTGGAGGGTGTCCACGACCGGCGGGTCGAGCGGGATGTGCGCGGGGTTTGCCACGACGGCGATGAGTCGGTGCGCTCCGGGCGCGAGTCCCTCCAGCATGTACTCGGTGCTCCCATCCCCCATGTGGATGATCTGGGGATCGTTCTGCGGGATCAGCTCGGAGAGCGGCGTGAGATCCACGTCGACGTACAGGTGATGATGCCCGGTGCCGACGACCGGTGGCGTGATGGAGACGATCTCGATCCCCTCCGTCTCCATGACAACCATGACATCCGGGCCCACCGTCGCGCCTTCTTCCGGCTGCGTGATCCGTACGGTGACGGCCGGCTCGGCGGGCATCTCTTCGGCCGCTTCCTCGGCCATCGCGTCTTCGGCCATCGCGGCGTCCTCGGCTTGTTCCCCTCCCCCGCACGCGATGGCGAGCGAGAGCGGGGCGATGAGAGCAACGGGGATCCATCTCGGGCGCGGGAAACGCATGAAACCTCCTGGACGAACGATCCGTCGATACGACACGGCTTCGGGACTCGCAGATTAGGGAAACGGACCCGCGCGCGCGAGACGCGCGGGGCGATGCCGCGCCGGATACGCCGCATACAACGTTTCTGCCCATCGCATGTTCTCAAACTCAGAACGGGAAGTTCACGAGGCGAAGAGGCAGGCCCATGTCCTTCAGTCCACGCCCGGAGTGCCGATGAATCCACGCACGACCACCTTCCTCGCGCTGGCCGTCCTCCTCGCGCCTCCGGGCCGGACCGCGGCGCAGGAAACGCTGGCGCCGCCCGTTCCCGGCCCCCTTCCCCTCGGGGCGGCGTGTGTCGTGCCGGATTCGATCGGCGAGGGCCTCCGCCGCATCGCCCGACGGGTCGGGGACGCCGTCGGCGTCTCGGCCCTCCACGTCGAGTCGGGCGCCCGGATCTCCTTCAACGGCGACCGGCCCTACCCGATGGCGAGCGTATCGAAGGTCCCGATGGCGCTCGAGTTCCTGCGGCGCGTCGACCTCGGGCAGATCGATCCCTCCGAGACGGTCGTCGTGACGGTGGAGGAGTTTCGCGCGGGACACAGTCCGCTGGCCGACTGGTCGGGGGCGCGATCCGTGCGCGTCACCGTGGACAGCCTCTTCTCGCTCATGCTCGCCCAATCGGACAACACGGCGACGGACGTGATCCTCAACATGTCGGGCGGGCCGGAGGCCGCCACGCGCCACCTCCGCCGGCTGGGCGTCGAGGGCGTGCGCGTCGACCGCTCCGAGGCCCGCACCTTCGCGGACCTGGTCGGCCTCCCGGACACGATTCCGGAGAGCGAACTGTATCGCTACCAGTACTTCCGGCTGCGCGATGCGCTGCCCGACGCGCACCGCCAGGCCGCGCGCGAGCGCTACGGCACGGACCCGCGGGACACAGCCACGCCGGACGGGATGACGGATCTCCTGCTCACGATCCACGAGGGCAAGGGACTCTCGCCCGAATCGCGCGCCTGGATCCTCGACGTTCTCGACCGGTCGCGGTCCGGACGCGGGCGAATGCGGGGCCGGCTGCCGCCATCGACCTTCGTCGCGCACAAGACGGGAACGATGGGCGGCGCGATCAACGATGTGGGGATCGTCATCCTGCCGGATGGCGCGGGGCACCTCATCGTGTCGGTGTTCGTGAATACGCTGCGGCGCCCGACGTGGCGGCGGGAACGCACCATCGCGGAGATGACGCGTCTTCTGTACGACTACTTTGGGGAGGAATTCAGGGAGCGGGGCGCCGCGGTCGCGGTCGCGAGACGCTTCGGCGCCCCCTGCGTTTCCTGACGGCCCGCGGCAACCCCCTGGCTAGGAGCTGTTCCGGTTACCGTTGGAGAAGATCCGGTACAGCGCCGCCCAGCCCACGGCGATGTAGACCAGCCGGGCGAGGGGGCCGAAGGCCGCGGCCACGAAGTTGAAGCCGATGAGGCCGATCAATCCCCAGTTGAGGGCGCCGGCCAGCAGCAGCGCGTTCGCCACTCTGTTGCAACTCTTCCCGTTCATGTATCTCTCCCGACTGAAGCGGCCTGCAGGGTCCGGGGGCGGACGCGGAACCCCTTCCGCGCGGAACCCCTTCCGGCGACCCGGCATGGTACGAAGACATAGTACGAACGAAGATCGATGGGGTTTCGCAAGGCCCGAATGCGCTCGGACGGGGCCCTCAGCGCCGAGACGATGCGGAGATGATCATTTGAGACGTCGCGAGTTCGTTGCCGCCCTTACCGGCGTGCTCGCCCTGGCCGCCTGCGGAGACGGCGCCGGGCCCGGGACACCGCCAGCCGCGCCGCCGACCGCGCCGCCGCCCCCGCCGCCCGGTCCCGTGCCGGGCGCGAACGTGACCGTCAACATCGAAGACAACGCCTTCGTCGACCCGGCGGGGCGCCGCAACGGCGACGCGGAGGTGACGATCCGGAGCGGGGAGACGGTGGGCTGGCGGCACGTCGGCGCGAACCCGCACACGGTGACATCCACCGACGTCCCCTCCGGCGCGCAGGCCTTCGACAGCCGCACGATGAACCACAACGACACCTTCACCGTCACGCCGAGCGTGGCGGGCACGTACGTGTACTACTGCGCCACGCACCCGAGCATCATGGTGGGAGCCCGCATCATCGTCACCTGACGCGCCGGTCCGACGTCCGACCGTTCGCCGTTCGACTCCTCCCCGATTCCACCCCGGCCGATTCAACCCTGCCCCCGACGCGCGTGTCGTCTATCTGAACCTCGCTTGAGCCTCGGTCACCACCGGGAGCTTGAACCTCGGGCACCAGCCGGAATCGACGCGGATACAGCACACACCAATGACACTTGCGCGCCACATTCGGCGGCTTTCGGGCCCGGGTCTCGCCCTTGCCCTGCTTCTCTGCGGAATTCGTGAGGCCGCGGCCCAGGAAGGAGACGGCTCCGTCATACAGGCCACGCGGCTGACCGCCGAGGAGCGCATCGATCTCGACGGCCGCATCGAGGAACCGGTGTGGGGCCGCGCCGGGGCGATCGGCGACTTCCGGCAGCGCGAGCCCGTCGAGGGCGGCCCGCCGTCGCACCCCACCGAAGTCCGGGTCGCCTACGATCGGGACAATCTCTACATCGCGGCCATCCTCTTCGACGAACCCGGCGAGATCCTCGCCCGGCAGCGCGCGCGCGACGCGTTTCTGTTCACCGACGACCGGTTCGCCTGGGTGCTCGACACGTTCGGGGACGGCCGCACCGGCTACCACTTCGAGACCAACGCGGCCGGCGCCCTCAGCGACGGGCTCATCACGGGCACCGGTGGCGGAGGGCCGGGTGGCGGCGGCGGATTCGGGGGCGTGAACCGCTCGTGGGACGGCATATGGGAAGTGCGTACCGCGCGCCGCCCCGACGGGTGGTCCGCGGAGATCCGGATCCCCTTCCGCACCCTGAACTTCGTCCCGAACGGCGCGAACTGGGGCATCAACTTCCTGCGGTCGATCCGGCGCAACAACGAGGAGATCCTGTGGCGCGGCTACGGGCGGAACGAGGGCCTGAACCGCCTTGTGTTCGCCGGCCAACTCGCGGGACTCGAGGGTCTCTCGCAAGGCATCGGCCTCGAAGCGGTGGCCTCGGGAATCGGTAGTTGGCGCAACACCCCGGGCAACGCGGACCCGACGACGTTCCCGCGCGACGTGAGCCTCGACCTCAACTACAGCGTGACGCCGAGTCTCCGCGCTTCCTTCAGCGTCAACACGGACTTCGCCGAGGTGGAGAGCGACCAGCGGCGCGTCAACCTCACGCGTTTCCCGCTCCGCTTCCCCGAGCGGCGCGACTTCTTTCTCGAGGGTTCGAGCGTGTTCACGTTCGCCCCCCGCAGCGGCCCGCAGCCCTTCTTCTCGCGGCGGATCGGGATCGAGGGCGGCCAGCAGATCCCCATCGACTACGGGCTTCGCCTCACGGGCCAACTGAACGGCGTCGACCTCGGCTTCTACCAGATGGGCACGGGCACCCACTCGTATGCGCCGGAGGCTGCCCTCGCGAACGGGGCCCAACCGGACCCCGCGGATCTGATACGGTTCGCAAGGGAGGCCTTCACGGTGGCGCGAGCCCGGGTCCCCATCTTCGAGCAGTCCGCCATCGGCGCCATCTACACCCGGCGGAGCACCGCGGCCGATGCGGACGGCTTCCTGCCGGCGGACCGGCATACGCTCGGCGCGGACCTCGACTACCGGACCAACAGTCTGTTCGGGAACCAGAATTTCGAGGCCGAGGCGTTCATGGCCTGGAACTCGAATCCGGAGCCGGCCGTGTCGCGGTCCTTCCAGGATCTCTCCGCCTGGGGGGCCCGGATCAACTTCCCCAACGACCTCTGGTCGGGGCACGTCTCCTACCGGGAATTCGGCGACGACTACAGTCCGGCGGTCGGGTTCGTGGCCCGGAACGACTTCCGCCGCGTGGAGCCGCGGATCGGGTGGTCCCCCCGTCCCGCCATCGACTGGATCCGGCAGGTGGAGGTCTCGGTCCAGTTGAGGAACCTGTGGGAAATGGGATCCATGATCCTCGAGGAGCAGGAACTCCAGCTGAACTTCATCGACATCGACTTCGAGAGCGGCGACAACGTCAGCTTCGAGGCGGTGCGGACGTACGAGTTCCTCGACCGGCAGTTCGAGATCAGCGACGGCATCGACATCGTGCCGGGCGATTACACGACCTGGGACTACCGGCTCCGCGGCCGGACAACGAGCCGCCGTCCCGTTTCCGTCCGGGGCGGGGCCAACTTCGGCGGCTTCTGGAACGGTGACCGGGTGCGGGTCGACCTGAACGCGAACTTCCGGCCGAACCCGGGGATCAACCTGGAGACGGGCTACGAACGCAACGCCGTGTACCTGCCGCAGGGAGACTTCGTCACGAACCTCTATCGCCTCGAGGGTTCATGGGATCCGACCCCGTGGATCGGCGTGACGAACCAGTTCCAGTACGACGATGTGAGCCGCGTGCTGGGCCTGTTCATGCGCTTCCGCTGGATCCTGAAGCCGGGCAACGACCTCTTCCTCGTCTACACCCACAACTGGCGGAACCTGGAGTCCGGGCTGCTCGATGAACCCGACGACTCGGACCCGATGCGGTGGATGGACCTGAGGACCCTCTCGCGCGGCGCCTCGATCAAGCTGAACTACACCTACCGCTTCTAGTCCGGCCCTCGCGCGGCCGGCGGTCCGCCCCTTCGCTTCCGGGCTACCCCCCGAATGCCTCGAAGAAGGCGAGTTCGTGGCGCATGGCCTCGGCGTAGACCTCCGCCGCCCGCTCCGGCATGTCGGCGGCCAGGTCGTCGAGCAACCCCTCGAGGTCCCGGGCGAGGCCTTCGAACTTCCGGGAGCCGTATGTGTCGATCCACTCCGCGTACGGGTTCTCCGCGTAGTCGGTCGCACGAAGCTGCTGCCCAAGCCAGGCGTACAACCGCATGCAGGGCGTCATCGCGGCGAGGATCTCGCCCACATCCGCGTTCCAGGCCCTCTTCGCCAGGAAATCCGTGTAGTCCTTCGCGGCGGCGTTGGGCGTGACAGACTCGAGATCAATTCGGAGTTGCTCGGCGTAGAGGCGATGAAGTTCGAGTTCCTCGAGGACTCCTGCCATCAGGAAGACCAGGCGGCGCGCGACTTCCATCCGGTCGGAGGTGCGCGCGGCGGCGAGCGCGTAGGCGCTGAAGAAGGCCCTCAGGAAGAAGGCGTCCTGGGCCACGTATCGCCGGAACGCCTCCGGATCGAGCGACCCGTCGGCGAGACCGCGCACGAACGGGGAGCGGAGGCAGGCATCGGCGAGGCCGGCGTTGCGGGCCCAGAGCACTCGGTGCAGCGGTTCCGCCATGCGTCCCGGGTCCCTCGCTAGCTGAACAACGTGCCCACGGCCTCGGGGGGCGCGTGGAAGTGGAAGCGCGGGATCGGGGCGCGGAACACGCTGCCGTCGCGGCGCCGGAAGTGGTAGAACCCCTCCATGTGACCCGTCGGACCCCGCAGGATGCAGAAGCTGTTGTACCGGTGCGAATCCCCCGGCCCCAGCACCGGAGACTGCCCGACGACGCCCTCCCCCTCCACCTCGTGGTCGCCCGCCACGAGATCGTGGATCAGCCAGTGGCGCCAGAAGAGCTGCGCCGTCTCGGTTCCCACATTCTCGATCGTGATGTGGTAGACGAACACGTAGCGCCAGGCCGCGGGATCCGAATGTTCCGCCACGTACTCCGGCCGCACGTGGATGGCCATCGCGTCCGGGACGATGGGGGGAACGCCGGGGTCGGGGGTGGTCTCGTGAGGGGCCATTCGAGCGGAGGATACGCCGTGACCGTTGCGCGGGCCACGCCTCGCGCCGCAGAGTATCAGTGCGTCGTTTTGTTCGGTCCGCACTCCCGGTTCGCGGACGACGGCCGGGTGACAGGAACTTGAGGGAGCATGGAGGAAGCGATGGATTCCCAGCACACGTTCTCACGCCGGCACTTCGTGGGCGGCGCCGCCGCGGCCCTGGGCGTTGCGGGCCTGAACCCGACCGCGGTCATCGGCGCCGGACTCAAGCCTCCCCCGAAGGGCGTCGAGCCGCTCGATCCCTACGATGATCTCGCCAAGCTCTCCTCCAACGAGAACCCGTACGGGCCGTCGGAGAAGATGCTTGAGGCGATGAAGGGGGCCTGGAAGTATTCGAACCGGTACGGCTATCCCGACGGCGACATTCTCGAGAAGATCGCGGAGTCGCACGGGGTCCCCACCGATCACGTGATGATCAACGCGGGCTCCGGCGAGACGCTGCGCGTGGCGGGCCTCGCCTTCCTGCGCCACGAGGAGAAGGTGGTCGGCGTTTCGCCCACCTACCTGACCGTCTACCGGACGGCCTCGGGGATCGACGCGGACGTGATCGAGCGCCCGCTCCTGCCCGACTACACGCAGGACATCGACGACCTCATCGAGGTCACGAATCGCAACTATCGCGATGTGGGCATGGTCTACATCTGCAATCCCAACAACCCCACCGGCGTCATCGTGCCGGGGGACGACATCCGGCGTCTGCTGGACGGGATTCCGGAAGATGTCCCCGTCCTCATCGACGAGGCGTACCACCACTTCATCGAGGACCCGCGCTACGAGACGGCCGTCCCCTACATCAAGGAAGGCCGCAGGGTGCTCGTGACGCGCACCTTCTCGAAGATCTACGGGCTGGCGGGCATGCGCCTCGGCTACGGGATCGCGCCGCCCGAAATGATCGACCAGATGCGGGACTACGCGACGGGCAGTGTGAACGCGCTCGTGAAGTGGGGCGGCGTCGCCGCGCTCGAGGACAAGGAGTACGAGGCCTGGGTCAAGGAGACCTCGAACACGCTCCGCGACCAGACCGCCGACGTCCTTCGGGGCCAGGGGTTCGACGTGCTCCCGTCGGAGACGAACTTCTTCATGGTCCGCACGGGACGGCCGACGGCCGAGGTCAGGGCCGAGTTCCGCAAGCACGAGGTGGCCGTAGGGCGCGACTTCCCGCCCATGCTCGACTGGCTGCGCGTCTCCGTGGGGACGGAAGACGAGATGAAGCGCTTCATGACGGCGTGGAACGAGATCTTCCCCGACGGCATGACCGCGGCGGACAGCAACAGCCGCTCGTAACGCTCGGCGCACTCACATGCCGGGACGCCAGGGATTCTCTGGGCCGCACGGGTGCGGCATCGCGATGTGGCTCGCGCTTGCGGGCACGATCCTGCACCTGGCCGTCGCGGCGCCGGCCCGGGCCCAGGTGGACCCCATCGCCATCATCGATCGGGTGGACCGGTTGCAGCGCGGCGAGTCCAGCCGGGGCGTCGCGACGATGGAGATCGTGACCGAGCACTGGGAGCGGCGGATGACGATGGAGATCTGGTCGCTCGGCACGGACTATTCGCTCGTCCGCCTGCAGGCGCCGCGGAGGGAGGCCGGCACGGCGACTCTGAAGGCCGCCGAGGACATCTGGAACTACCTCCCCAAGGTCGATCGGACGATCAAGGTTCCCGCCTCGATGATGGGAGGATCGTGGATGGGATCGCACTTCACGAACGACGACCTGGTCAAGGACAGCAGGCTCGTCGAGGACTACGACATCGAACTCGTGTTCGACGGAGAGGATGCGGACGGCGTGGCTGTCTGGGACTTTCGCCTGACCCCCAAGCCGGAGGTGCCCGTCGTCTGGGGGCACATCGACTACCGGATCCGGCAGGCCGACGACATGCCGGTCCGGGCGGAGTTCTTCGACGAGGACGGCGAGCTGGCCAGGACGATAGAGCACGGCGACTACACCGAGTTCGGCGGGCGGGTCGTTCCCAGGGTCATGAACATGCACCCGGCGGACAAGCCGGACGAACGCACGACGATCCGCTACGAGGAGCTCGAGTTCGACATCGATGTCGATCCGTCCTTCTTCTCGCTCCGGACCCTGCAGCGCGGGAGGTAGCGCCGCGTGACCGGCCGGTTGTGGCGAATCGGGTGGCGAAACCTCGGCCGTAACCGGAAGCGAACAGTGCTCACCGCTCTCGGCCTCGGGGTCGGCTACTTCGCCGTGGTGTTCATGGTCGGATGGGCCGAGGGGGTGTCGACGGGACTCGTCGAGAACGCCACGTCGCTCGTCAGCGGACCGATCGAGATCCACGATGCCGACTACCGGCCCGAGCGCAGCCTGTACGAGACCATCGGCGGCCGCGAGGGTGCCGACGTGGGGGAGATCCTGCGCACCATCGAGGCCGATCCCTCGGTCGTGGCCGCCGCCCCGCGCGTGTACGCGAGCGGGCTCGTGAGCTCCGGCGAAGCGACGTTGGCCGGCGTGCTGCTCGGCGTCGACCCCGAGCGCGAGGTGGCGCTGACCCGTTTCCTGGATCCCCTGGCCGCGGGCCGCATGCCTGCCACCGGCCGATACGAAGCCGTGGTGGGAGACGAGATGGCGCGGCAGCTCGAGCTGAGCGTCGGGGACGAAGTCGTCGTCGTCGCCTCGGCGGCGGACGGCTCGATGGGCAACGACCTGTACACGGT
>VXMQ01000130.1 GCA_009841015.1 Candidatus Palauibacter denitrificans | reverse complement strand
GGCTGTCGCTCGACATCGTGCCGGGGGAGGTGCTCGCGGTGGTGGGGCCGAACGGCTCGGGGAAGACGACGCTCTTCCGCACGCTGCTGGGGGTGCTGGCTCCGATCGAGGGCGAGGCCACGGTGGCCGGTGCGGGGCCGGGGGACTACCGGCGGCGGCACGGGATCGGCTACCTGGCGGAGGACACGGTGCTCCCGCCGGGGTGGACGTGCGACGGGCTGCTCGCGCTGGCGGCGGCCGCGGCCGGTCCGGAGGCCGACGTCGAGCGGGCTTGCCGGCTGGCCGGGGTGGACTACGACACCGACGGTCCCGTCGACGCGCTCTCCAAGGGGATGCGCCGCCGGCTGGCGCTCGCCATGGCCCTGATGCGGCCGACCGGGCTGCTCTTCCTGGACGAGCCCGAGTCGGGACTGGATCCCGGGCAGCGCATCCGTCTCCGCCGGCGGATCGAGGAGATTCGCGGCCAGTCCACGATCCTCGTCGCGAGCCACGACCTCGGCGAACTGGCGATGATGAGCGACCGCGTCCTCCTGATCGACCGGAAACGCGGCCGCATCGTGCTGCCACCGGAAGGCGGGTTCACGCGCGAGTTCCTCGAGACGGAGTTCGTCGGACTGGAAGGGGCGGTGTCATGAACGGGACCATGAACATCATCAAGACCTCCATGCTGAACGCGTTGCGCCGCAGGTGGAAGCTCGCGCTGGTCGTGTTCCTGTTCGGCGTCGGCCTGGTCATCTTCACGCACGCCTACGACATGACGGCCCTGGAAGACGTGCGGATCAGCGGGACGCCGGTCGGAGCCGACGGCGGCGAGCCAACCCCCGAGGAGGTCGAAGCCATGGCGCGCCGAGCGGGCATGTTCGTCCTCTTCGCTCTGTTGGCCGCCGCCTTCGCCTTCGGCACGATCCTCTTCGCCTTCCTGATGCCGGGCGGGATGGTCGCGAACGAGCAACGGAGCGGCGCGATCATGCTGTGGGCGCAGCATCCGATGCCGCTGCGCTCCTTCTACCTGCGGCGATATGCCGGCGTACAGATCGCCACCGTCGCCGCTCTCGCGATCTTCGGTCTGACGGGCGCCGTCGCGGCCCTGTCGCCAGGGGGCGGGTCCCCCACGGGAGTGGGAGGGGCGGTGAACCTCTGCCTCACCGGCGTGCTCGCATGCGCGATCAGCTTCGCGATCACCGCGCTGGGCGTCCGCCGCGCCGCGCTCTTCGGGATGCTGTACTTCGTGCTCTCGGGGACTGTGGAGGGGGTGCAGGTGACCAGCTCTGAGATGGGCAGGAATCCAGAGACCTGGTCGGCGGGGGAGGCGGTCGGGGGCGTACTGCCGTTCCTCATCTTTCCCAGTAGAGTCATCGACGATCTCGTCGCGGGGTTCGGGGCCGGCGCGGCGTGGGACTGGGGGGCGACGGGACTCGTCCTCTATCACTTCGCGCTGTGGACCGGCATCGCGTGGCTCGGGCTGCTCAGGATCGAGAAGCGGCCGCTGAAGCTGTGACGCGGCGGCCTTAGCGCTACGGCCGAGGCGGAGCTACTGCTGCAGGCGGAGGACGAAGAGGCCTTCGTCCCAGCTGGAGGCGACGAAGATCCCGCTCTCGAACCAGGGGTAGGTCGACCAGGAGCCGTCGAACGACTGGTCGTCACGGTCCGGCACGGTGTCGAAGTAGCCCTGTTCCACGGGATTTGCCGGGTCCGTGATGTCGAGGATGCGCACGCCGAACGTGTAGTTGGAGTGATAGATGAGGCCGCCGCGCACGTAGAGGTTGTGATCGATCGCCTCGCTGGGGCCCAGGTGCTCCTTCGCGAGAACCGGGTCGTCGAGGTCGGTGACGTCCCATACGAGCAGGCGCGTCCGCGACACCCGGTTGTTCCGTTCGTCCAACTCATCGTTCTGGTAGAAGTACCGGTGGTCCTCGCTGAGCCACCCCTGGTGGACGTAGTCGTGGTCCGCGTAGGTGGCCGTCGACAGCGTCACCGGATTCGCCTTGTCCGTCACGTCGGACACGACGATCGCCGTCTCGTTCGCGCCGATGCAGATCTCGCGGCCCGAGTGCTCCGCGTCCGGCCCGCTGTACACGACGCACTGGACATCGTGCGTGTATCCGGTGCCCTGCCAGCCCGTCCCCTCCGCGGCGTAGCAGCCCGCGAAGCTCGGGTTCTTCGGATCCGAGAGGTCGATCATGTGCAGACCGCCCCCGCAGCTTTCCCCGCCGGAATGGCTGCCGACGGCGTAGGCGAAGCCGGTCTCCTCGTTGATCGCGAGGTTGTGGACCGCGCTCACCTCCCGGTAGCGCGCATCCGCCCCCAGCTCCGTGAACTCCGTGAGTCCGCGAAGCCGGTTGAGGTCGAGCACCTGCATCCCGTGGCCGGTGATGTAGTCCGCCACGACGTATGCGTGGTCCGCGTACACCTTCATGTCGCGCCAGCCGCTGTGCGAGGTCGCGGAGCGCATGAAGGCGATGGGGCGCGGTTCCGTCGGGGTCGAGAGGTCGACGATGGCGAGCCCGTCGTGGCGTCCCACCAGCGCGTACTCGATGCCCGACTGAGGATCCGTCCACCCCCAGATGTCGTTCACGGCCCAGTCTCCCTCGGTCCCTGCGGGCGTGCGTCCCGGGCTCAACTCGCGCAGCGGTACGTGCGCCGCGAGATCCACCCGATGGCAGGGGAACCCGTCGGCCGAGCCCCCGTCGCAGGGAACGATCTGGGCCACGACGGGAGGCGGGGGATCGGGCGGATCGACCGGATCCGGATCAGGAGGGACGGTCGGAGAGTCCTCACATGCGGCAGCGAGCAGGACCAGAAGCGGGAGCGCGCCTCGCGCGAACGGCGGAATGCATCCGCGAATCATCGCTTCAGGCGCCCTGCCGCAGGCGAAGGACGAAGAGGCCCTCCTTCTTGCTGGTCACGACGAACAGACCGCTCTCGAAGTAGGGGTAGGTCGACCAGGAGCCGTCGAAGTTCGTTTCGTCGTGCTCGGGTACGGTGTCGAAATATCCGACCTCGCGGGGGTTCAGGGGGTCCGTGATGTCCAGGATGCGAACGCCGAACGTGTAGTTGGAGTGGTAGATCAACCCTTCGTGGACGTAGAGGTTGTGGTCGATCGCGCCGGTGGGACCGAGGTGTTCCGCGGCCAGGACGGGATCGTCGAGGTCGGTGAGGTCCCACACCAGCATTCGGGTCCGTGAGACCTGGTTCGTGTATTCGTCCGCCTCGTCGTTCTGGTAGAAATACCGGTGGTCCTCGCTGAGCCACCCCTGGTGGACGTACCCGTAATCCGCGTAGCGGGCGGTCGACAGCGTCGTCGGATTCGCCTTGTCGGTGACATCCGACAGGACGATCGCGTTTTCGTTCGAGCCCACGCAGATCTCCCGGCCGGCGTGCTCGGCATCGGGCCCCCGATACACGACGCATTGGACATCGTGCGTGTAGCCGGTGCCGCGGCGCCCGGTCCCCTCCTCCGCGTAACACCCCGCGAACGTCGGGTTCTGCGGATTGGAGACGTCGATCATGTGCAGGCCCGCACCGCAGGTCTCGCCGCCGGAGTTGCTGCCGACGGCGTACGCGAAGCCGGTCTCCTCGTTGATCGCGATGTTGTGGACGGCACTCACATCCCGATAGCGCGCATCCGACTGCAATTCGGTGAACTCCGTCAAGCCACGAAGGCGCGTGAGGTCGAGCACCTGTACTCCGTGCCCGGTGCTTTCGGAGACCACGAATACGTGATCCGCATATACTTTCATGTCCCGCCAGCGGCTGTGCGAGATCGCGGACGGCATGAACGCGATGGGCCGCGCTGCGACCGTGGTCGAGAGATCGACGATGGCGAGTCCGTCGTGACGACCGACCAGCGCATACTCCACCCCGGTCTGCGGGTCGGTCCACCCCCAGATGTCGTTCGTGAACCAGCGTTCACTGCCCCCGTCGGGGGTGCGACCGGGTGTCAGATTCGGCAGGGACACACGCCCGACGAGGTCCACGCCGTCGCACGGGAATCTGAACGCCCTGCCCCCCTCGCATGCGGTCACCACCGTGGCGACGGGTGCCGAAGGCGGTTCGGGCGGTTCGGGCGCCTCGGGCGGGCCCGTCGGGTCTTCACCGCACGCGAGTGCGAGCAGGGCGGGCAGGAGAGCGGCGGCCCGCACGGCGGCGGGGAGGTTCCCGGGGGTGCGCCCTTGGACTTCCATCGGCCGGCTCAGTTCGTCAGGAGCAGACGCGGGCCGAGGAGCCGGTTCGGGTCGGCATCCGGCTTGGGCGTGAACTTGTTGATCCAGCCTCCGCTGTAGGACGCGATATACAGGTTGCCGTCCTCGTCCATGTCCATCTGGTGTGGGAGCGAGAGGCCGCCAGGCCATATCCCGCGCCCGATGGCGCCGGCCGCTCCGTAGGCGCCCCAATAGTCCTGGAGGACGCCGTCCCGATCGTACTTCAGGACGCGGTTCAGCGACGCGTCCAGGACCCACACGGCGCCGTGCTCGTCGAGCCAGATGTTCACGGGGTCGAAGATGTTCGGCCATTCCTCGATGAACTCGCCGTCGTGCGTGAACAGCTGGAGGCGCTCGTTCTGGCGGTCCCCGACGTAGACGCGCTCCTCGTCCACCGCGAGGCCGTGCAGGAGATCGAATTCACCGGGTCCGGTGCCGAGCCCTCCCCACTGCATGATGAACTCCCCATCCTCCGAATACTTGATGATCCGCGAGTTCCAGTACCCGTCTGCGAGGAGGAAGCTCCCGTCCGGGAGGAACGCGAGCTTGGACGGCCAGCCGTAGGTGTAGGGTCCCCAGTCGTCCCGGGCGCGGGCGGCTTCGCGCGTCTTCGGGTGATCCCGTTCGCCGAGGCGCATGACGATCTCGCTGCCGTCGTTCGTGAACTTGACGACCTGCATGTGCCCTTCGCCGCCGCCGCTGTCGATGACCCACACGTGCCGGTCGGGGTCGTAGGGGCTGATGTACACCTGGTGCGGGAGGGTGAAGATCGAGTCCCACTGCGCCCACTGTTCCACGATCTCGCCGTTCCCGTTCGCGACGACGATGTAGTTCGTGCGGCGGAGGCGCCCCTCGCGGGGGACGGACCGGTCGGCGGGCCAGTCGCCGCGTGTGACGACGATGATGCGGTCCGCGTGGTCCACGGCGACGCCGGCCACCTGTCCCCAGCCCCATTCGTCGTCGTGGTCGGGCGCGGACTTCCACCAGCCGGCCACGGGATCGTAGGGTCCGGTGCGGTCGTCTCCCCCCTTCACGACAGCGCCGTTCAGTGCGCCGGATCCGTCCGGCGTCGCGGCGGCCGCGCGGTCTCCGCCCTCGCACCCCGAGACGGAAAGCGCGGCGGCGAGTGCGAGCGTCAGGCGACACGGCGGGGTCTTCATGGGGTCTCCATCTTCCGGGGTGGTTGCGGGCGGTTGCCGTCAGCGCGAGTTCGGCCTGCCGCTGCCGGACCGCTTCTCCTCCTGATCCGTCGCGGCGGGGGCCCATGGGTCGTCGATGCCGGCGCCGGGGCACGAGTCGCCGGTGTCGAGGAAGTGCGTGTGGAGGCACTCGAGCGTCGCGCCGAGGCTCGTCAGCAGATCGACCGTCTCCGGGAACGGGACGCGGGTGAAGAACCCGGCCCGGCCGCCGCGCGCCATGTCTGCCGTGGACTGTCCGAGGCGGGTGATCGCGGTGACGTCCCCGCCCCGTGACACGAGGTACTCGATCAGTTCGTTGTCGCCGCGCGAGGCGGCGTAGTGCATCGGCGTGTAGAGCCACGAGTCGCGCTGGTCGACGTCCGCGCCGAGTTCCTCGATCAGGTACTTCACGGCGGGGATGAACTGGTCCGGCCGGTTGCGGACGCTGAACGCGCCCAGACCGAGATAACCTCCGCCCGCGGCGGCGTGGATCGGCCACGCGTTGGGCGCGCCCTCGGGGATCCAGGGCAGGGCCGAGTCCTCCTGCTGGCGGCCGTCCTGCTGCCGGCGCTCGCGCATCCCGACTTCGGGCCAGCGCGTGGGGATGTGCGGATCCGCGCCGTGCGCGACGAGCAGCTTCATCGCCTCGATGTCCTGGGCGAAGGCCGCGCGCCAGAAGGGCGTCGCGCCCGTGAGGTCGACCCCCATCTTCGTGAGGCCGTATTCCCAGTACCACAGGTGCGTGTTGAGGCGCCGGTTGGGATCGGCCCCTGCTTCGAGCAGCGCGCGGAGCACGTCCATGTGCCCGGCGTCCTGCAGGTCCTGCGCGCGCGGCTGCGGGTAGTTGGACTTCGGCGCCCACTGCGTCTGGAGGACGGCGAAGAGGGGCGTGGCCCCGTCCGTCGAGGCGGCGAGGTCGGGGTCGGCCCCGCGCTCGATGAGGGCGAGCGCGAAGTCGAACTGGCCGTTGAGCGCCGCCATTAGGAGCGGGGTCGTGGCGTCCGCGCTCGCCTGGTCGATGTCCGCGCCGCCGTCGAGCAGGGCCGTGGCCGCTTCGATGTGGCCCTCGCGGGCCGCGTGCAGCAGCGCGGTCATCCCGCCGGTCCGGCCGACGAGCACCTCGCGGTACGGCGGACGGATGAGGTCGGGACCGCCCGGATAGTCGGGTCCCAGGCGGCCGAGCGAATGTGCGCTGACTTCGCCGACGTCGTAGCCGGAGCGGAGGAACTCGCGCTGGGCACGGATGGCCGCCTGCACGCGGGCCGGGCCGGGCTCGCCCGGCCACTCGGCTTCGGGGTCGACCTCGGGCCCGTACGGTCCGAGCGTCTCCGGGGGCGCGCCGATCATGTCCCGCATGCGGCGGTTGGCTTCACGGTCCAGCGCCAGACTGGGCAGGACGTCGACCACGGCGGTCGCGATGCCGGGGTCGGCGCCGGCCTCGAGCAGCGCGGCCGCGGCGGCCGGCCGGTTCGCGGCGGCGGCGAACATCAGGGGGGTCTGCCCCGCCGACCCCTCCCGGGCGTTCGGATCCGCGCCGTGGTCGAGCAGCGCGGCCACGGCCGACCGGCCGTCCACGGCGGCGGCGGCGAGGTGCAGCGCGGTCACGCCGCTGTTCGTCGTCGCGGCGTTCGCGTCGGCCCCGGCCTCGAGCAGGAGCGCGACGACGGGCCCGTGCCCTCCGCGGGCAGCCAGGTGCAGCGGCGCATAGCGGCCGATCCGCGTCCCGGCGTCGACCGCCGCGCCCGCATCGATCAGCGCCCGGGCCGCGTCCGCGTGGCCGCGCTCGGCGGCGAAGTGCAGCGCCGTCACCCCGTCGCCCGGCGCCGCGTTCACGTCCGCGCCGTCCTTCACGAGCCCCCGCACGACCTCCACAGCCCCATCGCGCGCGGCTTCGAGCAGGCGGTCGTCGGGGGAGGACGCTCCCTCCTGTGCGGCGGAGCCCGCCGGGAGGAGGGCCGACAGCACGAGCGCGACCGCGAAGCGCCGCCTCATCGCGCGCCGCTCCCCGAGGCCGCTTCGCCCGTGAATTCGAGCGGGAGGATCCCGTCGCTGTCGCCGAAGGTGGCCATCTCCGGGTGTCCGATCTTCCGCATGAGGCTCACGAACGCGTTCGCCATCGGGGTTCCGTCCGGGGCCCGCAGATGGACGCCGCCCTCGAGCGCCCCGTTCGCCCCGCCCATGATCAGCAGCGGGGCCCGCCGGTGGTTGTGGAGGTTCCCGTCCGCCATCGGCGACCCCCACACGATCGCCGTCTTGTCGAGCAGCGACGCGTCGCCCTCCACCGTGTCCCGCATTTTTTTCAGGAAATAGGCGACCTGCCCCAGCCGGTACGTGTTGATCCGGTTGAAATCCATGATGTCCTCGGGGACGTTCCCGTGGTGCGAGGCCCCGTGGACGGACTTCGTCGTCCCGCTCTCCGGGAAGGTCCGGTTGGATTGATCGAAGCCGGTCTTGAAGGTGATGACGCGCGTGAGGTCGGTCTGCAGCGCGAGCAGCTGCAGGTCGAACATCAGCTGCATGTGCTCCTCGAAGGAGTCGGGGACCCCGGAGGGCGCCTCCGGCATCTCCCGTTCCTCCCCGCTCGAGTTGCGCGCCTCGACGAGCTGGATCCGGCGCTCGATCTCGCGGATGTGCTCGACGTATTCGTCCAGCGCGACCCGGTCCGCCGCGCCCAGCGTCCTGCGGAGCCGGGCGACCTCGGTCGCGATCCAGTCGATCATGCTGCGGTCCGTGCGGCGCCGCGCCGCCCGGTCCTCGGCCGAGTCCCCGGCCCCGAACAGGCGTTCGAACACGACGCGCGGCTCCCGGATCGCCGGCAGCGGCTGGTTCGGCGACGCCCACGCGAGCGACGTCGTGTACGCACAGTGGTAGTTGTACGCACAGCCCCCACCGCGATCGATGCCCTCGATGCAGAGTTCGAGCGAGGGGAGCACGGTCTCGCGCCCGAACCGCTGCGCGTGCAACTGGTCGAGCGAGGTGCCGAGGAAGATGTCGGAGCCCTGCGTCTGCTTCGGATGCGCCTGGGTGAGGAACACCGCCGTCGACCGGTCGTGGTCGCCGCCGATCTCCTCCGCCCGGAACGCTTCCGCCGAGCGGCAGTCCGTGTTGCTCACGATCGTCGTGTACTCGCGGAACGCCTCCAGCGGCTTGAGCTGGCTGTCCGCCACGAGTTCGAAATCGCGGCCCGGCGTCGCGGGCGCGAACAGGTGACGTTCGTCGCCCCAGTCGCTCGAACCCGCCACCCCCATCGACTCCTCGATGCAGACGAGGCGCGTGAACTCCGCCGCCTTCATCGGGTCGGCCCAGAGCCGCCCCGCGGGGACCATCGCGTCGAGCAGCGGCAGCGCGACGCTGGCGCCGGCCCCCCGAAGGAAGGTGCGGCGCGAGAGGTGTGTACCGGTGATGAAGTTCATGAGCCTGCTCCACTTCTCGTGCGGTCGTCCGCCACCTCCTCGTCGTCCACGGTGGGCGCGGGACGCGCCATCCGGAAGGGGTCGCTATTAACGACGCCGAGGATGAACGAGGACAAGCGGTAGTCGTTGGCTTCCGCTTCGCGTGCGATGGCCCGGATCCCGGGCTGGTCGAAGTATTCCGCGCGGCGTCCCGTCGCGTACGCGAGCAGGTGCGCGGTGAAGTTCCGGACGAGCGGGATCGGCCGCTTCATGAGGACGTGGACGAGCTCCGCCGGCGTGCTCACGTCGGTCCCGTCGTAGAAGGTCCCTCGCGTGTCGAGCGCGACGCCGTTCTCGCGAACCCGCACCCGCCCCGTCACGTCGTAGTTGTCGAGCGCGAGCCCGATCGGGTCCATGAACCGGTGGCAGGCGCGGCACGTCGGGCTGGCCGCGTGCATCTCCAGCCGCTCCCGCGTCGTCAGCAGCCGCCCCGACCGGGCCGATTCGGTGTCGTCGAAGGCGGGTATGTTGGGCGGCGGGGGCGGGGGCGGCGTGCCCATGAGCACCTCCATCACCCACTTGCCGCGCAACACCGGCGACGTGCGCGCGGACATCGAGGTGAGGAGCAGCACGCTCCCGTGCCCCAGCACCCCGCGCCGGCTGTGGTCCGGATAGGTCACCCGCCGGAACTCGGGTCCCGAGACCCCCGGGATCCCGTAGTGGCCGGCGAGGCGCTCGTTCAGGAAGGTGTAGTCCGCCGTGAACAGCTCGAGTAGACTCCGGTCCTCCCGGACGAGGTAATCGAAGAGGAACTGCGTCTCCCGGACCAGGTCCTCGCGAAGCTGACCGGTGAAGTCCGGGTAGAGGTAGGGCTCGGGCTGGTTGTCCTCCGCGTCCTGGAGCCGCAGCCACTGCGAGGCGAAGCGCGTGGAGAGCGCCTCCGCGCGCGGGTCCGCGAGCATCCGCCGCACCTGCGCCTCGAGGACCGCCGGATCCGAGAGCCGTCGCTCCGCGGCCAGCGTCAGCAGTTCGTCGTCCGGGCTCGCCGCCCAGAGGAAGAAGGAGAGGCGCGAGGCGAGGTCCACGTCCGCGATCGGGTAGCTCTCGCCGGGCGCGATTTCGGACGGCGCCTGCTCGAGACGGAAGATGAAGGAGGGGTTGGCGAGGATCGCCTGGAGCGCGGTCCGGACCCCGATCTCGAAGCCGTCCTCTGACGCGGCATCATCGTAGAAGGCCATGGGTCCCGCGAGATCGTCCTCCGTCACCGGCCGCCGGTACGCCGCTCGCGCGAGCCGGGTCACGATCGCCTCCGCGCACGCCCGAGCCTCCGCCGGCGCAACCGACGCCTCCGCCTCCGCTGTCTCCGCCGGCCCAGCCTGACCGGGATGGCAGTGGAAGATCTTCCGCCGACTCGCCGTCTCGGAGAGTCCGGAGCTGCGGCGGGGACCCGTGATCATCAGGTCGCTCAGGTGGGGGAGCGCGGTGATCCCGTAGTTCGCCCACGCCTGGGAGTCCTCGCCTCCGACGAAGGACCAGCCCGGCGTCTTCAGGCGGTCCTCGTACGGTCCCTCGATCGTGCGCACGAACGCGGCCGCGACCTGGCGCTGGCCCGCCTTCACGAAGATGGGCTCCGTGCGGATCGGCACCGTCGAGCGCCCGCCGTGCTCGAGGCCAAGAAGGGCGACCCCCTCCCCGCCGATCGAGATGTCGACGTCCTGGAAGCCGGTCCCCTGCCCGAAGAGCGTCTCGATCGAGACTACGTACTCTCCGTCCACCGGGAAGTCGTGGGTTACGACCATCCCGCCGCGGGTCCCGTACGGCGTGCCCTCGATGTGATCCCAGGCGTGCTGCGAGACGTCGATCGGGTTCGTGTACTTGGCGGTCTTCGAGAGGGCGGCCGGGTTGCCGACCGCGATCCGGCTCACCTCCGTAGCGGCCCTCAGGTAGGCCTCGAGGAGGGTGGTCGAGAGGCCCTGCGCGTCCGACATGTTGTCGAAGGCGCCGAGGTAGGTGTCCGCCGGAAGCCAGCGGCTGGCGTCGATCTCGAGGTCGAGGAGATCGCGGATCACGCGCTCGTACTCGGCCCGGTTCAGCCGCTGGAAGCGCCGCGAGCCGGGGGTCCGGTCGCGGGCGGCCTCGCGGTCGACGACGGTCTCGAGCGTCTCGACGAGGGCGAGGAGCGTGTCCGGCGAGGGCCGGCGCTGGCCGGGCGGCGGCATCATCCCCGCGCGGAGCTTCCGGATCATCTTCTCCGCCGTGGGGGCCCGGTCGTGCGCCGACTCCACGGCGAACGTCTCCAGCGTGAGGTTCCCGCGCAGGAGGCGCTCGTTGTGACAGCGGACGCAGTAGCGCTGGACGACCGCCGTCAGATCCGCCGTGTCCGCGAGGGCGGCCGCGTAGGCCGACGCAGCGGAGGTTTGCTCAGGGAGCGGGCCGGCGCGGGACGCACGGTCCCCCGAAGGCTGCCCCGTGAGAGCCAACCACAGCCACAGAACCGCACCCGCACTCAGTGTCTTCACGCGCCCGTCCTTCGAGACCGATGGATGACGCCGCTTCGCAACCCTTCAACTTAGGAAACGTCATTTCTGCGGGCCACGCCCTTCACCCCTTCACGCCGCTTCATACGGCGCGGACAGCTCGCTCCAGCCCCTGTCCTGGGTGCAGGCGGGTGAGAAAGTCCCCTACCGGCAGGCACAGGATGTCGCGCACGGCAAGCCGCTCCGTGCCACGGTACAGAAGCACGCGGCGCGCGTCCGGGTATTCTGTGCCGAAGGCCGCCAGACCTCGCAGGTCCTCGGGCCGTATGCGGTCGGCGTTCTTCACCTCGAACGCCCAGATCCCGTCCGCGCCGTAGAGCACGAAGTCCACTTCCACTCCGGAGCGCGTGCGCCAGTAGTAGAGTCGGGCGTCGACTCCGGAATATGCCAGCCACGCCCGAAGGTGCTGTGCAACGAGCCCCTCAAGCGCGGGGCCGCCGATCTCCTCGGGCCGGTCGAACGGGCCTGCCGGTCGCAGGCTCCTGAAGATGCCGCAGTCGAAGTAGAAGAACCTGGGGTGCGCCGCGAGCCGGCGTTTGGCACGCCGGGTGAACACGGGCAGGCGGAAGGCGAGCAGGAGATCCTCGAGCAGCTCCAGGTATCCTGCGACGGTCGTTCGGCTCGTCTCGCACTCGCGCGCGACCGCGCTCACGTTGAGCGTCGTACCGTGCGAAAAGGCCGCCGCCTCCAGGAAGCGCGAGAAGCTGCCGACGTCGCGGGCCAGTCCCTCCGCGCGCACTTCCTGCTCGACATAGAGCGCCGCATAGGCAGCGAGTGCCGACTCCGGATCCTGCGAGGAGAAGACCGCGGGAACGGTTCCGAGCCTCAGACACGTCTCGAGATCGAAGCGGCGTCCCGCTTCGCCGGCGACCTCCCCCGCCGTCATTTCCCCGGCCATGAAGGGATGCATGGAGCGCATTGCGGCGCGGCCCGCCAGGAGGTTCACGCCGCCGCGCCGAAGCTTGCGGGCGCTCGAACCCGTGAGGACGAACCGATATCCTCGCGCGGACTCCATGAGGTCATGGACGACGTTCAGCAGTTCCGGGACGCGCTGGATCTCATCGATGACCACGTCGCTTCTCGCCGGAGTTGCCAGCACCAGTTCGCGCAGACGTTCGGGACGGGCGGCCAGCCGGCGATACTCCTCCGGCTTCAGAAGGTCCACTACGAGAGCGTCCGGCAGCGTCGAGGCCAACCAGGTGGTCTTGCCGGTCCCGCGCGGGCCGAAGAGGAAGAAGCTGCTCCGCGGAAGCGCGAGGAATCGCGGCAGTGTCGTCATAATGCGCGTCAAAATGACGATAGAACCGTCATTTTGTCAACGTGTGCGTGCACAGGAGAGGCAGTAGAAGGAGGGGGAACGCGCGAAAGCCGCCGACGCTCCGCATGGGCTACCGGCGGCCGGCGGGTACCAGTCGCACGATGCCGGTCGGGGGGCCGTCCACGTCCCGCGTCTCCCCGTCGATGGCGAGGTAGATGAACCCGTCGGGTCCCTGGCGGACGTCGCGGATGCGGCCGATCCCCTCCAGCAGGGTCTCTTCGTGGGTTACCTCGCGGCCCTCCATCCGCAGCCGGGCGAGGCGCCGCCCGCTGAGGCCGCCGACGAGCATGTCGCCGCGCCACCCGGGGAACGCGTCCCCCGTGTAGAAGAGCATCCCGGAGACGCCTATGGAGGGGACCCAGATGTGCTCCGGCGGCTCCATCTCCTCCATGAGGGTCCCCGAGTGGATGCGCGAGCCCGTGCGGTAGTTCACGCCGTACCCGACGACGGGCCAGCCGTAGTTGAGCCCCGGCTCGATCAGGTTCAGTTCGTCGCCGCCCTGCGGGCCGTGCTCGTTCTGCCACAGGTCGCCCGTCTCCGGATGGACCGCCATCCCCTGCGCGTTCCGGTGACCCCACGTCCAGATCTCGGGGTGGATCTCCTCGTCGCCCACGAAGCCCGCGAACGGGTTGTCCTCGGGTACGCGTCCGTCGTCGTGGATGCGGATCGTGCTGCCGTTGTGGTTCGAGAGGTTCTGGGCGGGGTGCGCCTCCAGTTCGCCCGCCGGGGGCCACTGCCGGTCGCCCAGCGTCATGAACAGGTAGCCGTCGTGGTCGAAGACGAGGCGTCCGCCCCACATCGAGCTGCGGTCCGTCCCGTTTCCCGGCGCGTCCGCGTGGAACAGCTCCTCGACGTCGCTCAGCCGATCGTTCTCCAGACGGCCGCGGGCGATCGCGATCGTGCCCAACGAATCGGGCCCCGGCTTCACGTAGCTCAGGTAGAGGAGCCGGTTCGTCGCGAAATCCGGGTGCAGGATCGCGTCGCGCAGACCCGCCTGCTCGAAGCCGGCCATCGAACGGGCGCCGCGCCCGAGCGCCCGGATCGGCGGCAGACCCTCCACGGAATCCGGCAGCAGCACGCCGTCGCGGATGATGCGAAGCCGGCCCGGGCGTTCCGTCACGAGGAGGTCGCCCTCGGGCGTGAAGGCCATCGAGAACGGGCGCACGAGCCCGTCCGCCACTTCCTCGACCCGGAAGTCGTGCAGCGCGGTCTGGATAACACCGCCGTCGTCACCCGCCGGCTCTCGGCCACCAGGGGCGCACGCGGCGACGGCCAAGAGCAATACGACGAGGAAGCGGGAGGCGCGGGGATGGTTCATCCGGGGATCGTCCGTCCGTGTCTGGGGAGTCATTTGAAGAGTTCGGCGTGGGAGCCAGCGCGAACAAAGTTGATGGAGCCACTCGGCTTCGGCGAATCATCGACCTGGTAGATCAGAAGGAAATCTCCGCCGACATGGCACTCGCGGTGATTCGCCCAAGCGCCTTTCAGCGCGTGATCCCTCCGTTCCGGACCCAGCGGGGCGTCGTTGGCGATGAGGTCGAGCATGACCGCCTTGAGTCGATTCAGATCGTATCGGCCGGAACGCGAGAGACGCTCCCAGTCCTTGAGGAACC
>VXMQ01000202.1 GCA_009841015.1 Candidatus Palauibacter denitrificans | reverse complement strand
CGCAGTCCCGCATAGCTCGTCTCCGTGAAGCTCCCGGCGACATACCCGGTCGACAGCTCCGTGAAGCTGAGGCTCCACTCCGCTGTGAAGTCCGGAACAGCGTACAACGCGTACCACTCTCCGGTGAGAGGTCCAAACCCAGAAGGCGGCGGCTCGATGGCTCCGCTACAGGCTGCGGTCAGGATGGCCAAGAGCGCGCAGAGGGACCGTTTCAGCCTGAAGAATCCAGGTGCGTAGCCGCTATGACGCCTCGCTTCTGACTGGATGGCCATGACCCCGGGGAGAGACCGCCGGGGCGCAGCCCACAGGCCGCGGCGATCGGCAGCGGGATGGCGCGCCTCACGATGGATCCACACGCACGAACTCCAGTTTGCCAGCCGTCTCACGCTCGACCCAGAAGACGTTCGATTCAACCTGCCGGCCTTCGTACCGGCTCTGGCGTCCGTTCTCAAACATCAAGAGTAGGACGACGTCGATCCCCCTATGCTCTCCGGCCACGCTGCCTGTATCGACCCGCATCACGGGCTCTGGAGTCGGGCGCAGTCCCGCGTAGTTCGTCAGCGTGAAGGTCCCGGCGACATACCCGGTCGACAACTCCGTGAGGCTGAGGCTCCACTCAGCGAAGAGGTCCGCAGCACTGTATTGAGCATACCACTCGCCCGTGAGGGACCCAAACCCGGCAGGCGGTTCGGTGGTTCCGCCGCAAGCTGCGGGCAGGATCGCCAGGAGAGCACAGAGGGTCCGTTTCATGACAAGCCTCTACCCGCTCACGTTGTAGAGGTTCTTAAGCCACAGCTTCCGGACGTGGGCCTCGTTCCAGCTGTGGTTGCTTTGGTTCTCCTTCGTGGGATGGGGGTCACGCGTAGTGAAGTAGTCATCGCCTCCGGTGATGTCGCTGTCGACCTGATTCTCCAGGCACCAGATCAGGTGATCGATCCCGGTGGGCCGGATCCAGCTCCCATCAGCCAGCACCTTGCAACTGTCCATAACGTCCAGAACGTCCTGGATGTCCAACTCCGGCAACGCTTTCAGGCCGGTATGCACGACAGGATCGTTGTTGACCAGGAGCCCCCTCACGATCAGTCGCGATCTGACTCGTCTTCCGGACCCTCGGCCGGCACGGCGACCCGAAAGTTGATAGTTACTATTATCTGACGCATAAACATGACACTTTTGACAGTGCTGTCACGCAATCAACTCTGGTGATGTCGGCGTGCTATGGTCCCCCGCAGACTGCCGTACGCAAGTCTTACGTTCCAGCGGGAACGTCCGGGGTCAGGCGGTGCTTGGCTCCTGCTCGGAGTGTTCGATTCCGGCTCCGCCCATCGCGGTGCCGGTGCCCACGGTGATGACGCCGAAGATGAGGTCGTTGAACAGGGCCTGCGCGTTGGCGAGATACCCGTGGATGAAGGGCGACAGCATGCTGTAGGCGCCGAGGGCGATGAGACCCCAGCCGCTGATCCGGTTGATGCCGAGGTTGAAGGTGATGGTGACGACGAGGATGGAACCGCCGAGCACCACGCTGTGCCACCACAGGAAACCGAACGGGTATCCCCAGATGAACGGGGCGCCCAGGAACCAGAGTCCCAGCGCGAGACCGACCCAGCGTGAGGCCATCGAACCTCTCTCGGAAGAAACCGGATGAACCGTCGAACCGGCGCCTATGATGCGCGCCGGAAGGGGCAAAGGCAACGTCGCTAGAGGCGGGCGCGGCGGAGGCGGTTCGCGTTCGTGACGACGGAGATCGAACTCAGCGCCATCGCGGCCTCCGCGAGGACGGGGTGGAGGAGGCCGAGGAAGGCGACCGGGATCGCGACGACGTTGTAGACGTAGGCCCAGAAGAGGTTCTCGCGGATCTTGCGGAAGGTGGCGCGGGCGAGCTTCGTGGCGCGCAGCACGGAGCGCAGGTCCCCCTGCACGAGGGTGACGTCCGCGGCTTCGATCGCGATGTCGGTGCCGGTCCCCACGGCGATGCCGACGTCGGCCGCCTTGAGGGCGGGGGCGTCGTTGATGCCGTCGCCGACGAAGGCCACGGTGCGGCCGTGGGCGCGGAGTTGCCGTACGGCGTCGACCTTGTCGGCGGGGAGCAGCCCGGCCCGGAAGTCGTCGATGCCGAGGTGCTCGGCGACGGCGGCCGCCACGGCTTCATGATCGCCGGTAAGCATCACGGTGCGGAAGCCGCGGCGGCTCAGCTCGAGGAGGGTTTCCCGCGCGTCCTCCTTCACCGGGTCGGCGATCGCGATCGCGCCGAGCAGCCGCCCGCCGGCGGCCACCCAGGCGATCGTGCGCGCGGCGTCGCGGAAACGCCGCTCCACCTCGGCGACGTCCTCCTCCGGGATGCCCTCCTCGCGCAGCAGCCGCGCGCTCCCCACGGAGACCCGCTGGCCCTCGACCTCGCCCACGATGCCCATCCCGACTCGGGCCTCCACGCCGCTCGCACGGGAGAAGGGGATGCCGCGCCCGCGCGCCTCCTCGACGACGGCGCGGGCGAGCGGGTGCTCCGAGGCGTCCTCGACCGCGGCGGCGAATGCGAGCAGCCGGGCCTCGGCGTCGGCCGAAGTTGGGCCCGCGGGCACGAGAACTTCGACCACGCGCGGCTGGCCGCGGGTCAGCGTGCCCGTCTTGTCGAACACGAGCGTATCCGCCCGGTCCAGCGTCTGGACCGCGGCCCCATCCCGGATGAGGACGCCTCGCGTCGCTCCGAGGCCGGTCCCGACCATGAGCGCCGTGGGGGTGGCGAGCCCGAGCGCGCAGGGGCAGGCGATGACGAGCACCGCGACCGCCGCGTAGAGGGCGAGCGAGAGCCGGCCCAGTTCCGGGTTCACCCACGGGATGAACCCCGACGCCCAGCGGGCGGCCTCCGTGAAGACTCCGGGCACTACGAACCAGCCCGCGAAGGCCGCCAGCGCGACGACGAGGATGACGGGCACGAAGATGGCGGTCACCCGGTCCGCGAACTCCTGGATCGGGACCTTGCTCGCCTGCGCTTCCTCCACGAGACGGATGACGTTGGAGAGGAACGTGTCCTCGCCCACGCCCGTCGCCCGCACCCGCAGCGCCCCGGAGTGATTGACGGTCGAACCGAGGACGGAGGACCCCGGTTCCTTCTCGACCGGAATCGACTCTCCCGTCGCGAGCGACTCATCGACCGCGCTCCGCCCATCGAGGACGACGCCATCCGTGGGGATCTTCTCGCCCGGGCGGATGATCATCACGTCGCCCACCGCGACGTCGCGGGTCGGGATCTCGAGTTGGGCGCCCTCCCGCTCCACGCGGGCCATCGGCGCCTCGAGCGACAGCAGCGCCTGGATCGCCGACGAGGACCGCCCGCGCGCCTTTGCCTCCACGTAGCGGCCCGTGAGGTGGATGGCGGCGATCATCGCGCCCACCGGCGCGAAGTTCATGATCATCGGGGCGAACCCGAGGACGTGGAGGACCGCCCACGCCCCCGTGAGCACGGAGACGCCGGCCCCGAGCGCGATGAGGACGTCCATGTTCGGCGTGCGGCCGCGCGCCGAACGCCACGCGCTGCGCAGTGTCGGTCCCCCCGGCCCGAGGAGGACGGCGGCCCCGAGCACCGTGACGCCCAGGTCGAAGACGAGGGGCGATGGCCAGCGGACCCCGGCGATCATCTCCGGAAGCATCCACACCATGGCCGGGACCGTGAGCGCCCACGCCGTCCACATGGTTTTCCTCGCCTCGCGGGAGCGGGCTTCCGCCTCCGCGAGGCGCGAGCGCTCCGCCTCTCCGCGGTCCACGTCCGCGATGGGTTCGATCTCGTAGCCGGCCCCTTCGACCGCCGCGGCGAGTTCCTCGAAGCCCACGTCCCGGGCGAGCGTCAGCGTCGCGGACTCGGCCGGCAGGCTCACCGACGCCTCCACGCCGTCGACCGCGTTGAGGCTCCTCTCAACGGAGCCGACGCAACCGGCACAGTGCATGCCGACGATCCGATAGGTCCTCCGCTCAGGGGTCGGTGTGGCCGTCGATCCGTCCATCATCATCCTTCCGCCGCGAACGGCGTGAGATCGCTTCCCCGCCGGTGGCGGCGTTTTGCCGGGGGCTGCTAGTGTACTGTCGCACAAACCCACGAGTCACCGAGCTACACTAGACGCGGGGCCATGTTCAGAAAACTCAGGCAGATGGTCGACGAGGCGCTCGACCGGATGGAGGCGAAGCAGCCCGGGGCGTCCGAGGACGACATCGACCGCGTCATCCGCGCCATGCGCCAGGAACTCGTCGATACGCGGGCGCGGATCTCCGAACTCGAGGGGCTGCTTGAGTCGCAGGTGCGTCAGGCCGACAGGGAAGGGGAGGCGGCCCGGGTCGCCGAACGGCGCGCGGCGAAGGCCGCCGAGATCGGGGACGCGGAGACGGTGGACGTCGCGAACCGGTTCGCGGCGCGGCACCGCCAGCGGCTCGAGGTGCTCGTCCTCAAGGCCGAGGGGACGCAGGCCGAACTTGAGCAGCAGAAGGCCGAGGCGGCGCAGGGCGCGGAACAACTGAAGAGCGCCATGGCGCGGCGGGATTCGCTCAGCGTGCAGCAACGGCGCGCGCAGGCGATCCAGCACTCGACTGACCGGCTCGACTCGGTGGATGCGTTCGACCGCATGGCCGAGAAGATGGAGGGCAGCAGCGACCTCGACGACGCGCGCCGCCAGGTGGACGAGGCGCTCGATCCGATGGCCGGCGCGCCGCAGCGGGACTTCGTGGCCGAGCGGGAACTCAGGGAGGCGCGGGCGGACGCGATGCTCGAGGAGCTAAAGCGTCGCATGTCGAAAGGGGAGTAGCGGATGGACCTGCTGACGATCGCCGTCTTCGGCTACCCGCTCATCCTCATCGGGATCGGCGTGTGGCGCTCCCGGCAGATCAAGAGCCACGCGGACTTCATGGTGGCGGGCCGGAACGTGCCGGTGGCGCTCCTCGTGGGGACGCTCATCTGCACCTGGATCGGGTCGGGGTCGCTCTTCGGCGGGGCCGGGCTGGCCTACCGCACGGGGATCGCGGAGCTGTGGTTCTCCTTCGGCGCCTGGGTCGGGCTCCTCGTCGCCTTCTACCTCGCCCCCCGCGTGCGCTCGATCGCGAAGTATACCGTCCCGGACCTGCTCGAACAGCGCTACAACGCGGCGGCGCGCATCCTCGGCACGGTCGCGATCATCCTCGCCTACGTCACGATCGCCGCCTACCAGTTCCAGGGCGGCGGCTGGATCCTGAGCATCGTTACCGACGGCGCGATCTCGCCCACGACGGGGATGATCATCACCTGCGTCACGATCGTGGCGTTCACGGCGCTCGCCGGGATGGTGTCCATCGTCTCCGTCGACCTCCTGAACGGGATCATCATCACCCTCGGCATCATCATCGGTCTCCCCTATCTCGTGTTCTCGAACGGCGGGGTCGGGGAGATCGCGGCCGCACTGCCCGAACAGCACCTCACGATCCTCGGGGGGCACAACGTGCTCTGGGTCATCGGCGTCGCGATGCCCACCTTCCTGCTGATCCTGGGCGAGAGCGGGATGTACCAGAAGTTCTTTTCGGCAAAGGACGCGGGGTCGGCGAAGAAGGCCGTGGTCGGCATGTTCCTCGGGGTCGTCTTCATCGAGACGACGCTGGCGCTGATCGCGATCGTGGGCCGGGCGGTCTTCCCGGAACTCGCCGACCCGGAGCAGGTGTCGCTGGTCGGTCGCGCCGCGTCGGAGACGATCATCCTCCACATCGCCGCCAACGGCCTGCCGATCTTCGGGGGCGCGATTCTCCTCGCCGCGGCGGTCGCCATCGTGCTCTCGACGGGGAACACCTTCCTGCTCGTGCCCTCGACCAACGTGAGCCGGGACCTCTACGAGCGCTTCGTGGATCCGGACGCGAGCGAGGGGCGGAAGCTGGCGCTGCAGCGCCTCTGCGTCGTCCTGTTCGGCGGGCTGGGGCTCGTGCTGCTGACGCAGTTCGACACCGTGCTCGCGATGGCGCTCTACGCGTACTCGCTCGTCGGGGCGAGCCTCACGCCGGCGCTCCTCGCGGCCTTCCTGTGGCGCCGCGTGACGCCGCAGGGAGGGGTGGCGTGTATCGCGGGCGGACTCGGGAGCATCGTGGGGATCGCGCTCCTGTCCCGGTTCGGCGTCGACTTCACCGCCACGATCGGGGGGACGGCGTTCGATTTCGCCTCGAGCGACTACATCGTGATCCCGGGCGTCCTCATCTCGCTCGGACTCCTGATCGTCGTGAGCCTCCTCACGCCGCCCTCGCCCGAGGAGAAGTGGCGCCCATTCTTCCAGGAGAACCCCGAGAAGCTCTGAGTCAGCTCAGGAAGTTGCGCAGTTCGGCGAAGCTGGACCGGGGTCCGAGCACCACGAGATCGTCGCCGGCTCGCACCTTCACCTCCGGGCCCGGGTTGTAGACGAAGCCCTCGGCGTCGCCGCCCGCTCCGCTTCCGCGCCGGATCGCGACGACGAGCAGGCCCGTTCTGGCGTGGATCTCCGCCTCGGCCAGGGTGAGTCCGGCGACCTCGGACGACTCGCGCACGGACACCTGCTCCAGAAGGAGTCCCATGCCGCCGGCGTCGCCGGGGGTGTCGAAGTCGACGAAGAGCGTGAGGTCGGGTCGCAGGACGAGCGAGGCCATCTGGATGCCGCCGGTCGAGTTCGGGGTGACGACGCGGTCGGCGCCGGCTTTCTTGAGCTTGCTCACCGCGTCCTCGGAGCGCGCCCGCCCCACGATCGTCAGGTCCGGGTTCAGTTCGCGCGCGGCCAGGCACACGAATGCGTTGTCGGTGTCCGCGCTCAGCGAGGCGATGAGCCCGCGCGCCCGCTCGATCCCGGCCGAAAGGAGCGCGTCGTCATCGGTCGCATCCCCCTCGATGACCAGCGCGTCGGGGTCGATCCGGCGTGCCTCCTCGATCTGCGCGGGGTCGTGTTCGATGGTGACGTACGGAGTCCCGCGCGTGGCGAGCCTCTTGAGCGCGGCCAGGCCGGTGCGGCCCGCACCGCACAGGATCACATGGTCCCTGCGGCGGTCGATCCTCTTCATCGTTCTTCGTCTCTTGAGTGACTGGGTCAGGTCCATCTCGACGAGGGTGGCGGTGATGAGGGCGAACCAGATCGCGAGCGTGACGATGCCGCCCGCGATCATGAAACTCGCGAAGATGCGGCCGCCGTCCGTGAGCGTCCGGATTTCGCCGTACCCGACCGCCGAGACCGTGATCACGGTCATGAAGAATGCGTCGGACAGGTTGTAGTCGGGCATGGCGGCGAAGCCGATCGTCCCGATGATCGTGAGACTCACCGTGAAGACGGTGGCGCCGAGGAGGCGGCCTTCGAACCGGCTGAAGTCGAACAGGCGCCGCACGAGGCCCATCCGACTCATCGCGCCTCGCGGTCCAGGCGCGCGACGACCTGACGCCCCTTGATCCGGCTGCCGTCGAGACCGCGGACCACGGCGTCGGCCGCCAGCGAATCGATGTCGACGAGAGTGAAGTTCTGCCGGATGTCGATGCGCCCGATCTGCCCGCCGGCCACGGATGTCTCGCCGGTGATCGCGCCGACGAGATCGCCGGGGCCCGCGCCGTCGCGCTTGCCGACGCCGACGAAGACCTTGGTCCAGGTGGGGCGAGTGGCGCGCCGGGCGCTCCTGTCGGGCGGCGCGGTCGCGGCGTCGCCGGGCGGTGCGTCGGCGGGTGCGGCCTCCCTCTCCCCGCCGCCCGGCCGGTCCGCCGCCCGGAGGAGTCCGGCGAGGGCGGCGGCCACGCGCGCGGCGCCGTGCTCCCGGATGAGAGGGGCGAGGAGGAGCGCGCCGCTCGCGAGGTCCTGCTGCTCGAGCGCGTCGGCGACGTGGGCCCGGAAGGCGGCCACGTCGTCCATGAGCGCGGGGTCGGCCGGCTCGGCCAGGGGGGCGACGCGCAGCCCGGCCCGGAACGCGGTCAGCTCGAGCTGCCGTTCGTGCAGGGAGTCGACGACGGCGTAGCAGCGCTCGGCGGCCGCCGCGCGGGCGAGGGGCTCCGGCGCGGGCGGCAGTTCGAACGCGACGGCATGGGCGGCGGGGTCGATCTCGCCCCACGCCCCGACCCGCACCGCGTCGCCGCCGTCCGTCTCGCCCGCGTCGCCCCCGGTCTCGGTCTCTCCGTCGTCCGTTTCCGCCGTGCCGGCTGCCTCGGACCCGGCGACGCGCAGCCCGGCCAGCGAGAGCGCGGCGCTCACATCGGCGATGGCGTCGGGGGCCGTCTCGACGCTGAGGGCGGCCGCCGCGCCGGCCCGCGTGAGGTCGTGAAGCAACTCGGCCAGGCGCGCCAGCCGGCCCTCGCGCGTCGCCCGGCTCGCGACGGCGATCGAAGTCCCCGCCGCGCCGCCCGCCTCCGGCTCCCCGGTCCCCGGCTCGGCGAACAGTTCGTTCGGCCACCGGCGCGCGCGCGGCAGCCAGCGCTCGAGCAGCTCGTCGAACGCCGCATCCCGCGCGTGGGTCGTCGCGATCCGACGGGCCCCGTCGCCCGAGGCCTGCACCACGGCCTCGACGGCGGCCCGCGCCGGCTCGAGCGCACGCACGTCATCGAGGACCAGGGTGCACAGCGCCGCGGCCGGGATGTCCCCCTTTCGCACGCCCTCCAGCAGGACGGCCGGGGGCCCAACGAGGATCGCCGCCCGCGCCACCGCCCCGCCCGCGGCGCCCGGCACGACGACGACATCGTGCCCTGCGGCCTGCGCGGCGGCACGAATGCCCGTCGCGCAGCGCCGCGCGCGGTCCACGGTTGCCGTAAGCACGAAGGCGCGCCCCCCCGGCTCGCCGGCGGCAAGATCCCGCACGGCGGCGGCCGCGTAGAGCGGGGCGAGGCCCGCTCCCTCGGCGGCGATGAGCGCGAGGTGGCGCCCCCGTTCGATCGCGCCCGAGAGGGTCTCGAGCGCTTCCGCCTGCGGTGGGGCTGTTCCCGCCGCGGGCTCCGACTGGTTCTGGTTCAAGCGCGGGATCCCGGGAAACGAATTGGACAAGGGGTCGTGCGCGGGCCTTCGCCCGGCGGCAGGGAAGGTACGCAAGCCGTCCGTCCGTCCAAAGTGCGGACCCGCTCGCGGAAGCCCCACGCCGCTCCCGTTACGTTGACGGCGGCTCGGCCGCGCGTCTAACGTCACGGTCCGCCCGCCGTGGTCGCCCGGCGCGACCGTCCGGCGCGCTCTCCCCGATGACCTCCAGTACGAGGTAACAGCGATGCTGGAGGCGATTCAGGCCTGGGTGTGGGGCGTCCCCCTCATCATCCTCCTCCTCACCACCGGCCTCGTCTACACGCTGCTGCTGCGGGGCCTCCAGTTCCGCCGCCTCGGGCACGCGCTCTGGCTGGCGCTCGTCAAGCGCCGAGAACCGGAGGGCGAGGGCGACATCTCGCACTTCCAGGCGCTCATGACCGCGCTGGCCGCAACGGTCGGCACCGGGAACATCGTGGGCGTCGCGACGGCCATCGGCGCAGGTGGCCCAGGGGCGCTCTTCTGGATGTGGGTGACGGGACTCCTCGGGATGGCGACGAAGTACGCGGAAGCGGTGCTCGGCGTCCGCTTCCGGGAGACGGACGCCCGGGGCGAGAAGGCGGGCGGCCCCATGTACTACCTCGAGCACGGTCTCGGGCGGGGCAGCCTCGGCCGGGGCCTCGCGATCGCCTTCGCCCTCTTCGCGACCCTCGCGGCCTTCGGAATCGGCAACGGCGTCCAGTCGCAGGCGGTCGCGGACGCGATGAACGAATCGTTCCACGTGCCGCACTGGGTTATGGGACTCGTCACGGCGTCGGCCGTCGGCCTCGTCATCGTCGGGGGGATCCGGTCCATCGGGCGGGTGGCCAGCGTCATCGTGCCCGCGATGATCGTCCTCTACATGGGCGTCGCCGTCATCGTCCTCATATCCAACGCGGCACAGATCCCCGCGGCCTTCCGCCTCGTGTTCGAGCACGCGTTCGGGGGGCAGGCGGTGGCTGGCGGGGCCCTCGGCTACACCGTGCTTCAGGCGATGCGCTTCGGCGTCGCGCGCGGGATCTTCTCGAACGAATCCGGGCTGGGCACGGGGGCGATCGCCGCCGCCGCGGCGCAGACGCGCGAGCCGGTGCGGCAGGCCCTCGTCTCCATGACACAGACGTTCATCGACACCATCGTCGTCTGCACCCTGACGGGGCTCGCGATCCTGACCACGGGCGCGTGGGAATCGGGGGCCGAGGGCGCGAACATGACGCAACTCGCCTTCGACACGAGCCTGCTCGCGGGCGCGGGGGACATCGTCGTCGCGCTCGGCCTCGCGACCTTCGCCTTCAGCACGATGCTCGGGTGGTCCTACTACGGAGAGCGAAGCTTCGCCTACCTCTTCGGCGAACGCGTGATCCGTCCCTACCGGCTCGTGTTCGTGCTCGTAGTCGGGCTCGCCGCGGTCGTGGAACTGGACGTCGTGTGGCTCATCTCCGACATCCTCAACGGCCTCATGGCGGCGCCCAACCTGGTGGGACTCCTGCTCCTGTCGGGCGTCGTATGGCGCGAGACGCGGAGCTACTTCAACCGCTAGGTCAGTCGAAGTGGATCTGGCGGACTTCGTCGATCCCGTCGAGTTCGCTCAGGCCGCGCAGCACTTCGGGAGGAACTTCTCCGTCGATCCGCACGACGCCGAGGGAGCGCCCCCCGCCGCGACGGCGCGCCAGGTGGTATTCGGCGATATTCGCGTTCGCTTCGCCGAGCACGGTGCCCACGGCGCCGATCACGCCCGGCCGGTCGCGATTGCGGATGAAGAGGCAGGTGCCGCGCGGCTGCGTGTCGACGCGAAACGTCCCCACGCGCACGATCCGCGGCTCCATCCCCGCCCCCATCAGCGCCCCGCCCACGACCTCGGTCTCTCGGCGGCCGTACCGCACGCCGAGTTCGACGTAGTTCGTGTAGTCCCCCTCCGCCTGCGTGCGGACGCGCACGATTTCCAGGCCGCGCTCGCCCGCGATCGACAGCGCGTTCACCACGTTGAGCGGCGGGTCGACGCGGCGTTCCAGAAAGCCCACCGCCACGCTCGCCGCGAGGGGGCCGAGGACGCCGTCGCGCGACCCGCCGTAACGGACCTCGATCCGGCTCGGGGCCGCGTCGTCGAGTCCGGCCAGCAGGCGGCCCAGGCAGCGGCCGAGGTACATGATGGGTCCGGCTCCGTCGCGATCTTCGGCCTCGAACGGGGCGTTGAGCGCGGCGCTGAAGTCGTCCTCGACCAGCGCGTTGCGCACGGAGATGGCGATCTGCCGGGAGACCTGCCGCTGGGCTTCGAAGGTCGAAGCCCCGAGGTGGGGACTGAGCACGAGTTGCGGCAGGTCCCGCAGCGGACTGTCGGCGGGGAGCGGCTCCGTCTCGAACACATCGAGCCCGGCCGCGCCCAGATGGCCGCTCCGCAGCGCGTCGGCCAGCGCAGCCTCGTCGACGAGCCCGCCCCGCGCCGCGTTGATCAGGATCGTACCCGGTCGCATGGCCGCGATCTCCCGGCGGCCGATGAAACCGCGGTTCTCGTCGGAGAGCGGGACGTGGACGGTGATCGCGTGGCAAGCGGGCAGCAGCGCGTCGAGGTCGGCGAGTTCGACGCCCAGGTCGCTCGCCCGCTCGGCGCTCACGAACGGATCGTGGGCGATCACGCGCATCCCGAAGGCCCGCGCGCGCCACACCACTTCGGCTCCGATCCGGCCCAGCCCGATCACTCCCAGCGTCTTGCCGCTGAGCTGGATGCCCCGCAGCTCCTTGCGCCTCCATTCCCCCGCGCGGATGCTCGCATCCGCCTCCGGAATCCGGCGGGCCGCCGCGAGGAGAAGCGCGAACGCCAACTCCGCGGTCGACTGGGTATTCGCGGCAGGGGCGTTCAGCACCGCGATCCCGCGGCGGGTCGCGGCCGGGATATCGATGTTGTCCACGCCAACGCCCGCGCGGCCGATGACCCGGAGGGAGTCGCCGGCTTCGATGAGCTCCGCATCCACCCTCGTACGGCTGCGCACGATCAGCGCCGACGCGCCCGGCAGCGCGCGCAGGAGCCCCTCTCGGTCCCCCTCGCTGAGGTCTTCGACGGCGATCCCCGGCGCGGCGCGCAGCGTCTCGATCCCCTCCGGGAGAAGGGGGTCCGCGATGAGAAGGCGCTGCGTGTCCCCGGCCGAATCGCTCACGGCGTCTCGCTCACGTTATGTGGCTATATCACAGAACTTCGTCGAGGACGGCCAGAAGCGCCTCCAGCTCGTCGAGCGTGTGCTCGCCCATGTGTCCGATTCGGAACGACGGCTGCTTCAGGGGCCCGTAGCCCGCCGCCACGGTGTATCCGTGCGCCAGCGCGCGGGAGACGACCTCGGGACCCGTCAGACCGTCCGGAAGCATGATGACGGTCACGCAGGGCGAACGGTAGCCTTCCGGCGCGAGCACGCGCCACGGCCGGCCCGTTCGCGCGGCCGTATCGTCCACCCACTCGTATGTCCGGCGGGCCATCGCATCGTGGCGCGCCCAGCGCGCCTCCAGCCCTTCCTCCATCATCCGGTTCAACTGCCGCTCGAGAGCGAAGAAGAGTGAGACGGCCGGCGTATTCGGCGTCTGCCAGCGCTCGAGGTTCTTCTCGAACTTGAGGATGTCGAAGTAGAAGCCCCGGTGCTCGACCTCCCTCGCGCGGGCGAGCGCCCTCTCGGACGCGACGGCCAGCGCGAGGCCCGGGGGCAGCGCCACCGCCTTCTGCGACCCGGTGAGAACGAAGTCCAGTCCCCACTCGTCGGTTTCCACCGGCGCCCCGGCCAGGGATGAGACCGTATCGACGGCGATCAGCACGTCGTCGAACTCGTGGGCGACGGCGGCGAGTTCCTGCAGGGGATTGAGGACGCCGGTCGAACTCTCCGAGTGGACGACCGTGACGAGATCGTACCGGCCGGGCGCCGCGGCGAGCGCGTCGTGCAGCCGCTCCGGCAGGTTCGGCTCGCCCCACTCCGTCTCCAGCGCGTCCGCGGGGCGCCCCGTCGCTTCGGCGATCGCGTGGAACCGCTTGCTGAACGACCCGTTCGTGAGGCAGAGGACGCGGCGGCGCGTGAGGTTCGTGATCGCCGCCTCCATCATGCCGGTGGCGGACGAGGTCGACAGGTACACCGGGCGCGACGTCCGGAAGAGCCGCGACGCGGACGGCTGCATGGCTTCGACCAGGCCCGAGACCTCGGCGCTCCGGTGCCCGACGACGGGTCGCCTCATGGCGTCGAACAGATCCGGGGGGACTTCGGTCGGGCCGGGCAGAAAGAAGCGGCCGAACGAGATGGGCGGGTTCATGGCGGGAGATGGTATCGTCCCCGGACGCCTGGGGCCAATCGTTCGCCCGAGGTCCTCGCGCAGTCCGGTTGACGCGCCGCCGGGGGGGCAAGATTTTGCGCGCCGACCAGGGGGTTCTCCACATGCGATACGTCACGATCACCGACCTGTCCCCGGAAGATGTGCTCGACCGCGCGAAGAGCTTCTTCGGGGAGCACTCCGGGCTTCGGGTTCACGAGGAGACCGACGCATCCGTCACCTTCGCCGGGGAGATCGGACTCGCCCGGTTCGCTGTCGACCGGGCGGGCGGCCACACGAACGTCCGGGTGGAGACGGATCGCGTCGTGGGCCTCGACGTGACCGACCTCGCGAAGCGTTTCCTCTACACCCTCCGCAACGTCCACTGAGAGTGACCACTGAGGCCGGCGCTGAAGCCGGCGCTGACGCCGTCACCGGGAGCCGCATGAACGCCATCACGGTTCGCCTCATCATGCCCGACCGCTGGCTCGAGCACGTCGCCGACCTGCCGGCCGGCACGACCGTGGCCGACGCCAAGGCCTTCGGCATCCGCGCGATGCTCCAGCGCTCCTCGGACGACCCCGCCGACTTCTACACCGAGTTCGCCGAGCGCCGCATCCGCGACGAGACGCGCACCCTCGCCGACGTGGGGATCGGGTCGAGCGGCGTCCTCTCCATCCGCGCCTACGACCTCGGCCACTACCCCCCCTTCCGCGGCTAGCGTCGGGACACCGGGCTAACGGCTGCCCCACGTTACATGGTCATTCGCGCCCCTGAGCCGCCTCTTGCATCATGTCTCATGACTTCCATTCATGATTCTGCCGGCGAACCACAGCCTTCGGACCCGGATCGCCACCCCGCGCTCGCGACCGTCGGACTCTTCCGCGGTACACCGCCGCGGGAGGGGGAGCCTGCCTCCGACGTGGCGCGCGCCCACGATGAGTTCCTCGCCGACGCAGAAATCGCCTCGTGGTCTTCCGATCAGAGCGATGCAGCCTTCAGGGGGGAGGGGCCCAGGCGGCGGCGACGGTCGGGTCCGGGG
>VXMQ01000162.1 GCA_009841015.1 Candidatus Palauibacter denitrificans | reverse complement strand
CTCCAGCAACCCACCACCGCCACCACCATCGCCGCCGCCACCGCCGGCTGCCAGATAGATGCTCTGTCCGTGCGTGACGCTCGTCGCGCCACCGCCCTCTCCGCCATCGCCTCCATCCGCACCGTAGAGATTCAAACCTTCAAGGCAGAATGCGCCGCCACCCCCACCACCGCCACCGGCGGCACCCCGCACAACCAGCAGACCATACTTCGAAGGCCAAGGCCATTCGAAGATCCCTGACTGATCTAGCCGAACAAGTTCTCCTCTCGACATTTAGCATCTCCTTTGACACAGGCTCGTCATCAGATCTCGAAACCGTAGTTGTTTTTGTCGATCTTGAGGTCGCGGGCGTTGGCCTTGACGATGTCGACGACATCCTTCGGATAGCCATTCTCCCCGGCGTTCCCTTCCAGATCGAGGGTCACGCGGACGTTGGAGCCCGGTGAACGGGTGAGCTCGACGAGGAGCGCGTCCATGATCCGGGCGACCACGAATCCGGCCCGGTCAGGCTCGACCGGGATGCTTGCGAAGAACCGGGCTGGCGGCTTCTCGACAGCCTCCTCCTCCGTTTCTCCGGACCCGGGTTCCTCTTTCCCGGTGGTCTCGCCCTCGCCCGCTCCGCTCTCCTCGGGCTTCGGTTCGGGAGACGGGGCTGCTTCGCGGCGAACGAGCAGACCGCTCGCGCGCGCCACGCGAACGATGCCCTCCCTAACGCCGTCGTAGGTTCCTGTGTCCTCGTCGAACGCCGCGGCGAATACATAGGGCTCGGCGAGATCCTCGATGAGCTTTTCGAGCGCTCGGTAGAGCGTCGCGTCGTCGCGGATGCGTGGCATGTAGACGTAGGACGCGAACCAGTCGCGGATCGTCTCGATGGGTACGTGCGGTCTGTCGTCGGGCCACACGGGCGAGAGGCTTTGGATGACGTTCTGCGGTCCCATCTCGGCAATCACGGTGCCGTCTCCCGATACCTTGTCCCAGACAACCTGCGGAATGCCCTTCGCACCACCCCGGTTGATGAGCCGGGTCGAGCGGACGACGTACCCCCGCTGCGCCCCGTCCGCGCCGTCCTCCGCGCCGGGGGAACCCGGATGGAGCACATGGACCCACGCTTGGCGGATGCTTCGCAGCAGCGCCTCCCGGCTGCGCTTCGCCTGCGCCTCCGCGTCGCTCGTCTGCGCCCCGGTCAGATTGTCTCGGAGATCGGGGTCTTTCAGAATCGAGTGCCAAGCGCGTTCGCGCTTGGCGTTCTGGCGGGCCGCGTCGATGTTGCTGGCGTCCGGGGCGACGAACACCAAGGCGTTCCGGTAGCTTCGCTGTCCGCTGCCGCGTCGTTCGAGCGCCTCGCGGGCGGCCACGACCGCGGACGATTCGGCACCGGCAGCCGGATCGTGGCAGGCCGAAGGAGGCAGGACGACCAGCGCGGTTGCGCGACGGTCCTCGATGTCGGTCAGGTTGTCCGGTGCCGCGTGGACGCGAGGGAACCCGGCGCGGTTCCTCTGTTCCTCGCGGAGGACTTCGACGATCCGGGCGTCGGCGGCCCTGTCGCCGACATCGCGCGCGCGGTCGGCGGCGAGCTTGTTCAGCGTCGGCTGTGGCGAGTACCAGTAGCTGTCGCCGTCGCGGTAGAGATGGGCGGAGCGCCGCGCGAGTTCCTCTAGCGCTTCGCCGAAGATTGCGATCTGATCGCCCGGCTGGGCGCAGGCCAGCCGCAGTTCGCTCCCGGTCAGGCCGCCGCGCCGTACCCCCGCGTGGGGCGCGGTCGCGAAGAACACGGAGCGCGCGGAGCGCGTCGCGGCACGAGTCTTGGAGAACCGGGGGCGGCGCGCCTCGATCCTGGCCGTGTGCGCCTGCTCGCCATCGACCTCCGATTGCAGGATTGGGCCGAACGCGCGGTCGAGCGGTTCGAGTAGCGCGGTGCGGACCTTGGCGTCGTGGAAGGGCAGCATGGCCGGCGTGATGAGCGGCGCTGGGCTCTCGCCGCGCCAAAGCGAGTAGACCACGTCGGCCATGATCTTCAGGATCCCGCGCGTGCGCTGGAACTTCTCCAGCACCGACCAGTCGCCGGAGAAGCGCCTCAGGATCTCGGGATGCAGCGGGTAGGCCCGGCGCATCTCCTCAGCGTAGCCACGTTCGCGGACCTCCGCCGGAAAGTCCGCCGGGTTGTCGCGGTAGAGCTTCCGGAACGCGCGGATGGTCTGGTCGCGCACCTTCTCCCCGGCCGGGTCGAGCGGCTGGAACAACCGGCGCCGGACGATCTCGAACGTCTCGATGCCGCTCGCCGGCATCCACGCTGACTGGACACGGCCGAAGATCTTCTCAAGGCGGCGAAGCGCGTTGAGGCCCTGTTCGTCGCCGACCTCGGCTCCCGACTCCGGGAGAGAGCCGACTACGACGGCCCCGTCCACCGCTGCGGCGGCCTCCGTCAGCGATTGCATGAACGCGTGGAACGCGTCGTATTCGAGGCCGCGAAGCTGGCGCGCGAACGCCACCACCTCGTCCAGCAGGACAATGCAAGGCGCCGCACCGCGCAGGATCTGGATCATCCGTTCGGAGCCGGGGTTGGTGCGGGCGGACTCGGAATCCGCTACGCGGTCCACGGCCTCCCAGCCTCCGAGACGCCACGCGAGATAACCCCAGAGCGTGCGGATCTCGCGCCCGTCCTCGGCGTGCATCGCCTCCGCCGCGCCCTTGTGCGTCCCGACGAAGACGGCGCGGCGCACCCGGTCGAGCTTCGCGACGCCCGCGGCCTCGAAGACCGGAGCCATGCCCGTCAGATCCTCGGGCCGGTACCCGGCCTCGGAAGCGCGCGAAAGATGGTGGAGCGCCAGCATGGTGTGCGTCTTGCCGCCGCCGAAATTGGTCTGGAGCCCGATCACGGGATCGCCGCCCTTGCCCGCCAACCGCTCAAGCGTCGAGGTCAGGACGCGGGTGAGCCCCTCGGTGGCGTAGGTGATGCGGAAGAACGCGGCCGGATCCACGTACTCCTCGCTCCCCTCGCCCTGATCGACCAGCGCGAGATTCGCGGCGAACTCGGCGTCGGAGAAGCGGGCGCTGAGCACGTCCGGGTGTGGCTGGCAGACTTCGCGCCAAGGGCGAAGCGGGCCAGCCGGGCGAGGTTCTTCCAGCCCCGGGAGCCGGGGTTCGGCGGCTTGCTCGCCGCCCGCCTCGGCCAACTGCTCGTCGTAGAGCGATCCGATGACCTTGACCTGTGCGCCGCCGCCGACCGCCAGCGCCAACTCGCGCATCGCATCCAAGTAGCGGATCGCCTCGCGGGCCGACATACGACCGGCGAAGTGCGCCGCGCTGTTGCGGGCATCCATCGCGAGCGAGACGTAGCTCCGCGCCTTCCTCAGCCGGGTGTCGTCCGAGAACACTTCCCGCCAGTGGTCAAGCACGGTCTTCAACTGCGCGTAGACATCCAGTTCGCCGTCGGCCCGGCCTCCGCCCGCGCGGCTCGCGTACTGCCGCCACCGACCGCCGTAGCGCTTCTTCATGTTCCGTTCGACATAGACGCCGAGCGTGACGCGGAGCGCCTCCAGCCCGCGCTCGACACGCCCCTTGGCGGCAAACGCAGGGTTCTCGGGCTTCGTGCGGATCATCGCATCTTCTCCGTTCGGGTCGGCGTCATTCGTCCCATCCGGGCAGTCCATGGCCGAGGCTGCCCTGGCTATCCGACGGCCCACGCCCCGACTCCTCCTCGAAACGGATGAGCGCGGCATCCAGCGCCGGCCATTCTTGCGCCAGCGCGTTCCAGACCTGCGCTTCGGCTGCCCGGTTCGTCCGCTCGCAGATGTCGTAGAGGCGGTAGGCCAGCATCCGGGCATTGTCGCTACGCTCGGACCCCATCGTCGAGTAGAGCCGCGCCGCCGCGTCCATGCCGCCGTCCCGCGATTCCATGACGCGCGCTAGATGCTGCGCGCACTCCCAATCGGTCAGGCGCTTGTCGGTTCCCGGGCTCCAGTCCTCCGGCATCTCTTCGCGCCGGAGCAACCTTGTCTTCCCGCCGTGGGCGCGGACCACACCGGCCTTCTGGAGAGCGTCGATCCCGATGTCGTACCCTTGAGCCATGTTGATCGCTTCACCCGACGTGCCCTCCTCCATGCCGAACGCCTCGAACCAGTCGATGCAGAAGCGCGTCTCCGGGTCGTAACCGCTCGCTTCCTCGCCCGAGATCTCGTCCCTAACCTGATTGATGAGCGCGATCGCCGCCCGCACCGTCATCGGAGTGTCGTCCGGCTCCAGCACGTTGGACGCCGCCGTGAAGATGCCCATCCCGGGACCGATCGAGGCCTGAGCCATGTCCACAGGACCCACGCCCCCCTCGCGGATCTTCTTGAGCGCGTCGGGGAGCTTAGCCCGTAGGCGTGCTACGAACTCCCTGCGCGTGATGGCCACCGCGTCGTCCGACCGCTTCCGGCAGACCATGACGATGGACGAGGCCAGAGCATTGGATCCCTGTCCTCTCATCCTGCTGGCATTCTCGGTACGCACAGGCCAAGTCCCGTCAACGACATAGCCTCCCTCAAAGACTGCTTGCAGGAAAGTCGCCCATCCGGGCGATGTAAGGCCCTCTTTCGCTACCTCGGCCTGCTTGAACGCGTAGTATAGGGTCACCGGGAACTCAACAGCACCCGCCCTCTGCATGTTGCGAAGGGCTCGACCCATGCCCTTGATAAAGAACCGTTCGGCTGCATCTTTACCCCCGTGGCGGTAAGCGAAGGCCACGAGTTCCTCGGCTTTGGGAGTGAGTAAACGGCGGAACAGGTCGGGCCAGGTATTGGGGAGGGTTCGCCTCAACCACACGTAGAAGAAGTCCGAGATGTCCGCGTACGGAACGTTGTCGTAGTAGGGTGGATCCGTTGTGAAGATCGGACCTGTCAGGGCGTGGCCATCGGCGCACTCCCGTTGTTCGATGCTCGCGGGCGTCAACCCGGATAGAGGGAAGCACTTCTCCAGTGAACTGGTTATCCCTTGCAGGAACACCACCCAACCTCCTGAGGAAGAGGAAAACGGGTTCGGTTCCGCAAAATCCCACACCATCGGGATCGCCTGCCGGGAAAAGAGGTGTCTCGGGCACTGTGCGTTGGGCTCCCATGCGCAAAGAGAGTTCCCCAAATCCGCCGCTTTGCCGATTACCAACGCCAAATATGTCGCTATGGCGTCTGCGTAGGCTTCAGCACCGTCGCCGCCGTCGGCGAGGCTTGACGCTTGGCGGTCCATCTCCGCGAGCAATGCATCGGCGAGCACTCTCTGTCTCGCCTCCGCGACCAGATCCGAGAACGTCGTCAACGCCACCAACTGCCGATCCGTGAACAGTTCGTCGAACTGGTCCATGCCGTACGGGCGGACCCCGAGATACTGATTGCTTCCAGAAATCGTGGCCGCGGGTCTCCACTCCGGCTCGGCTTGGCGTGCGGCTTCCGCCATCTCCTCTGTTGGATCCAGATAGAGGCGGGTGCGTTTCCCTTCCGCCACCACCGCCATCAGACGCGCCCTCATCCGGCCTGCCTTGCCCTCGGCCTTGATGTAGTCACCCGAGATCGGAGCTCCAGAGACTAGGCAGTTGAAATTGGCTCCACGCCCGGCTTTCGTGCCCTTCCTCGCGCGAACGTATTCTTCAGGTCCGATCCCGCTCGACCTCACCACGAACCGGTAGGTGCGAGCTTCACGGTTGACGACCGGAACGATAATCGCCTGCCTACTCTTCTTCGACGACAGCACGAACGAGCTTGCGAGTGGAACGTGTGTGCCCCGCATCATCGGGTCGGGGGAGGCCACGGTGCGTGCCCAGAGCCACGCGATCACCGTCAAGTCCTTGCCGGTGTAGGGCCGGAGATCGTCTCGGTCGTCGGCCATCGCCTCGGTGACGCGGATCGTCGGATAGAGATGGCCGATCCGGGCCTCGGCCTTGTCTCGCATCCACTTACCGTAGCGGCGGATATCCTCCGCCAACCCTGAAGCTCCCCTCCAGCCTCCCGTGCGGTCCACATCGGGATGGACGGGGGCCGCCCCTGAGAACTTGGGAGGGATCTCGCACGTCGCCTTTGATACGAGCACGGCGACGGGGTTCAGGTCCGAGCCATGCGCCCGCAATCCCAGCCGCTGTGCTTCGAGCGGGATGGATCCCCCGCCGCAGAAAGGATCGCAGACCGGCGGCGCGTGCTGGGCGAGGTATTCGAGGACCGCGCGTGCATCGTTCTCATCCGGCGGCGCATCGCCGAGCTCCCGTGCGAGCGAGCGTGCGATCTCGTAGCGCGCCTTCCCGATGATCCGTTCGTCGTGGGTCGCCTTCCAAGGCACCATCTCCTCGATGATCCCGTGAAGCCGTTTGCGCTCGCGGGCCTGGGCTTCCTCCGTGGGAAACTCCTCCGGCCAGCCGGACGGATCGTCGACAAGCTGCGCGAACAGCACCGCGCGGCAGGCCGCGAGCGGCCGCCTCGCCCACCAGAGGTGCAGGGTCGAGGGATGCCCGTGGCGGATCGACTTCTCCCGCGCCGATGCCGCGTTGATCGCCTTCAGCGGCAACGACACCTCGATCAACTTCTTGCGGTGGACGGTCATGGCGATCCGGTCTCGCGGCGGGTCGGGTTCAATGCGTCTCCTGTCGCGCCGCAGTTTCGATGGCCTTGGCGGAGATCTGGCGCGACACCTCGTGGAAGTTCGGCTCGGATCCGAAGATCCGGCCCGGGTCCCTCAAATAGATCGGCGCAGCTGCGGATCCGCCATCCACGAGCACCAAGGCAAGAATGTAGGACTCGGCCGCGTTCAGGGCCGTCACCATTTCGTTTCGGGTGATCGTGACGGCGCGGGCATCCGCGCGGCGGCCCTTCACCTCGATGAAACGGAGCCGCCCGGAGTCCGGATCGCGGCTCTCGATGTCGTATCCGCGATTCTCCTTCGAGATGTCCTTGGGCTCATTCCCGAGACTCCGCTCCCGTGCCATGACCGCCCGCATCGCCTTCTCCTCGACCTCGGCGCGAGCCAACGCATCGGCCGCTTCCCGCTGGCTCGCCGGCCGGAGCATCCGGCCCGGAACGACGAGCGCCGCGCCGCACACCTCGGGTGGGAGCGGCGCGATGTCGCGTTGGCGGGCGATGTCGGCCAGCCGGAGTTCGAGCCTGTCGCGGAGCGCATCCGCCTGCCGCCGCACGTTCTCGGAATTGAGCCTCGGCTTCCTTCCCGCCCGTTCGAGCGTTTCGAGTTCGAGCGCCCGGTGCTGGAGATGCATGATCTCGCGGCGCATGCGCTCCTTCACTGCGGCCTCGATCCTGTCGAGTTGGGCGAGCCGCGCGTCGCGCACCTCGCGCAGATGCCGGGGCACGAGATCCGCGATCGCGTGCGCCCGCGCCCGTTCCTCAAGCGGTTCCCCGAGCCAGGGCGCGTCCATGAGTTCCGCGACCTTCGCTGGCTCGTCCCCGTCCGCCCCCCGGCAGTCGAGATACGGGGCCGCTCCCCCGTCGGTCGCCCCGCCGTCCGGGTCGAGCCATACGAACTGGAGCCGCTCGGAGACCGCGCGCGGGCTGCCGCGGCGCGTCGCCTGACCGTCGCGGATCCGGTGCCTGAGCGTGACCAGCACGCGCGGCCCGGCATGGCGGTCCGACTCGTCGACCAAGAGCGTCCCCCGCACGAGCAGATCCCGGTAGCGGTCGAGCGTCAGATCGACCAGCGCGTCGAGGAGCGGATGGCCCGGAGCCACGAGCGCTGCCTGCGGGCGGCCCGCGATTCCTTCCTTGGCGAAGCAGATCCGCCGGTACCGGGGCAGAACCGGATCCCCGCGCCCGATCAGCCGGTCGCGGTCCCGCAGGATCGCGGGGACCCGGGTAAGCTCGAACCGGCCGCGCTCCCGGGGGCGCATGACCCCGCCCGCGTCGCAGAACGCGGCCTCGAAGAACGAGCGGATGTGGTGCGGCTGAAGCCGCCGCGCCGCAGCCCGGTCCATCTCCTCGCGCACGCGCCGGCTCGTCGCCGGATCGAGCCCCTCGCGCGTGAGCTTGCCGCGCTCGACCAGACGATTGATGTGTTCGGTGTCCACCGCGCCCTCGACGGCGCGGAACAGACGCTCGCGCACGTCGTCCCGCTCGCCGTAGCGGATCGCCTCCATGAACAGATCCTTGAGCGGCCGCGCCTCGAAGAGTTCGCCGAGCACGTCGTAGACCTTGCCGCCCAAGGTTCCGCGCGCCGTCTCCAGCTTCTCAAGGAGGCGCTCGTAGACCGCGCCCTCCCGCGTCTCGGTCGCCACGAGGTTCCAGAGGTGGCAGACCTCGGTCTGCCCGATGCGATGGATCCGGCCGAAGCGCTGCTCAAGTCGGTTCGGGTTCCACGGCAGGTCGTAGTTCACCATGAGATGCGCGCCCCGTTGCAGGTTCACGCCCTCGCCCGCCGCGTCGTTCGCAAGCAGGAACCGGACGGCCGGATCGTCGTTGAACGCGGCGATCACCGCGCGCCGCCGGTCGCGCGGCACCCCGCCGTGGATCACCTCCACGCTCTCCGACTCGCCCGTCCGCGCGCGGATGCGGCCGGCGAGGTATTCGAGCGTGTCGCGCGCCTCCGTGAAGATCACGATCTTGCGCTGCACGTCCCGCTCGGGATCGTGCACGAGCGGATCGTCGAGGATGCGGTCGAGTTCGCGCCACTTGGTGTCTTCGCCGGAGCGCCGAAGCGCCCCCGCCATCCGTTCCAGACGCCGGATTTCGACGATCTCGGCCTCAAGTTCCGCGACCGTCTGCGCGGCGGTCGCGCTGTCCACGAGCCGGTCCTCGTGCGCCTCGGCTTCGTCGCCCGGGGCCTCCTCGAAGTCCTCCTCGTCGAACGCCGGGACCGGGTCCGCCGAGATGCGCGCCTCGGGACTGCGGCCAGCCCGCACCAGCCTCTCCTCCTCAAGCCGGTCGCCCAGCCTCGCCATGCGCCGTTTCAGCGACTCGTGGATCGCCGCAGGCGAGGACGCGAGACGGCGCTGTAGGATCTGAAGCGCGAACCCCACGTTGTTGCGCCGCCGCGTGCCGTCCTCGGCGAGCCGGTCCGCCCGGTTCATCTCCTCGCGCACATAGTGCGTCACCGCCTCGTAGAGTTCCGCCTCGCCCGGCGACAACCCGTAGGAGACGGTGTAGGCCCGGCGCTCCGGAAAGAGCGGCGTGCCGTCGAAGCGGTGGAGTTCCTCCTTGACCAACCGCCGCATCATGTCCGACGGATCGACCTTGTGGACCCCCTCCCGGAAGCGACCCTCGAATCGGTCCGCGTCCAGAAGACCCATGAAGAGTTGGAAATCCTCCTCCTTGCCGTTGTGCGGCGTCGCCGTCATCAGCAGCAAGTGCCGGGTCAACCGCCCCGCCAGCGCCCCCAACTGGAAGCGCTTCGTGTACTTTACCTCCCGGCCGAAGAAGCTCGCCGACATGCGGTGGGCCTCGTCCACGACGATCAGGTCCCACAAGGGCGCGGCTTCGAGTTTCGCCTTGAGTTCCTCGTTGCGGGCCAGCATGTCGAGCCGCGCGATCAGGCGCGGATGCTCGGCGAACGGGCTGCCCGTGCGCGACGCCTCGATCTGCGTGCGGGTCAGGATCTCGAACCCGAGATCGAACTTCTCGTGAAGCTCGTCCTGCCACTGCTCGACTAGGTTCCCGGGCGCGATGATGAGGCACCGCTCAAGGCTCCCCCGGATCAGTAGCTCCTTGATGAGGAGCCCCGCCATCACCGTCTTGCCCGCGCCCGGATCGTCGGCCAGCAGGAACCGGAGCGGCTGGCGCTCCAGCATCGCGCCGTACACTGCCGTCAACTGGTGCGGGAGCGGCTCGATGTGCGATGCGTTCACCGCCGCGTAGGGATCGAACAGGTGCGCGAGCCGGATCCGGAGCGCCTCCGAGGCCAGCCGGAATGCGTCGCCGTCGCCGTCGAACGCCCAGCGGCGCCCCGGCGAGACCTCCCCGATCCGGGGCTCGTCCTCCCGGTAGAGGATCCGTTCCCCGAGCCCGTCCGGACCCTTCCACGTCACCTCCACCGCGTCCGGCCCGTAGGATCGCGTGGCGACGACCTCGACCGCGCCGCCGCCCGCGATCCCGGACAGGCGGCTGCCGGGAACGATGCGTTCGAGCTTCAACGGCCGGCGCCGACCGCTTCGCCCGCAGCGCCGGTCAGGGAGACATCCAGCCGCACATGGTCGTACGGCACGCTCGGCACCAGCGTGCCGCGCTCGCCCCGCCGCAGTTCCACCAGCCCGTATTGCGACATCGTCTTCAGCGTCCTCGACAGGTTCGACTTGCTCCGCCCGGCCATCTCCGCAAGCTCCGTGAGCGAACGCGGACGCTCCCGGGCGATCAGCTCCAAGAGGCGCCGGTTATGCTCCGACAGCAACTTCGCGAAGCTGTCGAGCGAGGTGAACCACACCTTCGGCTCGCCTCGTGCGGGCTTGTGCTCGCCCCGGGCGATCGCCAGGGTGCGCGCCTTCATCCGGTCGTAGTCGGCGATGCCGATCGTCAGTGTCCTCATGGAATCGATCCTCTCTTCCGGAGTACCCGGTCCACTTCCTTCCAGAAATCCTCCAGCAGCGCCGCCGCGTCCTCGTACTCGTAGGGCCGGACCGCGCGGAGCCGGTGCCGGTGGTCGTGCTCCGTTCGACGCCGCCCCCCGGGACCGCGCCGCTCCCGCACTGGGTGTGCGTTGTCGAATCCGACCAGCCGCGAACCGTCCGGCGCGTGCAGCGTCAGCGAATAGCTGAGGCCGTGCGGACGCTCCGGCGTCGGCTCCGTCCGCACCGCGACGAACTTCACCCAGTGCCCGGCGTCGTCCACGAACAGCGTCTCGCCGTGAAGCCCGAGTAGCGTGTCCAGCCCCGGATCCCGGTTCGGTCTCGTCATCCACTGATGTTATCATACACTGATAAATGCGGGCAAGGCCAAGAGGGCATTCCAAACCGTAGTCCCGTCCTGTGCGAACCCGAGCCCGTAACCGGATTGAGGTTCCGCCGGGGTCGCGGAGTTGAAACCTATCGCTGTCAAATCCGTAGAATGGATCGCCGCTCCCGTTGCGGGGGTGCTTGGATCGGGTTCGTGCATCGTCGGCCCCCACGCGGTCGCTCAAGGCTTCCTCAAGGGGCTCTTCGAAGCGCTCGCCGGGGTTCCGGCGCTCCCGCTTGGGGCCGTACCTGAGCGCGCAAACGACATGGGGGTCCGATGCGCACTTCAGGCCTCCGGCGATGCGCACTGGAGTACCCATCCAACCGCATGCGCAAAAACGTCTTGCGGCGGCACCGCCCGGTCGCCCATGGCGCACTGGCCGCGAGGGGGCGGACGGTAGCGACCCGGCAGTCCGAGGGCCTGCTACGGGTTCGGGGGCAGGTGGGTTTGCGCACCCCCTGCCCCCGCCCCGTTTGGGGGGGGGGCCGCACCAACGATGCCGCGCGGGGAGGCCAAGGGGGGCGCCAGGAGTGGGGGGGGGAGACCCGGAAGGGCACGGCCGATTGGGATTCGAGCGCCCCATGGGTACGGCGGACCCTGCCGGTGTGGCGACCACGGCAAGAGCCGTCGCCCCTCCGGCGACAGCCCCCGGCTTGCAATTCCTGTCGCGAGCGCGGGCCTGTCGGGGGTCGAGGGGGCAGAGCCCCTCGCCAGGCCTTGGGTTATACCCAGGGTAAACTGGCTCCCGGCAAGTAACAGGCCGGGAGCCAGCCCGGGGGACGCTCTCGGAGCGACCGCCGAAGACGCCGTTCGCCCGGAGTCGGGGACGGCCGGGACGCCGGGGCAAGCTTCGGGTTCATCGAGGTGAAAGGGACCCGACCGCGGGACCCGTGTCAGCCGCCCGCGCCCTTCCCGGTGTCGGCGGATTCCCCCGTCCGGTGCCGAACGTAGCTCTCCAATACGCGGTTCATCCGCGTCTGGTAGCCCTTCCCCGGAGCCTTGAAGTACGCCAGCACGGAGCGCTTCACGCGCATCGTGATCTGGTCGGTCAGGTCCGGCTCGACGAGTTCCGCCCGCTCCCAGAACCCCTCGTCCAGTTCCGGGATGTCGCTGAAGTCGATGCCCTCGTCCTTCACCGCCGCGATCTTCTCGGGTGTGAGGGGCCTATCGTAGCGTCCGCTCATGGTAGACTCTCCTTTCCTTCCGCGACGCCGGGCGGGCGGAGATCAGACGGATGCGCCCGCGGCGCTCTGTGGGGTCACCACGATCAGCGCTCCGGGCTCGACCCGGCCGATGCTGATGCGGCGCTCCTCGCCGTAGTCCCGGCGACGGTCGGGGCGATGTTGCGACGGTCCCCTCGAAGATGCGCTTCGCGGTGTCGAACCCGATGCCGTGCTTGCGGATGTTCGTCTGGTTCTTGGCCTCGTCCCACTCGAATTCCATCGATCGATTATACATATAGATTGTAGTTACAGCAACGTGCGCCATCACGACCCGGTAGGGCTGTCGCGAGGCCTCCAAATGACCGCCGGACGTGGATGTTGGTGGCAAGTCCTGCGTGTCCGGCTCACTTTGGGGGTGTCCGGACAAGAAATCGCCGTTCGGCCGGACAATGGCCTCGGCGCTGTACATCGCTGGCGCGCTTGCGGTTGCGCCACGGCCAGCGGAGCGCCGGTGACGATCCGCGTTCCTTGCCGTGGCTGGGAGTGACCCCCCATTTCGGCATGCCTCAATCGGCACCGGGGAGGCTGGAGCCGGACAGCCCCATCCTCCCCGCCGCTGCGGGGTCACTCCCAGCCAGCACTCCGTACCGGAAGGGTGCCGAGCGCCGCTTCGAGGAGGCGGTGGACCGGTTGGCCGACCGCTTGTCCGTCGGGCTGTTCGGCCTCGCCACGCAAGAACGGGACCCGCGCGTGTCGGGCGTTCGATGGCCTTCCTGCCAAGGATCGCTGGCCCGGAGCGACCTCCCGCGTAGGGTTGGGATGGCGTGCACATCCCAACCCTCCCCCGTGGCACGCCAAGCGTCCAGGGCGGGGGGTCGCTCCGGCCACGGCCTCCGGTTCCGGCGCGGCGCAGCCGCCCCGGAGACCGTGGTGCAACTGCAATTCGGCAAACGGCATGCACCGTCGCGGGAGTGCACGGCCGGAACGCGTGTCCGCGCACATGGACCCCGATGTCGATGTGCGCTCGCCGCCCGGCCCCGGTGACTGGGTTTCCGGGACGGCAACCGGCTTCGAGCAAACTGGCGGAGAAGCCTTCTCTCTGCGAGCTTTCGGTTGTGCAGATCGTGCAGCCATCAACGAGAGGAATCGAACGATGGCACGCACGAAACGTGGCCGGCGCTCTTACAGCGCCGGAGAATGGGGCCGGAATCGGGTCAGGGTGTTTCCCGATCCGAAAACCGGTCTGCTCCAGATCGAGTGGCGGCAGGACGGTCGCAGGCTCACGCGGTCCCTCAAGCACCGCGACTGGGCTCGCGCGAAGAGGCAGGCGGACGAGTTCGCCGCCGGGGTTGCGAGCACCGGCCTGCATGGCAAGGCGGAAGCCGAGCCCGAGCCGCTCACCCTGGGAACGCTATTTGACATCTACGGCGAAGAGGTGACGCCCACCAAGGCCCAGCATACGAGGGCGCGAGACAGGACCGCGACGGGGATGTTCCTCCGGTTCTTCGGCAGGAACCGAGACCCGGAGACACTCTCCCAGCGAGACTGGGATCGGTTCATCGCGGCGCGGCGCGCGGGAAGGGTCGGCGTCTCGGGCAGGCCCGTGTCCAACCGAACCATCGAGTGGGATCTGACGTTCCTGATGGCGGTTCTCAACTGGGCCACGAGGTCGAAGGACGAGCGGGGCCACCCGCTGCTCGAACGGAATCCGCTGAAGGGCCTCAAGAAGCCCAAGGAGAAGAACCCCACGCGGGTCGTCCTCACCGAAGAGGAGTATCAGGCGCTGTTGAAGGTGTCCCGGCAGGTGGACTGGCGGTTCCATGTGGCGCTTGTGCTCGCGCACGAAACCGGGCACCGCATCGGTGCCATCCGCAAGTTGCGGTGGGACGACATCGACTTCGAGAGCGAAACGGTTCGGTGGCGCGCGAAGCACGAGAAGACGGGCTACGAGCACACCACGCCGGTGACGGCCAAGGCGTTGGCCGCTTTGGAAGAGGCGCGGGCGATGAGCGCTGGGACGGATGACGGGCCGGTGTTTCCCGCGCTGCCGGATGCCTCGCGGTGCGTGGGCCGGTCGCCCGTAGGCTTCTGGTGGAAGCAGGCTCAGGAACTCGCGGGGCTGGAACCGAAGCGCGGCCGCGGCTGGCACTCGCTGAGGCGGAAGTTCGCTTCCGACCTCATGAACGTACCGCTCAAGGTACTCTGCGAACTCGGCGGCTGGAAGAACGCCAAGACGGTTCTCCAGTGCTACCAGAGAGCGGACGAGGGACAGCTCAGGCAGGCGCTCGCGAACCGGAGAGTTCGGGCCTGATCCCGTTCGGCGGGAACCGATTGGCGGGAACCCACCCCGCCAATCTCGTAAGTCCAATAATCACAACAGATACAACCCTGAATACGAATGCTCGCCCAGCGGACAAGCTGGTTGAGGTTGTTTCCGATGCGCGCGATCTGGCGGGTGCGCTCGCGCTCGACGGACCGCGCCGCCGCGGTCCACGTATGCGTCCGCGCCATCGCCTCGCGAAGCAGCGCGGAGGGCGACACGCCCGCCGCAGCCGCCTTCTCCCGCCAGGCGGCGTGCTCGGCGGGCGTGA
>VXMQ01000189.1 GCA_009841015.1 Candidatus Palauibacter denitrificans | reverse complement strand
CGTCACAACCGTCGAGCAGCGCCCCGAACGCGACGCCGTGCGACAGTTCGCCGTCGTAGATGAAGACCGCGATCTCGCGGCCTCCACCGAGGCGGATTCGCCCCACGCCGCCGGCCGGCACGTCCGCGACCTGGTGCGGGGCCAGGATCGTGAAGGCCACGCCCTCTGCCGCGAGCACGTCCAGCGTGGCCACGTCGACGGCCGTCTCCGGGAGCCACATGCCGTCGGCGCACCGCCCGAAGCGCCGCTCGAAGTCCCGCAGCCCCCAGCGCACCTCCGTCTCCTTCTCGCGGCGGGAGGCGAGCGGAAGGATGATGTGGTGGTAGGGTTGGGCGAGCGCGTTGCCGTGCCCCAGCCGCGCGCGGCTCGCCCGGTCCCCGCGGACAAAGCCCTCGTGGACGTCCGGGCGTTCCCCCTCGAGCCAGCGCGCGAGCGTCGGGCCGAGGTCGAAGCTCAGCCAGTCGAACGCCTCCGCCCGCGCCAGGGGTTCGTAACATTCCGCGGCGATCCGTTCGTTCCAGTTCTCGAACGGGGCGGCGCTCGCCTCGGTGCGAACCCGGTCCGTCCACGGGTCCTCGCGCGGCGGCTGGTAGAAGTGGCCGTGAAGGACAACCGTGGTGCGGTCCACGGCCGAAGGGGGATTCAGTCGCCCGGGGCGTGCGCGGCGAGCGCCCGCCGGTACACGTCCAGGTAGCGGCCGGCGCTGCTCGCCCAGCCGAAATCGCGGGTCATCGCCTCCACCGCGTGCTCGTTCCACGCCTCCCGACTCCCCGCATACAGCGCGGCGGCCCGCCCGAGCGCGACCTCCAGGTCTTCCGGCGTGTAGCCGTCGAACAGGAAGCCCGTGACCTGGTCCTCGATGGTGTCGGCCAGCCCCCCGACGCGCCGGGCGACCGGGAGCACGCCGTAGAGCTGCGCCCGCATCTGCGTGAGACCGCACGGTTCGTAGAGCGACGGCATCAGGAGGAGATCGATCCCCGCCAGCAGCCGGTGCTCCTTGGCTTCGGCGAACTCGGTGTCCACGGCGATCCGGTCCGGATGCCGCGCGGCCAATTCGCGCAACGCCGTTTCGTATCGCTCCTCGCCCTGGCCGAGGAAGATGAACTGTCCTTCGGCCCGCTCCAGCGGCCCGCCGTCGATGAGGAGGTCGATCCCCTTCTGCGCGACGAGCCGCGCGGTCATCCCGTACAGCGGTACGCCCGGCGCCTCGGTCAGGGAGTACTCCCGTTGCAGCGCCCGCTTGCACACGGCCTTCCCGGCCAGGTCCGCGCTCGAGAACGTGGCGGCGATCTCCGGGTCCGTCTCCGGATTCCAGACTTCCAGGTCGACGCCGTTCAGGATCCCCAGGAAGCGGTCGCCCATCTCGATGAACGAGCCGTGGAGCCCGAACCCGCCGTCGGCCGTGCGAAGCTCGTGCGCGTGCGTGGGACTCACGGTCGTCGCGTAGTCCGCGAACACGAGGCCCCCCTTGAGCAGGTTCAGGTGGCCGTAGAATTCCATGAGCCGCCAGTGAAACAGCTCGCGCGGCAGCCCGATCTCCTCGAGCACCTCGGGCCTCTGAAGTCCCTGGTAGCCCGCGTTGTGGATGGAGAGGACGGCCGCCATGCGGTCGTGCGCCTCGCGCCCGCCGAACCGAGTGCGCAGGAAGACGGGGGCAAGCGCAGCATGCCAGTCGTGCGCGTGGACGACGACGGGCACGTTGGCGAGTTCCGGCAGAATCCGGAGCGCTGCCAGGTTGTAGAGCGCGAAGCGCAGCGGGTTGTCCCCGTAGTCCGCCCCGCCTTCCCCGTAGATCCCTTCCCGGTCGAAACACCCGGGGTGGTCGACGAAGAGCACGCGCGGGTTCCGGCGTGGGCCCGGGTGCTGGAGAATCCGGACCTCCTCCACCCGGCGCCCCACGCGCACGCGGAAGCTGTCCGCAATCGGCTCCAGGTCGGGGCAGGCCTCGCGCACCGACCGGTACAGCGGCATGAAGACCGTGACGGGGGTCCCCTGGGCGGCCTGGAAGGTCGCGATGCCGCGCACCGCCTCCGCGAGGCCGCCGGTGCGGGCGTACGGCCAGTACTCGGCGACGAGATGCACGACGGCAAGTTCCTCCGGGGGCTTGACCCCCGTTCGCGGTCGTATCGGCGCTGGCTTGGCGATTGCGGGCATGCGGCTCATACTTCGTCGCGAAGTGGCGTATGTGTGGCTGCAAGAGACGGCGCCCGGTCCAGACGGACGCGCCGCGATGAGGTGGCAGATCGAACACGAAAAAGCTAGCGGCCCCCCCGGACCTCTCCAAACCCCGGCGCGCGATCCTTCGTTCCCTCTGAAGGCTTCCGACTTCGTGGCGTTCCACGCGGGACGGGAGTCCGCGCTCCACGACCTCCTCGGCGCGCACCCGTGCGAGCGGGGCGGGGAGCCGGGGACGCGGTTCGCCGTGTGGGCTCCGCGCGCCCGCAGCGTCAGCGTCGTGGGCTCGTTCAACGGGTGGGACGGCACGGCCCATCCCATGTCCCCCGTGGGCGACGCCGGCGTGTGGGAACGCTTCCTCCCCGGCGTCGGCCCGGGGGACCTGTACAAGTTCCAGGTGCGCTCCGCGGCGGACGAAGCGGCGGACGAAGCGCCGGACGGGCCCTCCCTCGCAGTCGACAAGGCGGATCCGCTCGGACGCGCCGCTGAAGTCCGGCCGGGCACCGCGTCGCGCGTCGCATCGACCGCCCCCTACGCATGGACGGATGCGGCGTGGGTCGAGACGCGCCGCGGACGCGCGGCCCCCGACACGCCGATCTCCATCTACGAGGTCCATCCCGGTTCCTGGCGCCGGCACGCGGACGGTTCGTGGCTGGGGTATCGCGCGCTCGCCCGGGAGCTGCTGCCCTACGCCGCCGACCTGGGCTTCACCCACATCGAACTCCTCCCCGTCATGGAACACCCGTACGACGGGAGCTGGGGATACCAGACTGTCGGGTACTTCGCCCCCACCTCCCGCTACGGCCCTCCCGAAGACTTCGCGCATTTCGTGGATGAGGCCCACCGCCTGGGGCTGGGCGTCGTGCTCGACTGGGTGCCGGGCCACTTCGGCCCCGACCTCCACGGCTTGAGGACGTTCGACGGGGCGCCGCTCTACGAGATGGGGGAGGAGTCGCGGGCCGTTCATCCGGACTGGGGCACCCTCGCCTTCGACTTCAGCCGGCCGGAGGTCGTCTCCTTCCTCCTTTCGAGCGCGCGCTACTGGATCGACCACTACCACGCGGATGGCCTGCGCGTCGATGCGGTGGCGTCGATGCTCCACCTCGACTACTCGCGCGAAGAGGGGGAGTGGGAGCCGAACGAACTCGGGGGACGGGAGAACCTCGGCGCGATCGCCTTCCTCAAGACGCTGTCGGAGATGGTCCACGACCGTTTCCCCGGCGTTCTCCTGTTCGCGGAGGAGAGCAGCGCGTGGCCCGGCGTGACGGCGCCCGTGAAGGAGGACGGGCTCGGGTTCGACTTCAAGTGGAACATGGGTTGGATGAACGACACGCTCCGCGTCCTGGCCGCTCCGCCGGAGCGGCGGTCGCGGCTGCACCGGCGCCTGACGTTCTCACTTCACTACGCGCACACGGAACGACATCTCCTTCCCCTGTCGCACGATGAAGTCGTTCACCTCAAGCGATCTCTCCTGGAGAAGATGCCGGGCACGGACGAAGAGAAGTTCGCCGGCCTCCGCCTCCTCCTCGGCTACATGTGGACGCACCCGGGGGCCAAGCTCCTGTTCATGGGAGGGGAGGTCGGAGAGCGGCGGGAATGGGATGAGGACGGCGCGCTGGACTGGAGTCTGCCGGATGCGTCATTGAACCCGGCGCATGGGATGCACCGCGGGCTCCGGCGCTGGGTGCGCGCGCTGAACCGCCTCTACGCCGGCGAACCCGCGCTGCACGCTCTGGACCACGCGCCGGAAGGCTTCGAGTGGCTGGACGTGCACGACGCGGAGCGCAGCGTGCTGAGCTACCTGCGGTGGCGACCGGAGTGGGAGGGGGCCGTCGTCGTGGTGGCAAATTTCTCCGCCACCGCGTGGCCGGGGTATCGGGTCGCCCTTCCCGAAGCCGGCCCGTACCGCGTCCTCCTCGACAGCGGCGACCCGGAGTTCGGGGGGAGCGGGCGCACGGCCCCTCCGGTCCGCGCGGAGGAGATCCCCCACCACGCGCGTCCCGCCTCGCTTGCCGTCGACCTCCCGCCGCTGGCTTTCCTCGTCCTCCAGCGCTCGGAAGCGCCGGAGGAAGGGCGCTAGCAAGGGGCGGCCCCGCTAGGGAGCCGGGAGCAGCTCGTCGAGGTAGCGGAGGAGCATGTGGCGCCACGTGGGCCAGTCGTGGTGCCACTCCTCGCCCCAGTCGTCCATGCGGTTCGGCACGCCCTTTTGCCCCAGCAGCGAGGCCGCGCGCCAGGACTCGCCGATGTCCTCCGCCCGCCCTCGCCCGGAGGCGAGGAGGACGAAGCGCTGTCGCAGCCGGTCCAGCGTCTCGCCCGCGAGCTGCGGCAGGTGGTGCACCGGCGAGGCGCGGTAGAAGTCGCTCGTCGCGCTCGCTTCGGCCCCGGTCTCGTGCTTCAGGAAGCGCTGAAGATCGTACGTGCCGCTCATGCACACGGCGTGCGAGAAGGCGTCGGGGAACCGGCACAGCATGGCGAGCGCGTTGAACGCGCCGATGGAGGAGCCCGCGACGATGACCTCGATCCCGGGATCGTTGCAGTCCTCGCGGATCATGGGGACGAACTCGCGGTAGACGAACTCCTGAAACCGGTCGAGGACGGTCATGCGGTGTTCCGGCGTCCCCTCGCGTCCGAGCATGACGCGGCCCGCCACGCTGTCGCACGAATAGACCTTGATCCGGCCGTCCGCCAGGTAGTCCGCGACCGTGTCGATGACGAGGAAGCGCTCGATCTCCTCCGCGTCTCCTCCGGCGGTCGGGAACATGAGGAAGGGCACGCCGACCTCGCCCCAGCGCGCGACGTTGACCTCCTGGCCGAGGCGATCCGACCACCAACTGGCGTTGAGTTTCATGAGGCGAGAATCGGCACGGCGCCGGGGGGTTCCTCCCGGCGGGCCGCCTGTATGCGGTCGAGGAAGAGCGCGGTGAACTCCTCGATCTCGTGATCGGGGTAGAGCGAGGCCACCTTCGCGCGCACCGCGTCGCGGGCCGCCTCGCTGCCGAAGAACTCGTCGGCCACCTCGTCGAGTTCCGCGAGGTGCGTCCCGCAGAACTCCACGAAGCGGTCGGTCTCGAACCGGGCCTCCGCGATCGCGGCGCAGGCCCGAACCCTCTCCCCGACCGACATCCCCGGACGGCAGGCGTCGAAGAACGGCTGCCAGTCGAGGTTGACGCGCATCGTGCGCCGGGTCGCCGCGCAGAAGAGGGACCAGCGGAGGTTTGCCTTGATGAGCCACGGGAAGTGGTAGTGGAGCGAGGTGACCTGCGAATCCGGGCAGGGATTCGCGAAGTCGATCGGCATCCACCGTCCGCCGCTGCGGAGCACCTCGCACGAGTTGAAGTCCCACCCGAAGAACGCGTTGATCGTGAGCGTCGTGTCGCGGATCGCGCCCGCGTCGGCGGGTGCGAGGTGGTCCCGCTCGACGGTGTAGCGGTCGTGCGCGGGCGCGCCGGGGTCGTAGAGGACGGCGCGCGTCTGGGGCCCCAGGCCGATGCAGCGGACGAAACGGTCGTGCTCCACCCCCTGCTGGAGGTGCATGACGAACTTGCCGCTCTCGTCGTACGCCGCGCCGAGCGCCTCGTCGTCCTCGATCCGCGACACGCCGCGCCAGCCGCCGCCGTCGTAGGGCTTCATGAACACGGGATACCCCAGGTCGTGCGCGACGGCGGGAAGGTCGAAGAGCCGCGCGTAGCGCTTCAGGGTGACCGCCAGATCGTCCTGCGGGTCGTAAGACTTGGGCGGTATGAGCCACGTCCGCGGAACGGGGAGACCCAGCCTCATCATCGCGCAGTAGGTGGAGTGCTTCTCCATCGACTGGACGCTCCACGGATTGTTGAACACGTAGAGCCCGTCCATGATCACGGACTTCTTGATCCACTCCCGCGTCGGGAAATACCAGTGCGTGAGGCGGTCGATGACGACGTCGTACCTCCCCTTCTGCTGCAGGTCGAAGGGCTCGATCGTGACGTCCTCGACATGGAACCGGATCGTGCCGTCGGACGACGGGATCCGGGGGTCCAGCCGTTCGAGGATCGCGCGGTAGGCGATGGGCCAGCACAGGTCCGCGCCGAGCGAGAGGCCGATGCGGCGCGTGACCTCGCGTGCGGACGCCGACGCGGCTGTCATTCGTAAACCATCCAGAGCGGACCCGGGAAGAGCCACGACAGGCCCTCGCGCAGGCGGTCGCGCCAGTTCTCCCAGTTGTGGCCGTCCCGCGACTCGACGAAGCGCACGTCCGCACCGCCGCGGCGGAGCGCCGGGATCAGGGCCCGATTCTCCGAGACCAGCGGTTCGTACACGCCCACCGAGACGAATGCCTTCTCGGCGATGGGGGTTGGCGCCGCCCGGTACGCGTTCATCATGTCGACGACGCGGTCGAAGACGGGGCCGCTCTCGTTGGCGCCGATGTCCGTGAAGAGGAAAGAGCCCGACTGGAGCAGCAGGCGGCCGAAGCGACCGGGGTGTTCGAGCGCGGCGTGGAAGGAGGCGACGGCCCCCAGACTCGCGCCCATGAGGCCGCGCGACGCCGGGTCCGGGAGGAGCGGATAGTCGCGCTCGAGCCGCGGGAGCAACTCCTCGGCGACGAACCTCGCGTGCGCCGGATCCGCCGAGTATTCCGACATCCGGTCGCCCGGGTGCAGCAGCGCAACGATCATCCGGGGGATCTCGAAGCGATCGATCAGTCGGTCGAGCACGTGTCTCAGGCCGGCGTACTCGACGTAGTCCCCGCCGTCGTGCACGATGAGCAGCGGGTAGCGCCGGTTGGCGCGGAAATCGGCCGGACGGTACACGCTCACGTGCCGCGCGGACTCGAAGACGTCGCTCTCGACCGCGAGTTCGTCCATCTCGCCGCGCCGGGCTTCCTCGCCCTCGCGGGCCCAGTCGGGGATCTCGTAACCCCGCGCCTGCACGACGGAGTTGGCGCCGAACGGATCGCGGGCGCGATGGGGGTTCAGCGGGTCCTCGATCCACTCCGCGCGGCCGCCGGCGAGGACCTCGATCTTGTACTCCACCCGGGATTCGTCGGGGAGTTCGAGCGTGTAGCACCAGAGGTCCGTTCCCTCCAGCCGGCGGAAGGGCGCCGAGGTCTGAAGTCCGTGCACCCAGTGCCGGAGCCGGACGGCGTCGGCCTGGCCCCGGTACACGAAGGTGTAGAGGGGAGGCTCGGCGAGCGGGAACTCGTTCGCAGCGAGGAACGCGCCCACCGGGTCCACCGGATCCGCCCCGCCGGAACGGGATGCGAGCCGCTCCTCGAGCGCCGCGATCGCGGTCGAACGCGGCATCGATGGCTCCTGCCGGTGGGCCCGGGCGTGGGGATCGAATCGCACGAGCCGGACTACGCCGCCGTAGGGAAGGGGACGCGGCGGCCCGCCGTGTCGAGGCGCTCGACGCCGTCCCCGCCGTTCCAGCCGTGCCCGGCCCGGTCGATGCGGTGGCCCGGGTCGAGGAGGACGCAGGAGGCGGGGGAGAAGCGGGCCGCGAGCCGTGCCCCCCGCATCCGATCGTCCAGCGCGAGACGGGCGGAAGCGTGCGGCAGCGCGACCAGCCCTTCGGCGATCCCGAGCCCCGCGTCGAAGACCTCGGGATGGCCCTCGCCCCACGGCGGCTGATCGTGAAACAGCACGACGCGCTCCGTCAGCACCATGGCGCCCGCCGACCGGCCGATCACGGGGCGTCCGTCCAGGAGCTTCCGCCCCCCGAATAGGCGCAGGCGGCTGAGCAGGTTCCCGATGTGCCCGCCCTCCAGCACGATCGCCTCCGCGCCCTCGAGCCGCGTCTGCACCTCGCGCCGTTGCCGTCGCACCGCTTCGCGCTCGGGGGGCGTCATGTGGCGCTCGAACTCCGACCGGATCTCGACCACGCGGTCCAGGTGCCGCGCGTCGAGGCGCCGAATGGCCTTGAGGGCTTCGTCCCGCTCGGCGCGGAGAACTGACGCGTCGCCGCGCAGTTCGGCCAGCCGCCGGTGCGCCTCGATGAGGCCGTGGAGGCGAAGGTTGTAGGCGCGTCGCAGGGACTTGAGCCGATCCCGGACCTCCCGATGCGCACGGGCGAGTTCCGCGTCCGCCTCGGCGATCCGGTCGGAGCGCCGATAGAGTTCAAGGTCCACGACGCGGTCCGCGAGACGGGGATCGATGAGTCCCTCGTTCGCCTCGCGGTCCCGCCACCCGGCGGTGATGGCGGCGATCCGCGCACCCGGCGACAGCGCGCCCCCGGCCTCCAGTCCGCGCACCACGTCCAGGAGCGCGAGGCCGCCCCCGCGCGGACCCAGGAGGACGAGCGGCGGTCGGGACCCGGGGTTGTCGGCTGCCCGGCGCCTTCTCGACACCCTCATGCGGCGCGCACCTTCACCCAGCGCCCGACGGCGTCCAGCATGCCGCGCAGTTCGTCGTAGTCCGGGTGCCGCAGCCGGAGCCAGGCATTCGCCATGTATCCGGCCTCCACCGGCTGGGTGGGCGTGCCGGGCGGCGGCAGGTGCGTGTCGATGATCCACTCCCCGAAGCGGGCTTCCACCTTCTCCAGGCCTTCATACCCCGCGATCCGCCCATCGTTTTCGGGCCGTAGCGTCACGATCCCCGCCGAGTAGCGGCGCGACGGATCCCGCAGTTTCCGGCCATGCACGATGCAGGCCGCCCACTCGCGGTACACGTCCATCTCGTTCGCCGCTCCGTACAGGTCCCAGGCCCGCACGCCGGGGGGGCGGCAACCGATCTCGGAGAACTTGAGCCCCTTCTCGCCGAAGAACCACTCCATGTGGGTGGCGGAAGTCCCGATCTCGAGCGCGTCGATGACCCGCCGTCCGAGTTCCCGGACCTCCGCGTAGGCGTCGGCGGTGTCGATCCGGTTCGTGGCGATGAACTGGGGCGACACCTCCCGCGTCCGCATGGCCTCGAGCACGTTCGGGTAGTAGTGGGTCATGAAATCGTGGACCACCACGCCGCCCACGGTCAGCGTGTCGTAGAAGGCCTCGTGGCCGTCCACGAACTCCTCGACGGCGACTTCGGCGCCATGCCCGACGCCGAGGCGCGGGAGCAGCGCCGCGAGCTGCGCCTCGTCCTCGACGCGATATGTGCCCGAGGCGCCGGCCCCGGCGCGCGGCTTGACGATGAGCGGATAGCCGACCCTGCGGCCGAACTCCGCGATCTCCTCCGCGTCGCCCCCGCCCATCGACTGGGCGGTCGCGATCCCCGCATCCCGAAGCGCGTCCTTCATCGCCGGCTTGTCGCGGCACAGGTGCGCGGTCCGCACCGACGTCCCGGCCAGTCCCGCAGCTTCCCGCACGCGGGCGACCGGGAGGATGTGGGCCTCGACCGTGGCCTCGAGGCGATCCACGGGCCGCCGGCGGTGGATTTCGTGAACGGCGTGCGCGAGGGCGCCTTCGTCGCACACCGAGCCGACCTGCTCGTAGCGGGCGAGCCACCGGTGCAGGTCCGAGCCCAGCGCTTCCGGCGGCGCTTCACCCACCGCGGACACCTCGGCGCCGACTTCGTGCAGACCGCGCACGAAGTCCTTCTGGTTGCCGGGGAACAGGGGTTCGACGAATACGACGTGCATTGCTTCGCCAACGACTCGGGGGAAAAACTTCACTTTGAGGGCCCGACATAGTACAGTCCCTGCGCTCGAACGCCAGCCCGTCCGGCGGCGGCCGTCCGGCCCGTCGCGGCAACCTGGAAGATCCATGCCCAACGTCGCATTCGTCGCCCCGTTCTATCTCCCTACCACGCTGCGTTTTCTGGAGGCCGCCGCGGGGCTCGCCGGCGTGCGCCTCGGGGTCGTGACGCAGGAACCGCTCGAGCGAATGCCGGCCTCGCTGCGGCGGAGGATCGCGGCGCACGCCCGGGTCGACGACGCGCTGTCGGCGGAGGGCATCCACGCCGGGCTGCGCCGGCTCTCCGGCGAACTCGGCGGGGTCGACCGTCTGCTGGGCGCGCTCGAGGAGCTTCAGGTGCCGCTCGGTGAACTGCGCGACGGGCTCGGCATCGAGGGGATGGGCGCGGGGGCCGCGCGCAACTTCCGCGACAAGTCCCGCATGAAGGACGTGCTCCGGGCGCACGGCCTGCCCTGCGCCCGGCACGCGCTGGTCCGGGACGAGGGCGGGGCCGTGGCCTTCTCGGACGCGACGGGCTTCCCGCTCATCGTGAAGCCGCCGGCCGGCTCCGGCGCCCGCGGCACGTTTCGCGTCGAGACGCCGGCGCAGCTCCGCACGGCGATCGCGATGTCGCGCCCGAGCGCGGAGCGGTCGACGCTGGTCGAGGAGTTCGTCGTCGGCGAAGAACACTCCTTCGACGCGGTCTCGATCGGCGGGCGCGTCGTCTGGCATTCGATCAACCACTACCTGCCTTCGCCGCTCGAGGTGCTGCGCGAGCCGTGGATCCAGTGGTGCGTCCTCCTCCCGCGGGAAGTCGACTCGCCCCGGTACGAGGTGATCCGGCGGGTCGCCGGCCCCGCGCTCGATGCGCTGGGGATGGAGACGGGGCTGAGCCACATGGAGTGGTTCCGGCGGCCGGACGGTTCCGTGGCCATCTCCGAAGTCGGGGCCCGGCCGCCCGGCGCCCAGTTCGTCACGCTGATCTCGCAGGCGCACGACATCGACCTCTACCGCGCCTGGGCCCACCTCCTGGTCTTCGACGAGTTCGACCCGCCGCCTCGCCCCTACGCGGCCGGCGCGGCCTATCTCCGGGGACAGGGCCGGGGCTCCGTGCGGCGGGTGGCCGGAATCGAGGAGATCGCCCGGGACCTCGGGCCCCTCTGCGTCGAGTGGCGCCTCCCCCGGGCGGGGCAGCCGCAGAGCGCGTCGTACGAGGGGGAGGGCTACATCATCGTCCGCCATCCGCGCACCGAGGTCATCGAGGAGGCGCTGGAGCGGATCATCACCCGCGTACGGGTGGAACTCACCACATAACCGAACAACGCAACGGAACCATGAACGTATTGATGATTTCGCCGGGCTACCCGGCCGAGATGACGCACTTCACGCGCGGGCTCGCGGAGGTGGGCGCGACGGTCATCGGCCTCGGCGATCAGCCGGCGGCGGCGCTGCCCGAGGTCGCCCGGACGAGCGTGTCCGACCACCTGCAGGTGAGATCGCTGGCGGATGAGGCGGACGTGATGCGGCAGGTGGCCGCGTTCGCCGCGAGGACCCGGATCGACCGCGTGGAGTGTCTGTGGGAACCCTTCATGATCCTCGCTGCGCGGCTGCGCGAGATGCTGGAGTTGCCGGGGCCGACCGTCGAGCAGACGCTCCCCTTCCGCGACAAGGAAGTGATGAAGGACGTGCTCGACGCCGCCGGCATCCGGACGCCCCGCCACGGGAGGGCCACGAGCAGCGCCGAGTGCCGCGAGGTCGCGGAGCGCGTCGGCTTCCCCCTCATCGTGAAGCCCGTCGCCGGCGCCGGCTCGGCCGACACGCACCGGGTCGATTCGGCGCGGGATCTGGAGCGGGTCCTTCCCGCCCTCCGGCACGTCCCCCAGGTCACGGTCGAGGAGTTCATCGAGGGCGAGGACATGACCTTCGACACGGTCACGGTCGGAGGCGCCGTCGCGCACTACAACATCTGCCGCTACTGGCCCCGCGCGCTCGAATCGAAGACGCACGAGTGGCTCAGCCCCATCACGTATGCGCTGCGCGACGTCGAGGCGGATGATCTCGCCCCCGGGCGCGAGATGGGGTTCGCCGTGCTCGCCGCGCTCGGGTTCGAGACCGGCTACACGCACATGGAGTGGTACCGGACCGCGGACGGCGAGGCCGTGTTCGGCGAGATCGCCGCGCGCCCGCCCGGCGTTCGGACGGTCGACCTCATCAACTTCGCGAGCGACATCGACACCTACCGCGGGTGGGCCGAAGGCGTCGTGCACGCGACCTGGTCGCAGCCGGTAGAACGGAAGTACAACGCCTGCTGGATCGTCAAGCGCGCGCGCGGACAGGGCCGCATCCAGCGCATAGAGGGGCTCGGCCCGCTGCTCCAGGAGTACGGCGAGCGGGTGTGCAGCCTGGATCTGCTCCCGGTGGGGTCACCCCGGCGGAACTGGCAGGCCACGCTCGTCTCCGACGGGATGATCTTCCTCCGCCACCCGGACCTCGGGGCGCTGGAGACGATCGCCGGCGAGTTCGCGACCCGCCTGCAGCTCTACGCTGCATAGAATCCATGAACTCGTCGTTTCAGAACCGAATGCGCCCGCCGACGAAAAGATTCGATCCCTGGTGCAAACCGACCGTCAAGCTCGATGTCGAGCCGAAGTTCATATCCTCCCATCCGTCACCCCGGAGGACCGACCCGGCAATCCAGCCGACACCCGCACCGATGGCCGCGAAGGTGCCGGCCACAAGTCCAAACGTCTCCGCGCCGCTGAACAGCCAATCGTCCTCGTAAAGCTCAGGGTTAACAAGGCCAAGCAGCCCCGCAACAGCCACGCCGGACCCCGCACCGATCAGCGCCCCCTTCGTGCGGGGACGACGCTCAACCTGGCGCTCTATCCGACGAATCGCGTCAAGCGCGATGGATCGCGTCCCGCCTTCGTCCTGTAGAACCAGCCCGTCCTGCCGCATCTCGACGAATGAGCCGATCACCGTGCTCGACGGAAGCGTTACGCGAATCCGCTCACCCGGCTCCTGCGCCACGGCGAAGGCAGGACTCAGCGTCACGCAAGTCACCGCGACAACCACCGCAGCCATAGCCCGGCCAACATTGCACGGGCCGGCCATCATCGCCTCCACGCGTCCGCGTCCGGGATCCCGCGGCTGAAGAGGACCTCGAGGCCGTGAGCGCCCGTCACCTGTGCGTCTGCGGCTGCCTGAGTCGCGGTCGGCGGATCCCGCAGGAATCCCCTCACCTGCCCGGTGAGTGGATCGCGCAAGATCGCCATGGAGAGCTCACTGTCGCCGTCGAGGGTAACCGATCCGCCGGGGCCGGTCAGGGTGACGGTGGCGAGAGTCTTTTCCCAGGCCTCTCGCGCGGGGAGAATGAACGCGAAGCTGGAGCGGCCGTCCCCGTCGGCGATTTCGGGCATGTCAAAGGAGAGCGAGAAGAGTTCGGTGCCGGTGTCGGAATGGCCGGTGAGGCGGTTGTCGCCGGTGGAGTTCGGAAGCGTTGCCGGCGCGTCGACCACGAATGTCGGTTCGAGGAACGGCACGCTGTCGGAGTCAATGCCGCCCCAGAGGAGGAGGGACGTGGACTGCGACAAGCGATGCCCGGAACGGTCGGACCGTCCTGCACCCTCGCTCTGCCGGAACCGCAACGCCTGCGTGAAATGGAAATCGCTGATCCAGCAGCAGCCCAACATGATATCGTTTTTCCAGGGCGGCACCAGTCGTCCGCCATCACGGAAATCGTACCCCCAAGCGCCGGTAAATCCGTCGGGGTAGGACGGATATGAGGGGTTTTCCCAAGGATGTCGCAGACTCATGTTGTGCCCGAGTTCGTGAGCCATGATCCATCCCACCGGGATTGAAAAACTAACCCGGCCGGGACGTTCGGCCACACCGCGTGCGCCCCCCGTAACGGGAGTCGTCATCGTGCCCATGTAGTGACCACTCGCGCCTTCCATGGCTCGGATCGCGGCGGTCTCACTGAGCAGGTCGTATACGTTGTTCGACGAACTCAACACGGGAGAATGCACAGTCACGTCAAAGTCGGCAACAGGTAGAAGCGTGCGCGTCTCAAACAGCAGATCGCTGTTCGCGGCAAGGGCATTGGTGATGTCCAGAATCGACGAGTCCGAGGACTCGGTCCACAGAAACGGGATGACAGTCAGGTCGAAAACCGACGTGGTCTCCACATCGACTTCCATGCGGCCTGTGGCCGGTATCCGACGCTGTACACCCAGCGCCGGGTCGAGCATCCCCTCCGGGTCGACATCGATCACCATCTCCAAACCCGGTACAACATAGTCTCCCGAAATCCAGGCGTTGGCGGAGCTTCCCAGCTTCCGTTCGTCCGACACGGTCGGGATCGGCCCCGGCTTCCCAGCGATATCGACGACGAGCCACTGCGTGCCATCTCGGTAGAATGTCGCCCGGACGGGCGGAATGTCCTCATCGTTGGAACGAGCAGCGGTTACGAAAACCCGAAGCAGCGCTTCTTCGTTCGCTACAAGCGGAACCGGATACTCCAGTGACTGCGTTGCCTGAGTGAGATACGCCATGCCTTGTTCCCCTTCGCAGCGGGCAATCCGTGCGGCCGGAATGCGATCCAGCCAGCTCAGGAAGGCCGTGTCGGATGGCGCGCAGATGCCGGTGTCATGGGCCACGATAGTCTCGAGCTGCGTGAGATTCGTAAGTTCCAGCGGAAGGGCTCCGGACATGCGGGCGTTGCTCGTAAGACTCAGGTCGCGCAGGTTGGCCAGGTTTCCGAATTCAGGCGGCACGGGCCCCTCGAAGTCGTTGAGCGAAAAGTAAAGGAACTGCAAGTTGGCGAGCTCGCCGAGTTCCGGCGGAACTACATATGGGATTCTAACTTACGTTATAACAATAGTTTACGACGCATATCGTTGTGGATGTACCACTTAAGATATGCAGAAATGAGCGGGATTTCATGCGACAG
>VXMQ01000031.1 GCA_009841015.1 Candidatus Palauibacter denitrificans | reverse complement strand
GGAACGGGACTCATCCGGCCGCCCGTCGGCCGGGGGGATTCAGTCTAGAACGGGCTGCGGGGCCGGGGCAACCGGGCCGGGCCCGGGAGTCGGCGGGAGTGGTTAGCGGGCCGGGTCCGGGGTCGGCGCGTCGAACGTGAGGGCGACGCGGAAGCCGGTGCCGCCGCCGACCTGCGGATGGGCGTGGCGCGCTTCGGCGGTGGCCAGAATGCTGCCGCCGCTGCGCCACGCCGAGCGTACGGTCCAGCGGAAGTGGTAGAAGGCGCCGCCCCGCCAGGTGGGACGCAGGCAGCGGCCTTCGCTCCAGTGATGGGACGCTTCGCGGACGGGTGAGCCGTTGGTGGGCACCTCGTCGTAGGTGGCCGTCCAGCAGTCGGCCGCGAGTTCGGACACGTTGCCGAGCATGTCGTGCAGTCCCCACGGGTTCGGCGGCAGCGATCCCGTGGGCGCGGTGGATCCCACCTCCCACTCGAGCCCGCACTCCTCGCACACCGCGTGTCCGCTCCCCACCTCGTCTCCCCACCAGCGGGCGGTCGTCGTCCCGGCGCGGGCGGCGTACTCCCACTCGGCGCTGCTCGGCAGCCGGTACGGGCGGCCGGTCTCCTCCGCCAGCCAGGCGAGGTACATCTCGGCGTCGAGCCAGGAGACGTGGATCACGGGACGGTCGCCCCGCCCCCATCCCCTGTCCTCGGGCCGGTAGTCGCATCCTCCCGCAGCCACGCAGCGGTCCCACTCGTCGAACGTCACCTCGTACTTGCCGATGGCGAACCGGTGTCCGAACTCGATCTGCACGCGGGGACGCTCCCGCTCCCGGCTGAACTCCGGCCGCCTCGGCTCCCGGTCGAGGCCCAGGCGCCGGTCCTCGCCCTCGGCCCGCCCCATCACGAACCCTCCCGCCGGCAGTTCCACCATGACCGGACAGAGGTCGCAATCGCTGAACTCGCGCAGACCCGCCGGGTTGGGCTCCGGGGGACGCCGGGGAGGGGCCGCTGCCGCGGCGGAGGACGATTGTCTGGACCCGCCGCGCAGTACCGACCCGATCCGAGCGGGCGGGCTCCCGGCGGCGGGCCCGCGGCCATCGCGGGCGCCCGATCCGCCGGCCGCCGCGGCGTCCGTCCCGATTTCGTACAGCGACACCCGGATCTCCCCCGTCTCCGGCACCGGCCGCACGGCGACCAGCCGCAACGGCGACACGAACCCGACGGGGATGGCGGGGATGTCGAGCGTCCCCAGGTATCCGCCTCCGGGTCCCATCACATCGATGACCTCGGGGATGAGACCACACACCCGCCGCGACACCCACAGCCCGCCCGTCGGATCGAGCGTGAAGCCGACGATGGGAGACAGCACCTCCTCGTATCCGGTGGCGTCGACCACTTCCGCGGCCGTCACGCCGCACTGCCGCATGAGGCCCCCGTACGGGCCCGGGCCGAACGAAAGCGACGCCATCGCCATCGCTCGCGTGACGGGGATCGCCGGCGCCGCCGCCCGCCGCACGCTGGCGAAGACCTCTCCCCGCGCGTAGCCGTCGATCCGGAACCCGTCCCCGTTCACGAACCAGAGCGTGTCGCCGCGGCTCGCCCACACCGCGTCCGGCGCGAACACCTTCGGGGCGGGCATGGACACGCACGGCAGTTCCATGAGCGACAGTTCCCGCCTCACGACGTGGACCGGTTCCGCTCCGCGGGGCGTATGGACCGCCAGCGTCTGGTCCATCGACATGTCCGCCGTCGTGGAACCCACGGTCGCGAACCATTCCGCCGCCGCGCCCTCGCCCACCGCAAAGCCGGGGCCCCAGTAGCTTGCGGGGAGCCGCTCCTCCCCCGCGAACTCTCCGTCCCGCGACCAGCGGCTGAGCACGCCCCGCCTCGCATCGAGCGCCACGAGCGTCCCCCCCGGCCCCAGCGTCAGCGCGGACACGCCCCGGAACTCGCCCGGACCCTCTCCCGCCCGTCCCACTGCCTCCACGAAGGCCCCCGCGCCGTCGAACACGGCGACCCGGGCGCCCGTCACGTCCGCGACGTAGACCCGCTCGGCCGTCGGATCCGCGGCCACTCCCCAGGGGAGCGCCGTGAGCGCGCTGTCCGGCGTCATGAGGTCCGCCATGTGCACCGCCCCGCCCGCGAACGGCGCGTCGGCGGACTCGTTGTCGGAAATCGCTACTCCGACCGAGTCGCGCGGCGACAGGCCCCCGAGACCCTCCTCCGGCCCCGGGGCGCAGGCGCCGACCGCAAGGACGACACCGGCTGCGACGAGCGTCGGGCGCCGCATCGGCGCCTTACGCCGCATCCCGGCGCCCGCCCGCGTACTGCAGGGCGAGCCAGGCGATCGACGCCACGCCGAGGATGAGGAAACCGACGATGGACGAGCCCAGGGCGACCTGGATCCCGCCCCACGCCAGCCCCGCGTTTACCTCCCCAGCCCGCGAGATAGCCTCTGCGGCCAGCCAGACGCCGACGAGGGATCCGAGCACCCCGAGGCACGCGGCGAGGGCGCCGAGAACCAGGATGGAATGGATGCGCAGCCCCGCCGGCGGGGCTCCGGAGGACCGAAACCGGTCGGCCGTCGCGCGTCCGATCTGTACCAGCATCAGGATCAGGACGATCCAGATCGGATACTGGATGAATCCGAGTGATTCGATGAAGGACATCGCTACCTCCGCCTTGATGGGGTGGTTGGGAGCCGCGAGGCGAAGAACGCCGATATGCGGTGCTCCATGGTTTCGTCGTCGATCAGGCGCGGGGTGAGCGCGAGCCAGCCGAAGAGTCCGAAGATGGCCGCGCTCAGCCCGAGCGCGGCGAAGGAAACGACGCGGCCGACTGCGTCCCACATGGCCGGCGGCGCAAAGCCCTCGGCTTCGAGCGCTCCGAAGGCGCCCCAGACCTCCCGGGCAGCGCCCAGCGCCCCGAGGGCGACCGCGAGGACGATGAGCCCGATCTGCCGCTCCCACAGCCGGCGCCGGAGTTTCGGCCGCAGGTCGCCGTCGATCCAGAGGCGCTTGGCGGCCCGGGTCCAGTTCGCGGCGAGAAGGGCGACGACGAGGACCTGGGGCCAGGCCAGCACGGCCGCGGAGCCGAGGGCGCCCGTCCCGAGAATCGTGATGCACGCCACCGCCCCGGCCAGCGCCGTGGCCACGACGATCCCGAGGCGTTCCGCCCGATCGATCCATCCCGCGCCCCGCGCCCAGCGGCCCAGAGGCGGCGCGTGCTGCGCCTCGAGTTGCGCGAGCGTATCCGTGCCCGGCACGACCCGGCGGAGGGCGGCGCGGCGCGCCTGCGCCGGCCCGTATCCGCGACGTTCCAGTTCCGCCTGCAGCGCCTCCGCGTCGGCGTCGACTTCCTCCAGCAGGTCGAGGCGGCGTCGCGGCGGCACCACGAGACTCCGTTCGACGTCGGCCAGGGGGTGGTCAGGCCGCATGGGTGCCCCCGAAGAGTTCCAGCAGCACCCGAAACTGCCGTTCGAGTTGCGCGGCCCCCGCCGCGAGTTCGGCCCGGCCTGCGTCGGTGAGTTCGTAAGTCTTGCGCCGCCGGCCCTTCCCGCCCCAAGTGCCGCGCACGTGCCCGTCCGTCTCGAGCCGGTGCAGGATCGGGTAGAGCGTCCCGTGCTGAAACGAAAATGCGCCCCCCGTCCGTTCCTCCACGGAGAGCGCGATCTGGTATCCGTGCGCGGGTCCCCGCTCCAGGACCGCGAGCACGAGCAGCTCGTTGATTCGCTTCGAGAGAGTGGCCTGCAAGCGGCACCTCGTTTCGACCGTTCCACGTTCAGCTCGGCGCCCGGCTCGCCCAGGAGCCTCTCAAGCATGATATAAAGATCATCTTTATATCGCAAATCTGTATACGGAAGAGAATCCGGACGGGGCGCGCCACGCGCGGCGGTGGATGTTACGGGAGGCGATGAAGCGGGGGCCGTCGCGGGTATCCCCGGCCGGAACAGTCCGCGACATTGGAGGCGCATGTATACGACCTGCATCTTTTGCCACGGCGACCTCGGCCGGAACGAGGCCATCGAGGAGTTCCCGGTGGGACGCCGCCTCGCTTTCGATGGAGCGAAGGGGCGGCTCTGGGTCGTCTGCCGGCGCTGCGAACGTTGGAACCTCTCCCCCCTGGACACCCGCTGGGAGGCGATCGAGGCGTGCGAGCGCGCCTTCGAGTCCACCCGCATGCGGGTCTCCTCCGACAACATCGGCCTCGCGAAGCTGAAGGAGGGCCTCGAACTCGTCCGCGTCGGCGACCCCGTCCGGCAGGAGTTCGCGGCCTGGCGCTACGGCGACCAGTTCGGCCGGCGCCGCAGGCGGGCCGCGCTCATCACCGGGGCCGTGGGGGCGGCGGCGGGCGCGGTCGTCGTCGGCGGCACGCTCGCCGGATTCGCGATGGGCGGCATGTTCCCGGGGCTCTTCCAGGGGGCTCAGGCCTGGTATCGGGACCGCGTCCTCCTTCGCCTCAGGGATGAGCACGGCGATCCCATCCGAATACAACGGAAACACCTCTACACGTCTCGCCTGATACCCAGCCCTGATGCATCGGGATGGGACCTCCGCGTTGATCACATCACGGGTTGGGACAAGTGGGGGAAGACCCGCAAGCGCAAGAACCGGCGACATACGATGATCGTGCACGGCAGCGAGGCGATCGGCCTCGCAGGCCAGCTCATGGCCCACGCCAATCGGAGTGGCGGAGCCCGGAAGGCGATCCGCGCCGCGGTCGAGCGGATCGAGGAGGCCGGACATCCGGAGGCTTTCCTGCCGGAGGCGGCTCGCCGCGCCATGAGCGACTTCTCCAGTTCGGGAAAGGCGGATCTCCCCCCGAAGAAGGTCGAGAATCTCATGAAGCCGCTTCCCGGCACCCTGGCGGGTCTCAAGGTGGACGTGCGGCTGGCGGTCGAGATGGCGACGCACGAGCAGGCGGAGCGCGAGGCGCTGGAGGGGGAACTGAAGGAACTGGAGGCGCGGTGGCGCGAGGCGGAGGAGATCGCCCGCATCGCCGACAGCCTCCTCGTTCCCGAGAGCGTGGACAGCTTCATCGCCGGCGAACGTTCGCAGATCGACGACGACCCCGCGAAGGGAGCCCGAACCGGCTGAAGGCCCGGGCCGGCTGAAAGCCCGCACCGGCCGGTCAGCCTGTCCGGCGCCGCCCCAGTTCCCTATCCTGCCGCATGAGCGAGAAGAGACTCATCGTCGTCGGCGACCGCGTGCTCATCGAGCCCCTGGAGGGTGAGGAGCGCACGGATGTCGGCCTCTACCTCCCCCCCACCGCGATCGACAAGCAGGCAGTGCAGGCGGGGACGGTCGTCGCCGTCGGCCCCGGGACTCCGGTCGGGCCGCCCGCCGAACTCGACGACGAACCGTGGAAGATCGGCGCCACCGAAGCCCGCTATCTCCCGATGCAGGCGCGACCGGGAGACTACGCGCTCTTCTTCCGGAAGGCCGCGGTGGAGATCACCTTCGAGGGCACGCAGTACCTCGTCGCACCGCAGGGCGCGATTCTCACCCTCGTCCGCGAGGAGGGTGAGGGAGAAGAAGCCGCCGAGGGCTTCGACCCCTCCTTTCTCTAGCCGCCCGCGCGCAGCGGGTTACCGGTCGACGGGGCCGATCCGGTTGGGCCGCAGGGAGTGACAGTTCACCTCCCAGGAGGTCGCCCGGGCCTGAACCGGGGCGTCGCCCGTCGTGGACGCCGCGGCCGCCTGCCCCCGAAGCCGCGCCACCGCCCGTCCGACCATGTCCCCGCGGCTGCGACGCAGCGCCACGGCCCCCCGCACCTCGGGACTCGACCATACGACCCACAGCGTGTCGGCCCGTGTGAACCAGCGCGTCTCCGTGCCGGAAAGGTCTCCGTCACCCTCGAGCGCGACGGCCTTGTAGGCGGTCATCTCTCTCCCGTACGCGTCGACGGAGTCGGCGAACAGCATGACCGACCGCACCGTGGGCGGATCGGTTTCGGGATCTTCCCCACCGTTGTCCGCGAGCCAGGTGTCGAACCGGAGGTGCCGGCAGCCGAGGAAGTCCCACAGGCGGAGATCGGCGGGTTCGGGCGGGGGTGGAGGCTCGACCTCCCGGAAGCGGAACCAGATCGAGACCCAGACGAAGACGGCCGACAGTCCCACGGCCACCATCAATCGCTTGGTCTTCAGTTCCCACCTCCGCTCGTGCCGGAATCGCCGCGGCCAACCTAGTGTGGCCCTCGTCGCCGCGCACAGCTTTTGGTGCGGGGCCCGCGACCGTAGGATATCCCCGCGATTCCCCGCCGTTTCCCCCCAACCACGCGTACGCGGAAGTCGAGGTCTGTTTGGCACCCCCGCCCGGGAAGATCCGGAACATTGCGATCATCGCCCACGTCGATCACGGGAAGACGACGCTCGTCGACCACATGCTGCGGCAGGCCGGCGCCTTCCAGTCGCACGAGCGGGTCGAGGAACGGGTCATGGACTCGAACCCGCTGGAGCGCGAGCGCGGCATCACGATCCTGTCGAAGAATACCGCCGTGCGCTGGGGCGAGACGAGGATCAACATCGTCGACACACCGGGCCACGCGGACTTCGGCGGCGAGGTCGAGCGCATCCTTCGGATGGTGGACGGCGTGCTCCTCCTGGTGGACGCGGCCGAGGGACCGATGCCGCAGACGCGCTTCGTCACGCGGAAGGCGCTCGCGCTCGGCCTCGCGCCCATCGTCGCGATCAACAAGGTGGACCGGCCCGAACAGCGCGCGGCGGAGGTCCACGACGAGGTGCTGGAACTGTTCCTGGAACTCGATGCGACCGAGGCCCAGCTCGATGCCCCCTTCCTGTACGCGAGCGGGCGCGACGGCTGGGCGTCGCCCGATATCGAGGCGCGAGCTGGAGACCTGGAGCCGCTGTTCGAGACGATCGTCGCGGGCGTCCCCTCCCCCGCCGGTGACCCCGGGGGACCGTTCCAGATGCTGGCCTCCACGCTGGATCACTCCAGCTACGTGGGGCGCATCGCGATCGGCCGCATCGAACGGGGCACCGTGACCGAGGCGGATCGCGTGGTGCTGCTGCCGCTCGGGGAGCCCGGACCCGTGTCCGCCGACGAGGCCATCCCGGCCCGCGTGCTCAAGATCTACGGCTTCGACGGGCTGAAGCGCATTGAAACGCCCCGCGCGAGCGCCGGCGACATCGTGGCGCTGGCCGGACTCGAGGGAGTGGAGATCGGCCAGACCATCGTCGACCCGGACCACAGGGAGCGTCTCCGCGGGATCGCGGTCGAACGGCCCACCCTCGCGGTGGACTTCCGGGTCAACGACGCCCCCTTCGCCGGGCGGACGGGCAAGTACGTCACGACCCGGCAACTGCGCCAGCGCCTCCTCCGCGAACTGGAGCGGAACGTCGCCCTTCGCGTCGAGCCGACGGACTCGCCCGACACCTTCGCCGTTTCGGGGCGAGGGGAACTCCATCTCACGATCCTCATGGAAACCATGCGCCGGGAGGGGTACGAGTTCTCCGTCTCGCGGCCGCGCGTCCTCCTGCGCGAGGGGCCCGACGGGGAGATCCTGGAGCCCTACGAAGAGGCGGTGATCGAAGTCCCGGCGGAGATGGTCGGCGTGGTGATGGAGAAGATGGGGAGCCGGCGGGCCGAACTCCTCTCGATGCGGCCGACGGACCAGGGTCCGGTGCGCCTCGACTTCAGACTCCCGTCGCGTGGCCTGTTCGGATACCGCTCCGAGTTCCTCACGGACACGCGCGGCGAGGGCCAGTTGCACCACCGCTTCCTCGAGTACGGACCCCGAGCCGGACACCTGGAACACCGGCGGAAGGGAGTGCTCGTCGCCGACCGCCCGGGTACCTCCGTCGCCTTTGCCCTCTTCAACCTCCAGGAGCGGGCCGAGATGCTGATCGGCCCCGGCATCGAGGTCTACAGCGGGATGATCGTGGGCGAGAACGTCCGCCCCGGCGACCTCGAGGTCAACGTGTCGAAGGGCAAGAAGCTCACGAACATGCGCGCCGCCGCCGCGGACGAGAACGTACGCTTGGAGCCACCGCGCGAACTCACGCTGGAACTCGCCCTCGAGTTCATCAACGACGACGAGTTGATCGAGGTCACGCCCGACGCGATCCGCCTCCGCAAGCGCAGCCTCGACCCGATCGAACGAAAAAAGGCGATGCGCCGCGCCGCCGCCGAGGCCCGCGAAGCCTGACGCCGGCCGCTACGTGGTTCCGCGTGCCCTCCGGGCGTTCCGGACGTGGAGGGCGAACACGGCGCTGCCCAGCAGCACTCCGGCGATCCGCGCCGGATCGTTCGGGACCAGGATGAGGGCGCCGGCCACGGCGAACAGGGCGCGCTCGGCGGCGCCCAATGCGGCAATGGCGAACCCCTCGATCGCGTACGCCGCCGCCGAGATGAGCGCCACGGTGCAGACGATGGCGAAGACGAAGGCCGTCACCGAGGTCCCGTCCACGAGGATCAGCGCGGAGTAGGCCATCATCGCGGGCACGATGAAGAAGCCGAGGGACAGCTTCACGGCCTGGGTCGCCGTCCGCATGGGCGCCGAGCCCGCCACCCCCGCCCCGGCGAAGGCGGCGAGCGCGATGGGGGGCGTCACGTTCGACGTCTGCGAGAGCCAGAAGATGATCATGTGGGCGACGAGGAGGGAGAGCCCCAGTCCCTCCAGCGCGGGCGCGGCCATGACCGAGATCACGATGTAGGCCGCGGTCACGGGCAGTCCCATGCCGAGGACGAGCGCGGCGATCGCGATAAAGATGAGCGCGAGCCAGAGCAGCCCGCCGGCCGCCTGCACGACGGACTCGGTGAACTGGAGGCCGATCCCGGTCTGGCCGATCACGCCCACCACGATCCCGGCCGTCGCGCACGCGAGCGAGATGGGCAGCGCCAGCACGGCCCCGGTCCGCAGCCCATTGAGGATCTTGCGCCAGCCGACCCGCGTCCGCTTCCGCGCCATCCCGGTGACGACGACGGCGAGGCAGCCCACGGCCCCGACGAGCGGCGGCGAGTAGTTGAGGAGGAGGAGCGCGACGACGAGTCCGAGCGGAAGCAGGAAGTGGACGCCCTCGCGCAGCGTGCGCCGCACCGGCGGCGGGTTCTTCATCCCCCGCAGTCCCAGTTTCAGGGCCATGAGGTGGACGAAGAGCAGCGTGCACCCGAAGTAGAGGATGGCGGGCGCGATGGAGAGCGCCACGATCTCCCGGTACGGCGTGTTCGTGAAGTCCGCCATGATGAACGCGCCGGCGCCCATGATCGGCGGCATGATCTGGCCGCCGGTGGAGGCGGCCGCCTCGATCCCGCCCGCCTGTTCCGGACGGTAGCCGAGCTTCTTCATCATCGGGATCGTGAGCGCGCCCGTCGTCACCGTGTTCGCGATCGCCGAACCCGAGATCGACCCCATGGCCGCGGAGGCGATGACGCTCGCCTTGGCCGGCCCGCCTCGGAACCGGCCCGCGGCGGCAAACGCGAGGTCGATGAAGAAGCGCCCCGCGCCCGTCACCTCGAGGAACGCGCCGAAGAGGACGAAGATGAACACGGTCCCCGCCGCGATCCCGAGCGGCGTCCCGAACAGGCCCGCCCCCGTGAAGATCTGGAAGCGCAGGATGCGCTCGATCGTGAAGCCGCGATTCGCGATCACGTCCGGCAGCAGGTCCCCGAACCCCGCGTAGAGGAGGAAGACGAGGCCCACGGCGACCATCACCCAGCCCACGGCGCGCCGCGTCGCCTCGAAGAGGAGGATCACGAACACCAGGCCCGCAATCAGGTCGTGCGTCGTGAGCCCGTACAGGATGTGGTCGACCCCGCGGTAGTCGAAGCCCACGATGACCCACCCGCAGTAGAGGGCGACGAGCGCCAGGGCGGCGTCGAGCCACAGGCTCCAGCGGGGCGCGGGGCCCTCCCCCGTCCACGAGGGCTTGGCGAGGAAGGTGAGGACGACGACCCAGGCGAGGTGGATGGGCCGGCCGAGCGTGGCCGAGAGCGTGCCGGTCGTGCTCTGCCAGAGCTGGAAGAGGGAGAGCCCCACCGCGAGGGCGAAGAGGATGCGCCGCCACGGCGGCCGCGGAGCCGTCAACGCGCCGTCAAGGCGCCCCCGACCCGGGCTGCCCGAGGATCTCGTCGAAGTAGCGCCGGGCGCCGGGGTGGAGGGGGAAGTCGCCCACGTCGCGCGCGGAGGGCGGTGTGATGAAGCTCGCCACGCTGGAGATGTTCTCAAGATCCGCGCGGCGTTCGAGCATCGTGCGCGTGAGATCGTAGGCGAGTCCCTCCTCCATCGCACCGGAGACGACGAGGAGGTTCCAAAGCGTGGGCGTGAGCACCGGCTCATCGACGCCGCGGTAGACCCCGGGCGGCACGCGGAAGCCGCTGTACGCGGGCTCCGACCCGACGATCGTCGCGATCTCGTCCTCGGAGAAGGGGACGAGGACCATGTCCCGGGAGACGCCGATCTCGACCACGGCGGGCATGCCCACGCCGCCCGCGATGAAGCCGGCGTCCAGCGTCCCGTCCTTGAGTCCGTTCGACATCTGGGCGTAGTTGAGCTGCCGGACGGTGAAGTCGGACTCCCCGATCCCCATGGCCTCGAGCACGTTCCAGGCGGTGACCGCGTTCCCGGACCCCGGCGGGCCGACGGACACGCGGCGCCCGCGGAGATCGTGTACGGATTCGATCCCCGTGCTCCGGATCGTCACGAGGTGCACGACGTTGGGATAGAGCTTGCCGAGGGAGGCGAGCGGCATGGGCTCCGGGAAGCGCCCGCGGCCGGCCAGCGCCGCCGCGAGCGCGTCCGCCTGCGTGAAGCCGACCTCGCTCTCTCCCTTGGCGACCTGGATGAGGTTCGTGACGGAGCCGGCGGTCGTCTCCGCCTTCATGTTCACGCCGTCGACGTGCCGTGACCAGATGGAGGCGAGCCCTCCGCCGAGCGGGTAGTAGAGCCCGTTCGTGTTCCCGGTGGCGATCGAGAGCGTCCGCTGTCCGCCACCCCCGCAACCCGCCGCGGCAAGGACCCCCAGGGCGCCGAGCCCCCCGACGACGCCGATCACGAGGCGGCGCAGCGCGATCCCGCGTCGCATCAACCGGTTCCCACAGCCACTGGCACGCGCATCGGCCGCTCCCCTCGGCGTTGCCCCTCGATCACTCGGCGCTGCTATGCTCTCCCCGTCGCGCCTTCCGAGGCAAGCGCCTACCCGCCCGGCCCCCGCCGTTCCGTGTCCGAGCGAAGCCTCGCGCGATCTTCGAACCTTGTAAATTCGGCATTGAATTCCTAAAATCCAAGCATGGACAGTGCGATGATCCCCCGGTTGCTGGGGCCGCAGGTGGAAGAGCACCTCTCGATCTTCCCGGCGGTCGGACTCCTCGGTCCCCGCCAGGTCGGGAAGACGACGTTGGCGCGAGCTATCGCGGATTCCCGGGAGGAGGCCGCCCACGGGGAGCCCGGCCGGGCGGCCGGCGGTCTGTACCTGGATCTGGAGAATCCCGCGGACCTCGCGCGCCTGGCGGAGGGATCGGGGTACCTCAAGGGTGTGACGGACCGACTCGTCGTACTGGACGAGATTCAGCGGGCACCCGAACTGTTCCGTGAACTGCGCGGGATCATCGACCGGAGGATCTGGCGGGGCGAGCAGTCCGGACAGTTCCTGATCCTCGGGTCCGCTTCGCTCGATCTGCTGCGCCAGTCCGGAGAGAGTCTCGCGGGCCGTATCGGGTACCTGGAACTCGGTCCCCTGGATGTTCGCGAGGTCGAGGCGGACCGACTTCTGCGCTTGTGGAACCGAGGCGGCTTCCCGCCGAGCTTTCTCGCCCCGTCGGACGAGGCGAGCGCGCTATGGCGGGAGAACTTCATACGGACCTATCTCGAACGCGACATCCCTCAACTGGGACCGCGCATCCCGGCCGAAACGCTTCGTCGCTTCTGGACCATGCTCGCGCACTCCCAGGGCGAACTGTGGAACGCGTCGACCTTCGCCCGGAGTCTGGGCGTGGACGGGAAGACGATCGCGCGCTACGCCGACCTGCTCGTCGATCTTCTCCTTGTACGCCGACTGCAGCCGATTCACGTGAACGTCCGCAAACGGCTCGCCAAATCGCCGCGCCTCTACCTGCGGGATAGCGGGGTCCTGCACGCGCTGCTCGGGATACCGGACCTCGACTACCTGCTCGGTCACCCCGTCGCGGGCCCCAGTTGGGAGGGTTTCGCGATCGAGACGCTGATCCGGGCGGCGCCGGATCGGCTCACTCCACCGGGCTTCTACCGGACGGCGACCGGCGTGGAGATCGACCTGATCCTGGAAGTGCCGGGACCGCGAAGGTGGGCCATCGAGATCAAGCGCGGACTCGCACCACGGATCGGAAAGGGGTTCCGCATCGCACTCGAGGACGTGCGGCCCGACCGCGCGTTCGTCGTGTACGGCGGAGACGACCGCTATCCCGTGAGAGGCGGAGTCGAGGTCATCGGACTGCGCGAGTTGGCGCTGGAACTGGCCGCTCTTTAGTCCCGTCCGCCCGACGCGGTCAGTTCCGTCGGAATTGCGCGCGGAGCAGCGCGACGAGGGCGAAGGCGGCGGCGGAGACGATGAGGCCAATGAGCGTGCGGTCGAGCAGGGCGGGCGCGTCGGCGGGGGCGAAGATGTGCACGGCGCCCAGCGCCGCGAGCCCGGCGCCGATGGCGGCGAGGGCCTCCGGCACGCCGGCGCGCCGCGAGTGGAGCCCGGCGGCCACCGGGATGAACAAGCTCACGCTCAGGATCGAATAGAAGATCGTGAGCGAGGCGATCACGCTCTCGAGCCAGAGGGCGAGCAGCACGCCCAGCGTCCCTCCGGCGATCGCGGCGCCCCGCGCCACCCGCAGCACCTGCCGGCTCGTCGCCTCGGGTCTCAGGAAGCCCTTGTAGAGATCCTTCGAGAGAGAGGTCGAGAGCATGAACAGCCCGGCGTCGGCCGAACTCACCTCGGCGGAGAACACGGCGGCGAGGCCGAGCAGCCCGAGCGCGGGCGGCAGCGCGGTGGCGAGGAGCATGGGCAGGGCCTGCTCACGGCTCGCGAGCGCGGGGTCGTACACGCGGGCGATCATCCCGAGCAGCGTCGGCGCGAAAGCGAACAGCACGAGCCCGACACCGGCGGCGAGGAGCCCGATCCGGATCGCCCGCGGACCCGTCGCTCCGTAGACCTTCTGCACCAACCCGGGCGAGATGATGAAGGCCGGCGCAAGGAGCGCGATATAGACCCACCCGGAGCCCCCGCCCTGCCACGGATTCAGGTAATCAGGCGACGTGCGGGCGGCGGTCGCTTCGATGGCGGCCCAGCCGCCGATGTCGGACAGCGCCCACGGGATCGCGACGGCGAACCCGGCGAGCAGCACGACGAGCTGGACCAGGTTGACCCAGGCCGATGCCACGAGGCCGCCGGCGCTGAAGTAGGCGATGACAACGATCCCGCCGACGAGCGCGCCGATCCAGCGCGGGGTACCGGCGACGACCGCGACGATCTCCGCCATGGCGATGAGCTGCCCGGACACGATGGTGAGCGTGGCGAACCAGAGCAGGACGGCGATCAGCAGCCGCACCGAGCGACCGTAGCGCAGGTCCAGGTAGTCGCCCATGGTGAGGAGTCCGTGACGCGCGGCCACCTTCCAGATCCGCGGCCCGACCCAGAGGGCGAGCAGGATCGTCCCGATGCCGGCCGAGCCGACCCACCACCACGCGCTGAGCCCATCCCGGTAGCCGAGCCCCGCCGCGCCGACGGTCGTGCCCGCCCCGAGGTTCGCGGCCAACACGGTGGCGAAGAGCAGCACCGGCCCGAGCTTGCGGTCCGCCACGAAGAAGCTCCCCGCGGCGGCGACACGGCGCCCGATCCAAGCCCCCAGCGCAACGAGCCCCGCAGCATACGCGAGAAGCACCCACAAACCGGTCGTCATGGGCCCGCGGGCGGCACGATCAGCGGCCGGTGCCCGTCAAGTCGGTGACCGAGGGGAGGCCGGGGAGGCCGGTGGCGGCACGGACGGCGCGCAGGATCGCTTCGGCGACCATGTCCGCAGCGAGCGCGCCGATCCGCGACAGGCCTGCCTCGTCCTCGTGCGTGCCGGTGGCGAGGCCGAACAGAGTGTCGCCGTCGCTGGGGGTGTGGGCCGGGTAGACGGCCCGGGCGAGTCCGTCGTGCGCCATCTGCGCGACCTTCGTGATCTCGGCCTTCGAGAGGCGGGCGTTCGTCGCCACGACGCCGATGGTCGTGTTCTCGACGGAGGGGTCGTCGGCCGGCGCGTCGCCCGGCGGCCGCACCTCCCCCTCCCGCAGCAACGCGCGGGCGTCCGCGAAGCCCGTCCCGTCCTCCGTGCGGACCCCGGCCACGACCTCCCCCGTGGCCGGATCGATCACGTCGCCAACCGAATTGACCGCCACGACCGCGGCCACGGTGAGACCGTCCTCGAGGGTGATCGAGGCGGTGCCGATCCCGCCCTTCATCGCGCGGCCGCGGCCCCGAAGCTTCCCCACCGTCGCACCGGCCCCCGCGCCGACGCTGCCCTCGGCGGGCGCCGCCGCGCTCGCCGCGCGGGCGGCCTCGTAACCGCACTCCGGCCCGGGACGAACGGACCCGCCGCCGATGCCGAGATCGAACAGGATCGCCGCGGCCACGATCGGGACGACGTGATCCCCGGCCCGGTACCCGACCCGCCGCTCCTCGAGATACCGGACCACGCCCGACGCCGCCTCGAGGCCGAACGCGCTCCCGCCCGAGAGCACGATGGCGTGGGCTTCCTGCACGCTGTTCACCGGATCGAGGAGGGCGATCTCCCGCGTCCCCGGCGCCCCGCCCCGCACGTCGACGCCGGCCACGGCG
>VXMQ01000006.1 GCA_009841015.1 Candidatus Palauibacter denitrificans | reverse complement strand
CCGGTCGATCGGGCGCGGAGCGTCGAGATCCTGAGCGTGGAGCGGAGCGGCGGCGGCGACCGCGAGGGCGACAGGAGCGGAAGCGGCGAGAGCGAACAGCCCGCACGCGGCGAGTCGGCGGGCGCGGCGCGAGGGCAGCGTGCGAGGCGGGGCTTGGCTTGTCACGACGGTCTCCCGGGATCGAGGCTACGGCGGGCAGCGGGTCATCCCTTACTATACGGCGACGACCGGGCGAGATTCGAGGTCCGCGTCGGAGTCCCGGAAATTCGGAGGGTCCCATGAGGTCAGTTCCAAGCGCCCACGCCCGCGCCCCGCGGGCCGGATTCCGGCCGGCGCGTGTCCGGCCGGGCAGCGTCCTGCCGGGGAGCGTCCTGCCGGGGAGCGTCCTGCCGGGGGGCGCCCTGCTGGCCGTCCTTGCGGCGGCGTGCGGCGGGCCCGCGCCCGAGGCGGAGCCGTTCGACGTGGTGGAGGCGACGATTCCGGAAATGCAGGCGGCGATGGAGAGCGGGCAGCTCACGTCGCGGCAGATCGTCATGGAGCACCTGGCGCGGATCGCGCGCTACGAGTGGCAGATCAACGCGGCCGTGTCGATCAATCCGAACGCGCTCGCGGAGGCCGAGGCGCTCGACGCGGAGCGGGCGGCGGGCGACGTGCGCGGGCCGCTGCACGGCATCCCGGTCGCGCTCAAGGACAACATTCACACGACCCACGTCCCGACGACGGGCGGATCGCTCGCCTTCGAGGGGTATTTTCCGCCGTACGAAGCCACGCTGACGACGAACCTGCGCGAGGCGGGCGCGATCATCATCGCGAAGGCAGGGCTCACGGAGTTCGCGAACTTCATGGCGGGACCGCCGAATCAGATGCCGGGCAACTACAACGCCCTCACGGGTTACGGCCTCAACCCCTACGACCCGCGCCGCGACCCGCGGGAAGGCCGCAACGACGGGCGTCCGGCGCTCACCACGGGCGGCTCCAGCTCGGGGATCGGGACGGCGGCAAGCTTCTGGTCCGCGAACGTCGGGACGGACACCGGCGGGTCCATCATCAGTCCCTCGAACGCGAACATGCTCGTCGGCATCCGGCCCACGATCGCGCGGGTCAGCCGCTGGGGCGTGGCTCCGGTGACGCTGGACCACGACATGGCGGGGCCGATGGCCCGCACCGTGACGGACGCGGCGATCATGCTGGGGGCGATGGAGGGGACGGAGCCCGACCCGAACGACGCGGCCACCGCGCGGTGCGAGGCGCCGCCGGGCCGCGACTACACGCCCTTCCTGAACGCCGGCGGGCTGGAGGGCGCCCGGATCGGGATCCCCAGGGCCTTCTACTACGAGCCCGTGGAGGTCGGAGGCGAGACGATCGGGGGCCTCGGCGAGGAGGCCGCGGCGCTCATGTCCGAGGCCATCTCGGTGCTCGAGGCGGCGGGCGCGATCATCGTGGATCCGGCCGAGATCCCCAGCTTCGTCGATCCGGACCCGGAGGCCAACTTCAACACGTGGCCACTCTGCATCGGCGGGCACCAGGCGAAGGGGTCGGACGAGGGGTGTTCGGTCAACTTCAAGTACGGGATGAAGCGCGATTTCGACGCGTGGCTCGCTTCGCTCGGACCCTCGGCTCCGGTCGGGACGCTGACCGAGCTTCGGGAGTGGAACCTCGCCCACCGCGCGGCCGGGTCGATGAAGTACGAGCAGTCGCGCTACGACATCTCCGATGAGATGGACGTGGAGGCGGACCGGGCACGGAACGCCGCGGACATGGCGAAGGACTCGCTCCTGAGCCAGGAGCGGGGGATCGACGCGGTGCTGGAGGAATACGGACTCGACGCGATCTTCACGCCGGGGAGCCGGGGGGCCGCGCTCGCGGCGCGGGCGCAGTACCCGCACATCGTCGTGCCCTTCGGCTTCGTGCCCAACGCGCCGACGCCGGCCTTCCCCGAGGGCTTCGACGCACGGCCCGCGCCGTTCGGGATCGGGTTCACGGGGGCCGCCTGCAGCGAGCCGCGGCTCATCGAACTCGCGTACGCCTTCGAGCAGGCCAGCCGGCGGCGCGTGCCGCCCGAGAGCTTCCCGTGAGCTACACCGTACAGGATCTGGTCGACCTGTTCGACCTCGAGCCGGTCGAGCGGAACATCTATCGCGGGCAGAACCGGGACATCGGCTCGGGCCGGATCTTCGGGGGACAGGTGCTCGCACAGTCGCTCGTGGCGGCGCGACGGACGGTCGACACCGAGGACCGCGCCGCGCACTCGCTGCACGGGTACTTCATCCTGGCCGGCGACCTGGAGATTCCCGTCGTCTACTTCGTGGACCGCCTGCGCGACGGACGGAGCTTCACCACGCGGCGCGTGACGGCGATCCAGCACGGACGCGCGATCTTCAACATGTCCGCCTCGTTCCACAAGACGGAGGATGGCATCGAGCACCAGGACGAGATGCCGGATGTGCTGCCGCCGGAGGCGCTCGAGTCGGAGATCGACATCATCCGGCGGAATGCCGAGCGCGTTCCCGAGCCGCTCCGTTCCCTGCTCACGCAGGACCGGCCGCTCGACCGGCGTCCCGTGGCCCCGCTCGACCCCTTCAAGCCGAAGCCGGACCGGCCCGTCCGGCGGGCGTGGATCCGCACCGTCGGAGAATTGGGCGACGATCCGCTCGACCACCAGGCGGTCCTCGCCTACGCCTCCGACTACGGGCTCCTGCGCGCCGCCCTCGTTCCGCACGGGCGCACTTTCTTCGACCGCGACCTGATGGGCGCCTCGCTCGACCACGCGATCTGGTTCCACCGTCCCTTCCGGGTCGACGACTGGCTCCTGTACGTGACCGAGAGCACGGTCGCGAGCGGGGCGCGGGCGTTCACGCGCGGGAGTTTCTTCACGCGGGAAGGCGCGCTCGTGGCCTCGGTCGCCCAGGAGGGGGTGATCCGGACCGGCGGCCGGCCCACTCCGGCTGACGGACCCGCTCCAGCCGACAGGCCCGAAACCGACGAGGAAGACGACAAATGACACGGAGAACCACACGACTCGGCATCCTTCCCTGCATCCTTTCCTTCCCCGTGGTCGTCGCGGGTTGCGGCGGCTCCGGCGACGAAGGCGGCTCCGCGAACGCGGACGGCGCCGCGCTGGAGGCGGAGCCCGTGAACGATCTGCCCAACCCCTACGAGCGCCTGGAGCCCTGGGCGGAACTGCCCCCGGGCGCGGTGCAGTGGGGGCAGGTCACGGGCGTCGAGCAGGGACCCGATGGCCACCTCTACGTCATGCACCGCTGCTTCGAGAACAGCTGCGCCGACCGGCCCGAAGACCCGATCGTCAAGTACGACATGTCCGGCCGGGCGCTCGCTTCCTGGGGGGCGGGACTGTTCAACTATCCGCACGGGTTCCACATCGACCACGAGGGGAACGTCTGGGCGACGGACGCCCGCGGGAACGGCGAACTCGGGCACCAAGTGTTCAAGTTCAGCTCCGACGGCGAACTCCTGCTCACGCTCGGGCAGGCCGGCGTCGCGGGCCTCGGTCCCGACGTGTTCAACCAGCCGACGGATGTCCTCGTCCTTCCCGACGGCGACTTCCTCGTCATCGAAGGTCACGGCGAAGGCAACGACCGCGTCGTGCGCTTCAGTCCGGAAGGGGATTTCCTGGACGCGTGGGGAGGACCGGGCTCGGGGCCCGGCCAGTTCAGCACCCCGCACGCCATCGCCCGGGATTCGCAGGGACGGATCTTCATCGGGGACCGCGCCAACAACCGCATCCAGATCTTCCTCGAGGACGGAACGTTCCTGGAGGAGTGGAAGCAGTTCAGCCGCCCGAGCGGGATCTTCATCGACGAGGACGACACGATCTACGTCGCGGATTCCGAGAGCTGGGGGCCGAACAACCCGGGCTGGAAGAAGGGGATCCGGGTCGGGAGCGCGCGGGACGGGTCGGTGTCGTACTTCATCGAGGACATCGAATCCACGACGATCGAGCACAGCGGCGCCGAAGCCGTGGGCGTGGATTCGGAAGGCAACGTCTACGGCGGCGTCGTGCGCCGCCGCATGCTCGAGAAGCACGTGAGAGTGAGGTAGAGCCTTCCGGCGTCAGTCCAGCGCCGCGTCGATCACGGCGGCATGCCTTCCCAGGAAGGCGTCGAATTCCGCGACGAGCGCGTCGCAGTCCTCGTCGTCGTGCGCGAGCGAGACCGTGACGAACCCGCGGCGGGCCACGTAGAACCCCGCCAGCAGCATCTCGAGCTGGAAGAGGTCGCGGGCGGCCATCGGCGTGTGGGCGACGTCGGCGCGGCGGCGGATCGGCCGCCGCTGGAAGTGGACCGTCATGATCGAACCGCGACCCGTCACCTGCACGGGCGCGTCCCTCGCCGCCGCGACCCCGTTGAGGGCGGCGCGCAGGGCGTCTCCCCGCACCGTCAGCCGGCGCACCGCGTCGGGCGTGAACACGTCCCGCAGCCCCGTGAGGCCCGCCGCCATGGTCAGCGAGTTGTTGTTGTGCGTGCCGGGGTGGCTCAAGTGATTCTCCCGGCGCGGATCGAAGCGGTCCATGAGATCGGCGCGCCCCCCGAAGGCGCCGAAGGAGGCGCCGCCCCCGAGGTACTTGCCGAAAGTCGTGAGGTCGGCGTGGATGTCGAGCGCCTCCTGCAGCCCGCCCGGAGCGAGCCGCGAGGTCTGAACCTCGTCGAAGATCAGCAGGACGCCCGCCCGGCGCGTCGCATCCCGCAGCGCGTTCAGAAACACCCGGGTCCCGGGGATGCAGCCGCCGCCCGCGAGCATCGGCTCGACGAGCACGCCTGCGAGTTCGGTCGCCCGTTCCGCGATGAGCGATCGCGCGGATTCGGCATCGTTGTAGTCCGCAACCGTCCACGGGAAGGGCACGTTGAGGCGCCGGTCCGGGCCGGTGAAGTTCAGGGGTCCGCCGTGGTAGGCGCCGTCGAACACGAGCACGCCCTCACGATACGTAACGGCGCGCGCCAGGCTGACCGCCATGAGGTTCGCCTCGGTCCCCGAGTTCGTGAAGCGCAAGCGATCGACGGACGGGAAGCGGCGGCAGATGAGTTCGGCGAACTCCTGCTGGTTCGGGCTCGGCCCGCCGAGGGTCAGCCCCCTCCCCGCCGCATCGACGATCGCGTCGCGGATGGCGGGGTTCGAGTGGCCGTACAGCCCGGCCGTGTAGTCGTTGAGGAAGTCGACGTAGGCGTGCCCGTCGAGATCGTGCAGCCGCGAGCCTTCGCCGCGGACGATGGTGACGGGGAACGGGTCGTAGTGGTTGACCGTTCGCGTGTCTGCCCCCGGCAGGTAGTTCGTCGAGCGCTCGAAGCTCGCCTGGCTGAGGGGATTCGCCGCCGCGTAGCGGGCCGCCGCGTCCGCGGCGAGTTCCTCCAGCGTCCGCGTCCGGACCGGGCCGGTCGTCATCGGTTCCATCCCCCGCTGAGGTTCTGCTACGTTGCCGGCGCCGCCCGGTGTGCCCCGGGTGAGCGGGCGTTCCCGGACACCGGCTCCTTACGGAAGGATACAAAGATCGTGGAGAGACGAAAACTCGCCCACACCGACCTCGAGGTGTCCCGTGCCTGCATGGGCACGATGACGTTCGGGTCGCAGACCGATGTCGATGCCGCCGCGGCGATGGTGGATCTGTGCCTCGAGCGGGGCATCGACTTCTTCGACACCGCGAACGTCTACAACCAGGGACTGTCGGAGGAGATCCTGGGAGACGTCCTCGGGGACCGACGCGCGGAGATCGTCCTCGCGAGCAAGGTGTGCAATCCGATGGGAGACCCCGTCGAATACACCGGCCTCTCGCGCGACGCGATCCGCCGCGGGATGGATGATTCCCTGCGGCGGCTGGGAACGGACTATCTCGACATCTACTACCTGCATCTGCCGGACTATGAGACGCCCATCGAGGAGAGTCTCGCCACGCTGGAGGAGCTGCGCGTCGAGGGGCTCATCCGCTATCCGGCGACGTCCAACTACAGCGCGTGGCAGATGTGCGAGATGTTCGCGATTTGCGAGTGCGAGGGGTGGGCGAAGCCGTGGGTCGCGCAGCCCATGTACAACCTCGCGGCGCGCGGGATCGAGCAGGAATACCTCGCCTTCACGGATCGTTACGGGATCTCGAACGTCGTCTACAATCCGCTCGCGGGCGGACTCCTGACCGGGAAGCAGCAGCCGGGGGCGCCGCTGCCGGGGACGCGCTTCGACGGCAACCGGATGTACCTCGACCGCTTCTGGCACGACGAGTACTTCCGAGCCGTGGCCGAAGTCGAGACGATCGCCGGGGAGGCGGACCTCACGCCGGTGCAGCTCGCGCTGGGGTGGCTGCGGGCGCAGGATGGCGCGGACTGCATCATCGTCGGCGCCTCCCGCATCGAACATCTCGAGGAGAACCTCGACGCCTTCGACGCGCCGCCGCTCGAAGCGGAAGTGCTCGACGCCTGCGACGGAGTGTGGGCGCGACTGCGCGGACCGACGCCCGCCTACAACCGCTGAGTTCGGAGCGAGGCGCGAACCACCCCCGGGACACCGTTACGCGTCGCGGGGTGAGCCCTCGAGCAGGCCCTCGAAGGGGCGCTCCTCGGCGCCGTTCTCGGTGCAGACGGCATAGTGCGTCTCCGCGGAGCCGTACAGGGCGACGCCCGCCGTCTCCCCCGCCTTGTTGAGCAGGAAAAAGCGGACGTCGAAACTCGGCAGGCCGCGCGCGTTGAGGAGCCTCGATTCCACGGTGTTCGACCTGATCCGCTCCAGCGTGGCCATGCCGGCGTCGAGCGGGCTCATCCCCTGGCGCATGAACTCGACGGCGAGGAAGGACGAGAGGTTGTAGAGGTTCGCCTCGCCCCGTCCCGTCGAGCCGACGGCGCCCACGTCGTTGTCCACGTAGAGCCCGGCGCCGAGGATCGGGGAGTCACCGGTGCGCCCGGGGATCTTCCACGATAGACCGCTCGTCGTGGTGACGCCGCAGATGTCTCCGTCCGCGTTCACCGCGTTGCAGTTCGTCGTGCCCCAGAAGGAGTGGGCCGGGATCAGGCCGTCGTCGACCATCGAGAGCCCGGCTTCGAGCCGCTTCCGGGGGTCGAGCCAGTGGCCGGGGTCGATCCGCCGGCGTCACTCCAGCCAAAGGGCGCGCGACGCCTCCGTGTTGAGGTCGTCCTCGATCTCGAACCCGAGTTGGCGGGCGAACGCCTGGGCGCCGGCGCCGACGAGGAGGTGGTGGTCCGTGAGTTCGGCCACGGCCTTCGCGACGAGCGACGGGGTGCGGACGCCCTCGAGCGCCGCGACGCCGCCGGCCCAGCGCCGGGGACCGTGCATGCAGCAGGCATCGAGCTGGACGACGCCGTCCGCGTTGGGGAGCCCGCCGTAGCCGATCCCCATCTCCGTCGGGTCGTTCTCCGGGATGTTCACGCCCGCGATGAGGGCGTCGAGCAGGTCCTCGCCCTCGACGATGCCGCGAAAGGCGCGTTCCACGGAGCTCTCGGGTCCGCCGTTGTTGAAGCGGATCCCGCTCAAGTCGGAGACGATGATGGGCCGGGTGTCCCGCGAAGCGTGGACGGCGGGAGCCCCGAAGCCGTCGGAGGCCCGGGAAGGGCGGCGCTCGGCGGCCAGAGCGGCGGGCGTGGCGGCCGCGGCCAGGCCGGCAGCGGAAGTTCGAACGAAGTCGCGGCGGTCCATGCTCATGGTCTCGATCCTCTTCTTGGTCGTCGGTCGGAGGGCCCGTTGCGCCCTCAACATACGATGGTCCAAATGGCAGCGGGCGCCCGCTTATGTTATCATGACAGACGATAGAGATAACACTACTCGCGAGTGGCGGCCTCATGATGATCCGGACGCAGATTTCGGTGGACAGGGAACTCTACGAGCGGGTTAGGGAAACCGCACGGCGAGAGGGGATTTCGATCGCGGAACTGTGCCGCAGAAGTCTGGCCGAGACGCTCTCGAGGCTGCCCGACGAGCAGCCGTGGATGGCCTATCTCGGGGCGGTCGACGGCGAACCGGGCGACAGCGCGACGGTCGATGAGGTGGTCTACGGGCGGGCGACACCGTAAGCCTTGAAGGGGCGAAAGGTGTTTCTCGACACCGGCATTCTCATCGCGGCTCTCAACCGGCGCGACCAGTACCATGCGCAGGCGCGTACGCTGTTCGGCGGACCCGTGCCGCGTTGGCACACTTCGATGCTCGTCGGGTCGGAGGCGTATTCCTGGTTCCTGCATCGTCACGGCGAGGAGCAGGCCCGTGCCTGCCGCCGCCTCCTGGAGAACCTCGACGGCCTCGTCCTGCTCGAAGGCACTTCACGGCTCCACCGCGACACCTGCCGGATCCTCGACCGGCTCAGGGGGGCCCGCCTGACGTACGTGGACGCGTCCAGCCTTGCCCTGATGGAGCGCCACGAGATCGAGATTGCATGGGCGACGGATCATCACCTGGGCCTCACCGGGGCGGAAGTGTTTCCCCGGTCGTGAGCCGCGATTGGACGGAGCGAAGATGAGTATTCGGGTCTGCGTGGGAGGGGCGACGGGGTGGACGGGCGAGAGCATCGTGGCCGCCGTCCTCGAATCGGACGAGTTCGAACTGACCGGTGCCCTGGCGCGGCAGGCCGCGGGACGGACGATCGGCGAGGTGCGGGGAGAGGCGGACGGCTCCCGGGTGCGGGTTTCCACCGGCGTGGCGGAGGCGCTCAGCGAGCCGGCCGACGTCTACATCGACTACACGCACCCGAACGCCGTCTACGCGAACGTCATGTGCGCGATCGAGGCGGGCGTGGCGGCGGTCGTCGGGACCTCGGGGCTCACCGGCCGGGAATACGGGGGGATCGACGAGGCCGCGCGCGCGGCGGGCGTGGGCGTGATCGCCGCTGGCAACTTCTCGATCACGGCGGCCCTTCTGAAGCACTTCTCCGGGATCGCGGCGCGCCACGTGCCGCACTGGGAGATCGTCGACATGGCGTCGGCCGGAAAGCCCGACGCGCCGAGCGGCACCGCGCAGGAACTGGCTGAGTTTCTGGGGACGGTCGCGACGAACGAATTCGCGCGGCCGGTCGAGGACACCCTGGGATCCCGGGAGGCGCGCGGGGCCACCATCGGGGGCGCGCAGGTCCACTCGTTGCGGCTGCCGAGCTACGTCATCTCCGTGGAATCGATCTTCGGCCTCCCCGGCGAACGGCTCTCGATCCGGCACGACGCCGGGTCCAGCGCCGAACCCTACGTGGCGGGAACCCTGCTCGCCGCGCGGATGGCGCCGGGGCGCGTGGGCCTCACGCAGGGGCTCGACCGGTTGCTCTTCGAGTAGGCGCCCGGCCGGAGACGTTCCCGCGGGAACGTGTTCAGCCTGGCCTGTTCAGCCAGACGGGCGGTTGGCGACGATCGCGATTCGGGAGCCGTCGGGGCTCACGGCGAGGCGGGTGATGCCCTCGACGCCGAGGCCGGAAAAGTCGGCGACCTCCGTCCAGTCCGAGCCCTCCGACCAGGCGAAGAGACGCGAGTCGTCGCCCATCAGGATCTCGCCCTCGGGCGTCCACGCGTAGTCCTCCCGCCCGGGGAGCGTACGCGCGATCCGCTCGCTGGTCCCCGCGACCGGGTCGAGGCGCTCGATCCACCACTCCTCGTCCGAGACCTTGCGCACGAAGGAGATCGCCTCCGTCCCCGGAATCCGGTGGATGGAACGGCCGGGACGCTCCGCCACGATCCGGACCTCGCCCGTCAGCGCGTCGCCGACCTGGAGGGTGGGCGGACTGCCGAGGATGAACATCGCGACGACGTGTTCGTTGGCCCACGCGTGGTATCCCACGGGCTCGGCGGTGGCAAAGATCGGCCCAATCGATTCGCCGGAGAGGCCGTAGCGCCAGAGGTACTGCTTGCCGCGGATCTCATGGATCGCGGAGAAGGCGTCCTGCCCCGGGATCTGGAGCGCCGAGAACTCGCTCGCCTCCTCCGTCTGCGTCAGCCGCTCGGAGGCGCCCGGCGCGGCCCCGGACGCCGCCGCGAGCCGCATGATCTCCGTCTGCCTGCGGTCCAGCGCCGCCGTGTGGAGGATCGCCGACCCGTCGAGCAGGAAGCTGGGCTGGTTGTCGTACGCGTCGCGGTCGGTAGCCTGTCCCAGGTCGGGGATCGACAGCGCGCCAGCCTCGCGGGCGAGCGTCCCCAGCCAGATGTCGGTCGAGGGCGAGCCCGCCGCCGTCGGCGTGTAGCCCGCGGGCGCCGGCCCGATCTCCGGCATCGGCCCGTCCGGAGGGGCCGCCGGGAAGGTGCCGGCTTCTTCAGAGCCGCCGACGTCAGGATCGCCTCCGCCTTCCGGTGCACAAGCGATCCCGGCCGAGAGCACAAGCGCCAAAGCTGTCGAAGTTCGCAGAGTCATCGTGCCATCCCTTCCTTCCAGGCTCGTCCGATTACGGGGATTTGGGTCTTCCGGTTACGGGGATTGCGGCAGGACGCCGAGGATCACGCGCGACGGATAGTCGCCCGAGCGGTACACGGTCTGCGTGGCGGCCTCGTAGTCTCCCGGCGCGGCGCGGTACGTGTCGACGAACGTCTGGGGGTTCCGGTCGTAGGCGGGGAACCATGAACTCTGGACGTGGACCATGAGCCGGTGTCCGGCCTTGAAGGTGTGGAAGCGGTCGCGGAGGTCGATCTCGATCCGCGTCACCTCCCCCGGCACCATCGGCTCCGGGTTCTCGAAGTCGTTCCGGAAGCGGCCGCGCATGATCTCGCCCGCGAGGTGCATCTGGTAGCCACCCATGGGGACGTCGCAGTTCGCGCTGGGCGGGGCGTCGTCGGGATAGACGTCGATCAGCTTCACGATCCAGTCGGAATCCGTCCCCGTCGTGGAAACAAAGATCTCGGCTCCGATCGGACCCGCGATCGTGAGATCCTCCGCCAGCGGTTCCGACTGGTAAACCAGGACGTCGGGGCGACCCGAGGCGAAGCGCTGGTCCTCCACCTTCCACAGGTGGCCGAGCGTCGTGCGCTCCTCGGCGGAGAACGGCACCGGATTGCTCGGGTCGCTCAAGTACGAATCGGCGTGCGATTCCACGGCCGAGTCGGCCCCCGCGTCGGCAGTCCGCGTCGGCGGCTCGAAGGCCAGCGTCCCGTCCGGACCCAGGTACAGGCTCACGGGCGTGACGTCCGCCGGCGGCCAGACGTCGTAGGCGCGCCACTCGTTCGTCCCGGTGAGGAAGACGTGGGCCTCCGTCGCGTCCCACGTCCCCTCGTCCTTCAGGTGGTGCTCGAAGAAGGGAAACTGGAACTCGCGCTGGAAGTGGTGTGAGGTCTTCGTGTCGAAGGCGATGCAGCCGAGGAAGTCGCCGTCCATGCGCGCCCAGCCGCCGTGCAGCCACGGGCCTACGACGAGCGTGTTCTCGAGGCCCGGATTCTCCGCTTCGACGGTCCGGTAGATGGACATGGGGCCGTAGAAGTCCTCGGTGTCGAACCAGCCCGCCACGTTCAGCGTCGCGGGGCGGACGTCGTCCAGGTAGCGGAGGGCGTTCTGCCGCTGCCAGAACTCGTCGTAGTTGGGGTGCTCGATGAAGTCGCGCCACGCCGGCACGTCGCCGTGGAAGTAGAGTTCGTCCACCGTGGCGGCGGAACCGGCGTTGAGGAAGAAGTCGTAGCCGGAAGTCGTGCCGTAGTCGAAGCGGGCGCCGCGCGTGTCCGTGGGGCCGTCGCGCCGGCGGGCGTTCCCGGACAGCCACGAGAAGGCGTACATGATTCGGAACGCCCCATTATGGTGCCAATCGTCGCCGATGAACATGTCCGACGGCGAGGCCTGCGGGGAGGCGGCCACGAGCGCGGGGTGGGCGTCCACCATCCCCATCACGGTCTGCCAGCCGGGGTAGGAGATCCCCCACTGTCCCACGCGTCCGTTGTGGTTGTCGACGTCCGCGAGCAGCCACTCGATCGTGTCCCGGTTGTCCGTGATCTCGTCGGTATCGGTCGGGCCGCGGGGTTCCGGCGCGGGGGCGCGGATGACCTCGAACTCGCCCTCCGACCGGAACTGCCCGCGCACGTCCTGGAAGGCGAAGATGTACCCGGAGCGGTCGAACTCCCGTGACGGTCCGAGCGGGTTCCGATACTCGCCGGGCTCGTAGGGACCGATGGAGTACGGCGTGCGGAAGAGGAGGATGGGATATTCGCGCGAGCGGTCCCGCGGCTCGTAGACGAGCGTGTACAGTTCGATCCCGTCCCGCATCGCGACCATGTACTCGGACTTCTCGTAGTTCACGAGCAGATAGTCGAGGTGCTCGGCGGCGACGGCTTCAGCGTCGGTGGGGGTGGCGGCCGGCGCGGCGGCGGCGGTCGGCGGGGGCCGCGCGTCGGCCGCGTCCCGCCCCGGCCCGCATGCGACCGCGAACAGCGCGACCGCCCAGAGCATGGTCCGGGACCTCATCGCCGGCGAAGCTCCGCCCAGTGGGTGAGGGCGTTGCCCAACCGCACGTTCGGGAGGGTGATCGCGGTCACCGACCCGTTGAGCGCGTCGCCGCGGAGCCTGAGTTCGACGGACAGCACGTAGTCGGTGCGGTTCGCGTCCTCCGTACCGATGTCGCCCCTGAAGCCGCCCCTCAGGTACTCGCCGTCGAAGCGGGCGTTGTTGAGCAGCGTCCACAGGTCGTCTCCGAGCTGGACGTGGGCGCGTCCGCCTTCGTCGATCGCGAGCGCCAGCCGGTGCCGCCCGAGGTGCGTGTCCACCTCGCCGACCCACTCCCCGGCGAGCTCCGGCATGGGCGCGAAGCCAATCAGCGGGGCGGCGCCGTCCCCGGTCTCCTCGAGGATCCCCTCGCGCTCCAGCCGGTGCGGGTCCGGGACCTCCGGCGGCGTCGGCTTCGGCACGGCGTCCGGGAACAGCGTGTGCCAGAGGAGGTTCGAGATGTAGCCGGTGAGGGGCGTCGCCGAGTTCGAGAGGACGACGACGGCCGCGTTCTCCTCCGGGGCGATCGCGAGTTCCGTGCGGACGCCGCCCATCCCGCCGCCGTGGCGCTGGAGCCGCAGGCCGCCCGGAAGGTCCCGCATCACCCAGCCGAGCCCGTACGCGTCGGTGGGAGCGCTCTCCCGGATGGGCTGCCGCATCGCCTCGATGGAGGTGTCCGAGATGATCCTTCGCTGATGGTCGAGATCACGGCCGAGGTGGAACATCCCGAATCGGACCAGGTCGTGCGCGCTGCTGAACACGGCGGAGCCGCCGGGGTGGTCGAAATCGTAGAACGGGATTGGACTCTGGTCCGTCGCGTACCGCGTCGCCGTGAAGTCCTCGAGTCCCGGGCCGATGTCGACCGATGTCCGGGTGAGACCCAGCGGTTGGAACACCTCGTCGCGCATGAAGTCGGGGTACGACTGTCCCGAGACGCGCTCGATGATGTAGTCGAGGATCCCGTAGCCGAGGTTCGAGTAGTTCCAGCGTTCGTCCGGCGCCGTCACGAGGTTGGCGTAGCGCCGGATCGTCTCATCCATGTGCGGCCGCCGGTAGAGTTCGTCCTCGTAGAAGAACTGGTAGTGGAGAGGGAGTCCCGCCGTGTGGCTCGCCACGCGCCGCACCGTGGCGTCTGCCGCGTCCCAGGCCCGCCCGTCGATCTTCGCCGGGCCCAGGTAGTCGTTCGCCGGCGCGTCGAGGTCCAGGAGGCCCCGTTCCACGAGGATCATGAGGCCCGTCGCCGTGATCGGCTTCGAGATCGAGGCGAGCGAGTACATCGTGTGTTCCGTGGCGGGGACGCGCCGCTCCCGGTCCGCCCACCCGAACCCCTCCTCCCACAGAACCTCCCCGCCCCGCGCGACGGCGACGGCCATGGAGGGCTGGTCCCAGGCCACGAGCGCGCGCCGGATCTCGTCACGGACCGACGAGAAGTCCGGGGCAGACTGTCCGCGCACCTCGGCCGCGCCGAGGAACACGACGGCGAGCGGGACGCTAAGCCCCTTGAGGCCGCGGCGTGTCAGGAGGCCGCGACGTGTGACGGTGGCCCTCACCTCATCTCCTTCCGGTAAGGGGTGACCCCGGACGGTGGAGCGGGACGCGGGCGGGCGTCAATGGGGCCGAAGCGGGGCCGCGGCGGGCGGGTTCATTGACCGTTGGACGAAGCGGCGTCCATGATGCGTCCATCGCGGAGCCGGGCCGGGCGTTTCCGCGGCGCGGCGGACCCTCGAGACCGGAAGGAACGAACCATGTCCGAGATGGATCGGCGCACTTTCCTGCAGGCCGGCGCGGCGGCCGGCGCCCTGCTCTCCCTCGGCGGCTGCGCGCCCCGGGACGATGCCCCCGGATCCGGCCCCGGAGGATCGGGGGACGAGACCTCGGCGGCCGACATCCCGGACTTCGCGCTCGAGGAGATCACGATCGACGGGGTCCACGCGGGCATGCGGTCGGGCGAATACACCTGCCGATCGATCACGGAGATGTACCTCGAGCGGATCGAGGCATTGAACCGGCAGGGACCGCGGCTGTTCGCGGTGCTCGAGACGAATCCCGACGCGCTCGAGATCGCCGACGAACTCGACCGCGAGTTCCAGGCCTCCGGGCCTCGGGGACCTCTGCACGGGATCCCGCTCCTGCTGAAGGACAACGTCGACACGGCGGACGGGATGACGACGACGGCCGGCTCGACGGCGCTCCTCGGGTCCATCGCGCCGCAGGATGCGTTCGTGGCGGCGGGGCTGCGCGCGGCCGGGGCGCTGCTGCTCGGCAAGGCGAACATGAGCGAGTGGGCGGGCTGGAAGTCGTTCGAGTTCGGGGCGTCCGGCTGGAGCGGCCGCGGATGGGACGGCGGCCGGGGCGGCTTCTGCAGGAACCCGTACGCGCTCGACCGCACGCCGGGCGGGTCGAGTTCCGGGTCCGGGTCGGCGGCCGCGGCCAACCTTGCGGTCGCGACGATCGGCTC
>VXMQ01000061.1 GCA_009841015.1 Candidatus Palauibacter denitrificans | reverse complement strand
TTAGCGACTACTGGAGGCCGGTGCCTACTTCATCTTGTGAGAAATCCGGGCTAGGCTGGTATCGCCGGCACGCCGGCGTCGACGCGATCGTGTCGCACAGGAGCGGGACTGCCAATTTGGCGGGTTCCTGAGAGAGCCTCGGACGGACTCCGTCGGGGTGGCGGTCATCGCATCTCCGGGCCTGCACCGATGGCAGCGATCGCCGGGATGACCGGGCCCCGTTTCGGGCACGGCGGTTGCAGTTCCCTCCCAGTGTCGCGGCTCGGCATCTCGCCGCCGCCGCGGTGCGTTATGCAGGACTGTTCTACAGACACGGAGGGTATCGCCATGCTGCCGACCATCATTCACCGGGCGCCGAGCCGGCGCCGTGGGGACTTCGACTTCGACCGGCTGTTCAACGGATTGCTCGACCTCGACCGCGCGAACCGCTCCGTGGCGGCTGCGGATCTGTACGAGACAGAGGAGGGCTACGGGCTCGAACTCGAACTGCCCGGATTCAGGGAGTCCGAGGTCGACGTGACCGTGGACCGCGGCGTGCTCACGATCTCGGGTGCGCGCTCGGAAGTGGAAGCGGAGGAGGGGCGCACCTACCACGTGCGCGAGCGGCGGAACGAACGGTTCACGCGCAGCTTCTCCCTTCCCGCCTCCATCCGGGGCGAGGACGTCGCGGCGCACCTGAACGCGGGTGTGCTCACGGTCGAGTTGCCGAAGTCGCCGGAGGCCAAGCCGCACCGCGTCGCGGTCGGCGGCAGCGCCGCTCGAACGTAGCGGGGGGTTTTGCCATGGGCTGCCAGGGCGCGAACCATGCACAGAGGGCCGGGATCTTCCCCCGGCCCTCTGTGCTTTCACCGACGCGTTTTCCGCGACGCGTTTCCCCCGGCGCCCGGCCGGGTCCCGCGTCGCCCGCGGCTCAGTCGGGGTTGAGGATGTCGTCGATCCTGGCGAGGGCGTCGCGAAGGTGCAGTTCCGTCGAGCGGTCGAGACGGCGCCGGAGCGTACGCTCGATCGCATCCTGGAGCCCGTGAAGTTCGCCACGCACAACGGCCCGGATGTCCGACTGAGACACGTCCACCGACGTGAAGAAGTCGGAGAGTCCGGGGAAGAAAAAAGTGGGGAGCGAGAGTTCCTGCGTCATCAGGAATTCGAGCCGCTCCAGGTGCCCGCGCTGGAGATTCCGCCGGTAGACCCCGATCGGGGCGCCGCTGTCCAGTTCGCCCCAGATGGCGCCGCGCAGGTCCTCGAACATCTCGCCCAGGCTGTAGTGGTCGCCCCCGTTCCGGGCTTCCGCCTCGATCAGCCGCTGCATGCGGCCCGGGTCGAGGATCATGTTCACGACCCGAACCTGGATGCTCCGCATGCGGTCCACCGTGGACGGGTTCTCGACCTTCGACAGGATATCCTCGTCGATCATCCACGTCGGCGGGTCGAAGGCCTGCCGTGCGAAGAAGTCCATGGCGCGCCGCTGCGTGGCCTCGTCCACGAACTCGTAGACGGCCCCTTCCTGTCCGATCCGCTTGTGCGTGCGCGTCACCCCGCCGACCACGGTTCCGACGTGGCCCATGTAGCGGTTCCACTGCCCGATGAGGTTGCTGTAGAGTTCGCCCAGTTCCTCGTAGTTCTCCCCTTCGCGCCCGTCGCTGCTCCATTCGACGAGCCGGGGCAGGATCCGCTTGAGGTTCTCGATCCCGAGATCGCTCGCTTCCATCGCATCTGAGCCGATGGCCTCCGTCTGTGCGCTCGGGTCGATCGGCGTCGAGCTGCCGAAAGCGTAGACCGGGTCGTCCTCGACCTCCCGGATCCAGGCGTCGAGCGTCGCGCGCTCCTCGTCCGCATCCGCATCGAGGATCGGGCGGTAGCCCCAGTTGATCGAGAAACGGTCGTATTCGCCAATCCGCGGATCCACGCACGCGCCCTCGTCCTCCGGCTGCGCGACGTAGTTGAAGCGCGCGTAGTCCATGATCGACGGGGCGACCCCCTCGCGGCACACGAAGCCCGGGGCCCGCAGCGAATCCACGGGGAAGGCCGAACTCGACTTCATGTTGTGCGGGAGTCCGAGCGTGTGTCCGACCTCGTGCGCCGCCACGAAGCGGATCAGCCGTCCCATCACCTCATCGTCGAAGAGCGCGCGCCGCGCCGCCGGATTCACGGCCGCCGTCTGAATCAGGTACCAGTTCCGCAGCAGGTTCGCGACGTTGTGGTACCACTGGATGTCGCTCTCGAGGATCTCCCCCGTCCGCGGGTCGTGCACATGCGGTCCCGAGGCGTTCTGAACCTGCGACGGGAGCCACCGGATCACCGAATAGCGCACATCCTCCGGGCTGAACTCGGGGTCCTCCTCGAAGGAGGGCGGCATCCGGCCGTGGATTGCATTGCTGAAGCCCGCCGCCTCGAAGGCCTCCTGCCAGTCTTCGATGCCCTGGATGAGGTACGGTCGCCACTTCTCGGGCGTCGCGGGGTCGAGGTAGAAGATGATGGGCTTGACCGGATCGACGAGTTCGCCGCGCCGGAAGGCCGCGGTGTCGCTCGGATCGAGCCGCCACCGCGTCACGTAGGTGCGCGTGACGACCTTCTGGTCGCTGCGGCCATAGTCCACCTGGCTCACGTTGAAGTAGCCCACCCGCTCGTCGAAGATGCGCGGCTGCATCGGCTCGTCCGGGAGCAGGACCATCGACTGGTTCATCTCCAGCGAAATCGAGTTCGTGCTCGCGTTCGACGGAGGCGTCTGCGCGTTGTAGGTGAGGACGTGCCGCACCTCGACGTTGCGGGGGAAGCTCTTGATCCAGTTGACATAGGTGCGGTTCGAATCCAGCGAGCGCACCCGGTACGCGTCGCGGCGGCCCTGGCTCAGCCCGAACATGGGGATGTCCGACTCGAACAGCGGCGTCGCGTCGATGACGACGCTCGTCGAGTCATCGTTCAGCGCCTCGATGTCGAAGGCTCGCAGGATCGGCTCGAAGTTCGCGCCCCGCACGGCCCGCGCCACCGGAAGGGCCTCGTCCGCCACGTTCGTGTGTCGCACGACGCGGAGGAAGATCCGCTCGTTGTCGGGCCCGTTCCTCTCCCAGCGAAGGACCTGCGTATTCGCCTTCTGGCCTCCGTAGCCCATCCCGTCCGGAACCGACGCCAGGCGGCTCACGAGCAGGATCTCGCGCCCCAGGATGTCCTCCGGAATCTCGAACAGCCATTTGTCGTCCACCCGGTGGACGTGGACCATCCCCGAGTCCGTGACCGCTTCCTCCGTGACGATTTCGGAATAGGGCTCCGGCCCGTCTTCGTCACCTCCGCCCCCGCCGCGGGGGGCGGGTGCCCCTCCGGCCGCGGCCGCGGGGGCGGGCGCGGGCCGGGCAAAGGGCCGGATGCAGCCCGTGGCCACGACGAGGAGCGCGAGCGAAAGGACGAGGGCGAAGGGGCGTGTACGGCGCACGATCTGGACCATGCTGTCGACTTTCCGGTTCGGGGATGGTCTGGGCGGGTCACGATCTGCGACCCGGGCGCTCAACGTAAGCCGGGGCGGAATGACGGGCCAATCTCGGCGCCCCGGCCGCGGCGGTCGATCCGCGCGCCCGCCGCATTGACGGATCCGTCTTGAAACGCCTAACGTTCCAGCAGTTATGCCTTGTCTCGTCGACGATCCCCGCAGTGAAAGGCACGCGTGCGAGGGGCGCGACGTCATATTTCAAAGGAGGTACCCCGATGCGCATCCGCACCCTGGCCCCCTTTGCCCTGGCTCTGACCATCGCCTGCGGCGGGGCGGAGACGGAAGAAGCCGCGATGACGGAGGAGACGACGGAGGCGATGGACGACGCCCCGGCGATGTCCGACGCCGAAGCGGCGATGACGGAAATCACCGATTACTACGAGACTCATTTCAACATGGGTCACGGCAGCATGGTCGGCGGCCGCTACTCTGAGGACGGACTCCTCTGGAGCGCCTCCGGCGCGATGGTCTACGGAAGCGAGGCGGTCGGCGCCGCCCTCCAGGCGCGGATCGACGCGGAGGCGTCGCAGCTCGCGATCCATCCCGGCGAAACCATGGGCTTCGGCGACCAGATCGTGTCGCGCGGGCACTACGTCCTCACCGGAACGGTGGACGGAGCGGAAGTCCGGAATTCCGGGTACTACATCGCGGTGGCCGAGAACGTGGACGGGGAATGGTCGCTCAAGGGGGTCGTGAGCAACTACGACACGCCGGACCAGTCGATGTCCGCCGGCCAGATGATGGAGATGCCGGAGGGGATGGGCGGTGACCTCATCCAGGCGAGCGGCGACTACTTCGCCACCCACTACAACATGGGGCACGCCTCCATGGTCGCGAACACGTTCACGGAGAACACGGTCGCGATGATGCCGGGCGAGCGGGCCCGCGAGGGTCGCGTGGCCGTCGAAGAAGGGCTGCAGGCGATGTTCGACGCGGGCGTGACGTTCAGCGGGATCAGCGGCTGGTCCGCGCACGAGCTGGACGAGGGGCACGTCGTCGGCATCGGCACGTACGGCACCGAGGGTCCGGACGGGGCCGCCGCCGGTCACTTCGCGGGGCTCTACTCGCGAGGCGAGGACGGAGGTCTCATGCTGCACTGGCTCCTTATGGGAGCGCACGCCTCCGGCATGTAACCGCCTGTCCGGCAGTCTCCGGGGGCTCTGACGGCCGGGCCGTGCCCGGCGGTCCGGCCGTCTCCCCCCGCCAGCCTCCGCTACGAGCCCGGGTGCGCCCAGTCCGGCAGCACGCCGGGTTCGATCCCGAACAGCAGCGGTCCCAGGGCGCGGAAGATCAGCGTGATCACGATCGCGCCGATCAGGTTGAGGAACAGCCCCACCCGCGCCATCTCCGCGATCCTCACCCGGTTGCTCCCGAACACCACGGCATTGGGCGGCGTCGCCACCGGCATCATGAAGGCGCACGAGGCGGAGAGCGTCGCCGGCACCATCAGCAGGAGCGGGTGAACGCCCGTGGCGACGGCCACGGCCGCGAAGATCGGGAGCACCATCTCCGTCGTTGCCGTGTTCGACGTGAGTTCGGTGAGGAACGTCATCGCGAGGCAGATGACGAAGATCAGCACGAGCGGCGGCACCGTGGACAGCCCGCTGAACCCCTCCCCGACGAACCGCGCCAGCCCCGTGGTCTGGAAGCCGTGCGCGAGGGCGAAGCCTCCCCCGAACAGCAGCACGATGTTCCACGGGAGCCGCCGCACCACGCCGGGTCCCATGACCGTGGCGGACTTTGCGCCCGGCGACCTCGTGGGGACGAGAAAGAGAATGCAGGCCATCGTGATCGCGACCGTCCCGTCGTCGATCAGGTGACCGTAGGGCAGGAGCGACGACCAGCCCGGGATCGTGAGGCGGCCGATCTCGATCGGCGCGCGGAACACCCACAGCAGGGCCGTCGACGCGAAGACGGCGAGGATCGCCCGTTCCTCGAAGGCCACGGGCCCGAGCTTCCGCATCTCGGACTCCACGACTTCGCGGTCGACCGAGACCTCATCGGGCACGCGGAAGAAGACCCTGGTGATCAGGATCCAGGCGAAGACCAGCATGAGCGCGGCGATCGGCAGCGCCATGACGAACCACACGCCGAAGGAGATGTGCGGGGCGTCCGGAAACGTGATCGCGAAGATGCGCTGGAGGGAGAGATTCGGCGGCGTGCCGACCAGCGTCGCGATCCCGCCGGCGGAGCAGGCGTACGCGATCCCCAGCATGATCGACACGGAGAAGGCCCGCGTCCGGCCGCGCCCGAACTGCTCCTCCATGCGAAGGATGACGGCGAGTCCGACCGGGACCATCATGATCGCGGTGGCGGTGTTCGAGATCCACATGGAGAGGAAGGCCGCCGCGAGCATGAAGCCGAGCACGATGCGGGCGGGGCCGCCGCCCACCGCGCGGATGACCCAGAGGGCGATTCGCCGGTGTACGTCCCACTTCTCCATCGTGAGCGCGATCATGAAGCCGCCCAGGAAGAGGACGATCGTACTGTTGAAGTAGATGGGCGCCGTCTCTCCCGTGCGTTCGATCCCGAGGATCGGGAACAGGAGAAGCGGGAGCAGCGCGGTCGCGAAGAGGGGAATCGCGTCGGTGATCCACCATGTGGCCATGAGGACGGCGACCGCCGCCATGCGCGTGACCTCGGGCCGTCCCGGCTCGAGGTCGAGCAGCAGTATCAGCAGGAAGATGAGCGGTCCGAGCCACAGCCCGATGCGCTGGCCGCGCGAACGCGTCGCGGACCTGTTCTCCGAACGGTTCTGTTCCACGAGCTTCCTCGCCGCTCCCGACCCTTCGGTTTTCGGCCCCGCCCGCGCGAGGCTCGGCGCGCGCCGCCCGAGATGGCGCGCCCCGGCGGAGGAACGTACCATCCGGCGCGGGACGCCGCGTAGTTTCCTCTCACGGGCCGCTGGGCTAGCTTTTGCGTCCCTTTGCCGCGGGCCGCCAGGCCGGGGTCGCTCGTACCCCCGCCGCGGGCCACGATCACGAGACCCACGAAGAACGGTGACAATCTAGATGTTCGGTTCGGTACGATGGCGGTTGGTCTGGATCGCCGTTCTGGTAGCTGTTTGCGGCTTCGCTCTGGTGCCCGAGACCATCGTGGACGAAGTCACGGGCGAATCCGAGCGGGTCTGGCCGCTCAAGCTCGGGCTGGACCTGCAGGGCGGCATGCACCTCGCGGTCGAAATCTACGACCCCGAGAACACCCTGAGCGGCCAGGATCTCGACGATGCGGTCGAACGCACGCTCACGACGATTCGGAACCGGATCGACGAGTTCGGCGTCCGCGAGCCGACGATCCAGCGCTCGGGCAACCGCATCATCATCGAACTCGCGGGGGTCGACGACCCGGAGCAGGCGAAGCGGATCGCGACCGAGACCGCGTTCATGGAGTTCAAGATCGTCACGGACGGTCAGGAGTTCATGGACGCCCTGGAGCGGATCGACCGCGCGATCGTGAACGAGGTGGGGATCGAGAACCTCCAGGTCACGACGCTGGAGACCGAGCCCGAGGTCGACCTCAGCGACATCCTGGGCGGCGCCGCCGATTCCGCCGCGGCGGAGGATGCGGCCGGCGAGGAGGATGCCGTCGAAGGCGAGGATCCGGCCGCCGATTCGCTGGCGACCGAAGAGGAGGCTGCCGACGCGGTGGATGAGGCCACCGCGCGGCCGCTCTCGGCCCTGCTCGGACAGGGACGGATCCTCGGCGAGTATCTCGTGCCGCAGGAGGATCAGCCTACGGCGGCGGCGTGGCTGGAACTCGAGGGCGTCCGCGAAGCGCTTCCCAGGGGCCTCACGCTTCACTGGGGCGTGGAGCAGGTCGGGGCGGGCGCGGGATCCTACGTGCCGCTGTACGTGCTCGAGGCGGAGCCGCTGATCACGGGCGACATGCTTCAGGATGCGGGGCCCGCGAACCGCGACCCGACCTTCAACCAGCCGATCGTTCCCTTCGAGACGACGCGGCGCGGCTCGCGGGTCTTCGAGCGCGGCACGGCGCGCAACATCGGCGAGAACATGGCCATCGTCCTCGACGACCGGGTCCAGAGCTATGCCGTCATCCGCAGCGTGCTCAGCCGGCGCGCCCAGATCGAACTCACCCCGGGAGCGTCCTTCCAGGAGGCGCAGGAACTCGCGCTCGTCCTCCGGGCCGGCGCGCTGCCCATGCCGATCGAGGTCGTCGAGGAGCGCAACGTGAGCGCCTCGCTCGGCGAAGACTCCATCCGGCAGGGCCGCACCGCCTTCATCATCGGGATCGTCGGCGTGATCATCGTCATGATGATCTACTACCGGACTGCGGGAATCCTCGCCGTCGGGGCGCTGCTCACGTACGTCGTCTTCATGCTGGGCGGTCTGGCCGGCCTCGAGGCGACGCTCACGCTGCCGGGCATCGCGGGTCTCATCCTCTCCATCGGAATGGCGGTGGATGCGAACGTCCTCATCTTCGAACGGGTGCGCGAGGAACTCGCGGCCGGGAAGACGCCGCGCACGGCGGTGGACGCGGGATTCGGCAACGCCCTGTCGGCGATCATCGACGCCAACCTTACGACGCTCATCACCGGGATCATCCTCTTCCAGTTCGGGACCGGCGCGGTGCAGGGCTTCGCGGTGACGCTCTGCATCGGGATCCTCGCGTCCTTCTTCTCCGCGATCTACGTGACGCGGACGCTCTTCATCATGTACCTGAACCGACGCGGCTCCCGGGAGTCCGTGAGCATATAGGAACGAAGTCACCATGAGGGTCTTCCAGAACGCGAACTACAAGTTCCTTTCCATGCGCCGGCCGGCCTACTTCGCGTCGGCCGCGATCATTACCATCGGCCTCCTGTCGATCATCTTTCGCGGCGGGCTGCGAACGGGCGTGGAGTTCACGGGCGGCGTCCTGCTCGAGGTCCAGTTCTCGCAGACGACCGATGTGGGTCAGATCCGCGACGCCCTGACGGCCGGGGGCACGACGGGCGTGCAGATTCAGCAGCTGCGGACGGTCGGAGGGGAGACGAACGACTTCCTGCTGCGCGTGCCGGTCGGGGAGGAAGAGGACCAGAATGCGATCCGGGACCAGATCAGGACGAGCCTCGAGACGCAGTATTCCGCCGGCAGTTTCGAGATCGCCCGTGGCGATACGTTGAGCGCCAAGGTGGGCGACGAGTTCCAGCGCACCGCCGTCATCGCCGTGCTGCTGTCGTTCCTCCTGACCCTGATCTACCTCGCCTTCCGTTTCGAGTGGCGATTCGGCGTCGCCGCCGTCATCGCGACGGTGCACGACATGCTCATCACGTTCGGGTTCATCTCGCTGTTCGACATCGAGATCAACCTTGCGACCGTCGCCGCGATTCTCACGATCATCGGATATTCGCTCAACGACACGATCGTCGTCTTCGACCGCGTTCGGGAGAATCTCAGGAAGAAGCGGAAGGAAGCGTACGACGTGACGCTCAACCGCAGCCTGAACGAGACGCTGCCCCGTACGGTCCTTACGAGCGGCACGACGCTGATCGCGCTGTTCTCGCTGGTCGTGATCGGGGGCGCCGTGATTCGGCCCTTCGCGGGCGTGCTGATCATCGGCGTCCTCATCGGGACGTACTCCTCGATCTTCGTCGCGTCTCCCGTTCTCCTCGAGATTCACGACCGGGCGCGCAGGCGCTCCGCGATCGCCGCCCGCACCTAGCTCTGGCTCACTGCGGGTGGCCGGGACCCGGACGACGCTCTTCGATTCGCACCTTCATCTGACGGCGGCCCGCTTCGCCCCCGATCTCGACGAGGTGGTGGACCGGGCCCGGACGCGGGGCGTGCGCCGGATGGTCACGGTCGCCTCGGACCCCGAGGACGCCGAGCAGGCCGCGGCGCTGGCCGCGCGGACGCGCGGCCTGTGGGCGACGGCGGGGCTCCATCCCCACGCGGCGGACCGGACCTCGGCCTCCCTCATGAGCGAGGTTGAACGCATCGCCGAAGCCCCCGAGGTCGTCGCGATCGGCGAGACGGGCCTCGATTTCCACTACGACAATGCGGCCCGGCCGGCGCAGCTGGAGAACTTCGAGGCGCACCTCGGGATGGCGGCCCGGCTCGCTCTGCCGGTCGTCGTACATTCGCGCTCGGCAGAGGCCGAGACGGCGGAACGGGTGAGAGAGTACGGCGATGGCGTCGCCGGGGTGCTGCACTGCTTCACGGGAGGCGAAGCACTCCTCCGTGCCGCCCTGGACGCGGACTGGTACGTCTCCTTTTCGGGCCTCCTCACGTTCGTCCCCGAGCTGGCCGAGTGGGCCCGCGCGGTGCCGGCGGACAGACTCCTCATCGAGACGGATGCCCCCTACCTGGCGCCGGGCCCCCGCCGCGGACGCCGAAACGAACCCGCCTACCTCACGCACACGTGCGAGCGGCTGGCGGAGGTGCGCGGGATGTCCTTCGAGGAAGCCGCGGCGCTCACGGCGGAGAACGCCCGCCGCTTCTACGGCGTGGAGGAGGCGGCATGAATCGCCGGGGGGGCGGTGGCGTACAGATCCTGCCCGACCATGTCGCGAACCAGATTGCGGCGGGCGAGGTGGTGGAGCGTCCCGCCTCCGTCGTCAAGGAACTCGCCGAGAACGCGGTCGATGCCGGGGCGCGTCGCGTCGAGGTGGCGCTCCGCAACGGAGGAAAGACGGAGATCCGCGTCTCGGACGACGGGAGCGGGATGAATCGCGAGGACGCCGTGCTCGCCCTGGACCGGCACGCGACGAGCAAGATCCGCAGCGTGGATGACCTGCGAACCGTCCGCTCCTTCGGCTTCCGGGGCGAGGCGCTGCCCTCGATCGCGGCCGTCAGCCGTTTCGAACTCCACACGGCACTGAGTCCCGAAGAGGGCGTGCGGGCGCGGGTGGATTTCGGGCGCATCCGCAGCGTCGACGACGTACCGCGCCGGCGCGGCACGACGGTGACGGTCCGCGCGCTGTTCCACGACCTGCCGGCACGCGCGAAGTTCCTCCGGAGTGCGGCCGCCGAGACGCGGGCCGCGGGCGAAGCGCTCGTGCTCCTCGCGCTCGCGAACCCCGCCGTCGGCTTTCGGCTCGAATCGAATCGCCGCGCCTCCATGGATCTTGCCCCCGCGCGGGACTGGCTCGGACGGATCGGCCAGCTCTGGGGCGACCTCGCCCCCACGCTCATCCCCGTGGAAGATGCGGGCGGCCCCGTGCGGATCCGGGGCTTCATCCAGCGGCCCGATGCGGCGCGCGCGAGGGGAGGGCGCCGTTACACCTTCGTGAACGGCCGCCCCTTTCGCGATGCCGCGCTCTTGCGGCTGGTGGATGATGCGTTCCGGACGACGGTCGTCGAGGGTCTTCGCCCGAGTCTTTTCCTGCGCATTGAGACGTCGCCCGCAGCGGTGGATGTCAACGTCCATCCGGCCAAGGCGGAGGTGCGTTTCCGCGACCGCGAGAGCGTCGAGACGGCGGTGCGCGATGCCGTGCGCGCCGCGCTCGCGCGGCTCGATTCCACGAAGCCGGTGGGAATCCCCGGCGACGCGCCCGATGCGGGGCGGGGCCATCGAATATCCTCCGGCGGTGGCGCCGCGAAACCCCGCGGCGAGCCGCCCGCGGAAATGCCCCAGTTCGCGCTCTTCGTCTCCGGACGGGATGACGCGGGCGGGTCGGGCGAACCGGGGGCCGAAGCCGGCGCGAGCGGGGAAGGGGGCGTCGCGGAGGCGCCGTTCGCCGGCCCGGAGCTGTGGCAGCTCCACGACCGTTACATCCTGGCCGCGACCCGCGAGGGACTCCTCATCGTCGACCAGCACTCGGCGCACGAGCGAGTGCTGTACGAGGAGGTCATGGCGCGTTTCGAAGCCGGGGGGGGCACCTCCCAGGCGCTCCTCTTTCCGGTCACGCTGCAGTTCTCTCCCCCGGAGGCCGATGCGCTCGAGGATCTGGCCGGATTGCTCGCCCGGCAGGGCTTCGAGCTGGAGCCGTTCGGCGAGCGCACGTGGATCCTGACGGCGGCCCCGCAACCCCACGCCCGGTTCGACGCGGAGCACTGCCTGCGCGAGATGGTGCGGGAACTGGCGGAAGGGTCCCCGCTCGTGAACGCCGCGCGGAGCCAGCACGAGCGTGTCGCGATGAGCATGGCGTGCAAGGGAGCCATCAAGGCGGGCGAGCAGATCTCCCCGGAAGAGGCGAGGGAACTTTTCGACCGCTTGTTCGCGACGCCGCTGCCCGGACACGACGTCCACGGCCGCCCGACGATCGTGCGCCTGAGCGTCGAGGAGCTCGACCGGCGGTTCGGCCGCGGGTAGCCGCAGCGCCCGTGGGGAGCTCGCCCGTGCCGGTCATCGCGGGGCCTACCGCCTCGGGCAAGACGGCTGTCGCCATCGAGGTCGCGCGCCGGCTGGACGGCGAAATCATCTCCATGGACAGCCGACAGGCGTACCACGGCTTCGCCATCGGGACCGCGGCGCCTTCCGCCGGCGAACTCGCCGCCGCGCCGCACCACGGCGTCGGCTTCCTCGACCCGCACGAACGCTACGGCGCCGGTCGCTTCGCACGCCTGGCGGCCCGCTGGCTCGCCGAGATCCGGGCCCGGGGCCGCGTTCCCATCCTCGCCGGAGGGACGGGGTTGTTCCTGCGGGCGCTCACGCACCCGATGTTCGAGGAGCCCCCGCTCGACCCGGAGCGCCGGGCGGCGTTGCACGCCTGGCTGGACCCGCTCGAACGTGAGGAACTCGCGCGCTGGGCGGCACGCCTCGATCCGGCGCTGGCCTCGCGGCGCCGTCCGCTCGACCGGCAGCGGGCGGCGCGCACGGTGGAACTGGCGCTCCTGACGGGCGAGCCGCTCACGCGCTGGATGACGAGCGCCCCTGCCGGACGCCCGCCGCTGCGGACCGCGACCTGGGTGCTGGCGTGGCCCGCGCCGCTCCTCCGAGCGCGGATCGAGCGCCGCGCCGAAGCCCTGATCCGGGGTGGCGCCTGGCCGGAGGAGGTGCGCGATCTGCTGGCACGCGGCCTCGACGGATCGCGCGCCTTCGACGCGCTGGGCTATGCGGATGTCGCGGCGCTCGTCTGCGGCGAGGCGGGGGTGGATGAGACCATCGAGCGCGTGTCGAGGGCCACTTGGCGCTACGCCCGCCGGCAGCGCACGTGGTTCCGGCACCAGGTCCCGGCAGACGCCGTCGTGCTTCGGGCGCTGGACGGGTCGACGACACCGGGACAACTTGCGCGCCGCATCGCAACTGACTGGCGCGAATCAGGGTGAAGACGGGACGATGAAGATCGGGATTACGTGCTATCCGACGTACGGGGGCTCCGGGGCAATCGCTACCGAGCTGGGGCTCGGCCTCGCCCGCAGGGGGCACGAAGTGCACTTCATCTCCTACGCCCAGCCGTTCCGTCTCACCCACTTCATCGATGGCGTCTACTTCCACGAAGTCGAGGTCAATCGCTACCCGCTGTTCGAGTATCCTCCCTACTCGCTCGCGCTCGCCGTCACGATGCACGAAGTAGCGCGGCGCGAGGAACTCGACCTCCTGCACGTGCACTACGCGATTCCGCACGCCACGGCGGGATGGATCGCACGCGACATGCTCCGGGACGGAGGCCGCGACGTGAAGCTCGTGACGACGCTGCACGGCACGGACATCACGCTCGTGGGCCAGGACCCGTCGTACTGGTCGATCACCCGCTTCTCGATCGAGAAGTCCGACCGGATCACCGCCGTCTCCGAGTGGCTGCGCGAGCGGACGCACCGCGATTTCGACTGCAGCCGCTGCGCGATCGAGGTCATCCCGAACTTCGTCGACCCGAAGATTTACGACCGCGAGCGCCACCAGGGCCGGCACCGGCTCGCGCGGGCCGGAGAGAAGGTCGTGATGCACATCTCGAATTTCCGGGCGGTCAAGCGGATCCCGGACCTCATGGAGATGTTCGCGCGGATCCAGCGCACCCTGCCGGCTCGGCTCATCCTCGTGGGAGACGGTCCGGAGCGGCAGCGCGCCGCGGAGATCGCCGCGGAGCTGGGCATGGCGGAGCGTGTCGTCTTTCTCGGCAAGATCGACTCCGTCGCCGAACTCCTCGCCGCCGCGGATCTCTTCCTGCTTCCGAGCGAGCAGGAGTCTTTCGGTCTGGTGGCGCTGGAAGCCCAGGCGTCCGCCGTGCCCGTCGTGGGGTCCTCCGGGACGGGACTCGACGAGGTCGTGGAGCACGGTGTGACCGGCTACCTGCATCCGGTCGGAGCGGTCGACGCCATGGCGACGTCGGCGATCTCGCTGCTGAGCGATGGGGCGCGCTGGGATGCGTTTTCCTGCGCGGCGCGGGAGCGAGCGCTCGAGCGCTTCACGATCGACCGCATCGTCCCCCGCTACGAGTCGCTCTACCGCAACGTCCTCGCCGGCGGGGACGACTCCGGGGCCGGGACGGGGTGAACCCGTTCGAAGCCTTCGTCCTCGGCGTCGTCCAGGGCCTCACCGAGTTCCTGCCCGTGTCGAGTTCCGGGCATCTCGTGCTCGGGCAGGCGCTGTTCGGGATCGAACTTCCCGGCGTCCTGTTCGAGGTCACCGTCCACGTCGCGACGGCGTGCGCCGTATGCTGGGTCTATCGCCGACGCCTCGCGGCGCTGCTGCGCGGCGTGTGCTCGGCGGATCGCGGAAGCCTCGGGGATGTCGGACTCCTGGCCGCGGCCACGCTCCCGGCCGCCGCCGTCGGGGTCGGCTTGCGGGGCGTGCTGGAGCCCACATTCGAGCGGCCCGTGCTGGCGGCGGCGATGCTGCTCGTCACGGGCGCCGTCGTCTGGTCGATCCGGCGTCTGTCTCGCCGGGCGGCGCGCGCGCGGCCGACGGTCGCCGGGGCGCTGGCGATCGGGCTGGCGCAGGCCCTCGCCATCCTGCCCGGCATTTCCCGTTCCGGGAGCACCGTAGCCGCGGCGACCGCCGCCGGCGTCGAACCCCGCCGCGCCGCCGAGTTCTCTTTTCTTCTCTCCATCCCCGCGATCGGAGGGGCCGCCGTGCTGCAGGCGCCGGATCTGGGGGAGGCCGGACTCGCGGCCGGGGTGCTCCCCCTCGCGATCGCCTTCGCCGCTTCAGCCCTGTCAGGGGTCCTGGCCATTCGTATCTTCCTGCGGATGCTTGAGCGACGCGTATTCCACCGCTTCGCCTGGTACTGCTGGCTTATCGGCGGAGGATACCTTGCAGCGGCCGCGATCTGGCCGGCGCTGCGCGGATGACCGTTGAATGACTGAGGTCGGAGCGACCATGCTCGCAGGAGAGGCAGGAGACTGGGCAGGGAAGCCCGTCGCCGCGTTGCGCGAGCAGTGGGACCGGGAGTCGGTCTTCGCCTTCGATCGCATCCCTTCGACGAACGATCTTGCCCGCGAGCTGGCGGAAGCCGGGGCGCCGTCCGGTACGATCGTGCTCTGCCGCCAGCAGACCGCCGGGCGGGGGAGGGCGGGCC
>VXMQ01000067.1 GCA_009841015.1 Candidatus Palauibacter denitrificans | reverse complement strand
GACCCGGCAGGCCTACTACACCCGCTGCGGCGTCGCCTCCGACGACCGCGACGAAGTCTACTTCCTCTCCTCGAGCTTTGCCGTCAGCCGCGATGGGGGCGAGAACTACACCCTGTATCACTTCCTGCGTGGCCCGTACGGCCGACAGCCGTCCTCTCCCGGCTACGACCACCACGATATCTGGATCGATCCCGGGGACCCGAACCGAGCCATCATCGGCGGTGACATGGGCGTGCACATCACCGAGAACCGAATGGCGTCCTGGTTCCGCGTCCAACTGCCGGTCGCGCAGTCGTACCACGTGACCGTGGACAACGAGATCCCCTACAACGTGATGGGGAACCTCCAGGACGGCCCCTCCGTGCACGGGCCGTCGAATACGCGCTACGAGGGATTCTGGACGACGGGGATCATCCCGCGTGGCGACTGGATCAGCGTGGGTGGGGGCGAGAGCGGCTTTGCGACCCCCGACCCGACCGATCCTGACGTGATCTGGTCCACAGCTTCGGGATCCGGGGCGCGAGGCGGGATCGTCACGCGGCACGAACTGTCGCGCGGCCAGTTCCGCGACGTCGAGGTGTGGCCCGAGTCCACCGGTGGCTATCCTGCCGAGGCGCTGCGCTACCGCTTCCAGTGGACTTTCCCGCTCCTCATCTCGCCGCACGACAGCGAGACGATCTACGTGACGAGCCAGCATGTGCACCGCACGCGCAACCGGGGCCAGAGCTGGGAGGTCATCAGCCCGGACCTCTCCACGAACAACCGGGAGCGGATGACGATCTCCGGCGGGCTCACGCCCGACAACATCGGCGTGGAGTTCTGCTGCGTGATCTACGCTTTCGACGAGTCGCCGATCGAGCAGGGCGTGTTCTGGGCCGGCACGAACGACGGCCTCGTGCAGGTGAGCCGCGACGACGGCGCGACGTGGACGAACGTCACGGAGAACATCCCGAACCTGCCTCCCGACGGCATCGTGCGGAGCATCGACGCCTCCCGCTTCGACGTCGCGAAGGCCTACATCACGATCGAGCACCACCAGGTGGGCGACTTCGACGCGCGCGCCTACAGGACGGACGATTTCGGGGCAACGTGGACCCAGATCACCGACGGGGTCGACAATTACCCCGTCGACTACACGCGCTACCTGCTCGAGGACCCGGTGCGGCCGGGTCTCCTCTACCTGGGTACCGAGTCGAGTCTCTACCTCAGCTACGACGACGGGGAGAGCTGGCAGCGGTTCATGCCGAACCTCCCCCCGACGCCCTACTACGGGCTTGTCGTGCAGGAACACTTCAACGACCTCGTGGCCGGCACCTACGGCCGCGGCTACTGGATCCTCGACGACCTGAGCCCGATCCAGCAACTGACGCCGGAGATCGCGGCCTCCGACGCGCACCTGTTCGCGCCCCGTGACGCCTACCGATTCAACCCAACCGCCGAACCGATGATCATGTTCGCCGATCCCTCTGCGGGCGAGAACCCGCCCAACGGGGCGTCGATCAACTACTGGCTTCGCCGCGGCGAGGAGCCAGGTGCGCAGCCCGAGGTGCAGTTGTACATCGAAACTGCCGCTGGCGAGCGCGTCACCCGTCTGGAGGGTACAGCGCACGACGGCTTCAACCGGGTGTGGTGGAACTTCCGGGGGGCCGGCCCGAAACCGATCCTCTTCAGGACGAAACCGCTCTTCGCGGAGTGGTTCCCCCTGCCGGAGGTCGCCCGCGCAAGCGGCGGCCCGGGGAGCACCGGACCGCGGGAGCCCCCGGGCACGTACACCATTGTGCTGGTTGTAGACGGACAAGTAGCCGGACGGCAGTCGTTGACCGTGCTCCGGGATCCCGACTCGGCGGGCAGCATGGAGGACATCCTGGCGCAGAAGAAGTTGCTGGACGAGATCGTCGCCGACCGGAACCGGGTGGCCGACCTCGTCAACGACATCGAACTCCTGCGGCGACAAATCTCCGACCTGCGCCCAGTGCTCGACGAGGCGGGAAGCGCCGAGGACGTGCTCGAGGCGGGCGAAGCGCTCGACGACCGCCTCAGCGAAGTGGAGGGTGAACTCGTCCAGTTGAAGAACACGGGACCGGACGGGGCGCGGTGGCCGTCGATGATCGCCGGGCGCCTGTCCTATCTTCAAAGTGCCGTGGGGACCTCCGACTTCCCGCCCACCGATCAGCACGCCGAGGTGGCGCAGATCCTGAGCGACCAGATCGACGCGGTCGAAGTGCGGTTGCAGGCGGTGCTGGCCGACGAACTCGCCGAGTTCAACCGGATGCTCCAGGCGAGAGTGGGTCGCGTCATCACAACCGACCAGGACGGATAGCGGACGTGAGAAGGGCGATTCTCCGGCTGGCAGCGGCAAGCGTGCTGGCCGGGGGCGCGCTCGCCTGCGCGCCGGGCCCGGACATCGCCCCCGAGTCGAGGGCCGCGACGGCGGGGTTCTGCTCGAACGTGCCCCGCGGGCAGTACGCCGACCTGGAGCGCGTCGAGGTCGCGGATGACTGGTTCGAGGTGTATCGCGTCGCGCCGCGCGTGTACGCGATCTACGAGCCGTTCCAATTCCAGGAGGTCATCTCCTACCTGATCCTGGGCGAGGAGGGCGCCCTCCTGTTCGACGCGGGCATGGGGATCGGCGGCATCCGCGCCGTCGTGGACGAACTCACGGCGCTGCCCGTGACGGTCCTCAACTCGCACACGCACATGGACCACGTCGGGGGCAACGCCGAGTTCGAGCGCGTGCTCGCCATGGACACGGAGTTCACCCGCACTCGCGCGCGTGGTCGCACGAACGCCGAGGTGCGGGGAGAGGTGGCCGCGAGCGCGCTCTGCCGGGCCCTGCCCGCGGGGATCACGGAGGACAACTACCACACGCCCGCCTTCGAGATCTCCGCCTTCATCGACGACGGGCACCGGATCGAGCTGGGGGGACGCACGCTGGAAGTCATCGCGGTCCCCGGCCACACGCCCGACGCGATCGCCCTCCTCGACCGGGAAGCCCGGTTCCTCTGGACCGGGGATTCCTTCTACGAGGGCCCGATCTGGCTCTTCGCGCCCGAGACGGACCTGGAGGCGTACCGGACCTCGGTGGCCCGGCTCGCCGAGCTGGTTCCTGGGCTGACGACCCTGTTCACGGCCCACAACACACCGGTCGCGCCGCCCTCCCGGCTGCTCGAGCTGCACGATGCCGTGGAAGCCATGTTCGACGGCATCGCCGTTGGCAACCGGCTGGGGGACGGCGGGGTCGAGTTTGTGTTCGAGGGGTTCTCGATCATCGTCGGACCGGATCCGCGTTGACCGACCCAATCCGCGCCTTCATCGAGCGGGAGGGCTTCCTGGTCCTCGATGGGGGCCTGGCGACGGAACTCGAGGCGCTGGGCTGCGACCTCGACGATCCGCTGTGGTCCGCCCGCGCGCTGGTCGACGAATCCGAGGCGATCCGCACCGCGCACCGCCGCTACCTCGAGGCGGGGGCCGACTGCATCGCCACCGCGACCTACCAGGCGACCTTCGAGGGGTTCGCGGCCCGAGGGCTCGACGCGGCGGCGACCGTCCGTATCCTGCGCGACTCCGTCGGCCTGGCCATCTCGGCCCGCGCCGACTTCCTCGGCGGCCGGGTGGCGCCCGATCGCCCGCCGCCCGGGAGCCGCCCGCCGCCGCTCGTAGCGGCGAGCATCGGGCCGTACGGGGCCTACCTGGCCGATGGATCGGAGTACACGGGCGACTACGGCCTCTCCGCGGCCGAGTTGTACGACTTCCACGCCCCTCGCTGGGAAGTTCTCGCCGAGACGGAGGCCGATGTCCTCGCGTGCGAGACGACCCCGTCCGTGGAGGAGACGCGCGCCTACTGCCGGCTCGCCGCCGTGTCGCACCGCCCGACCTGGGTCAGCTTCCAGTGTCGCGACGGCGCCCGCCTCGCGGACGGCACCCCGCTCGAGACCGCCGTCGCGCTGTGCGACGCCGAACCCCACGTCGTTGCGGTCGGCGTGAACTGCGTCGATCCGCGCCTCGTCGCGCCCCTCATCCGCGCGGCGCGGCGGACGACCAAAAAGCCGATCCTCGCCTATCCGAACTCGGGGGAGGCATGGGACGCGGAAGCGAAGCGCTGGATGGGCCCCGCGACCCCGATGGATTGGGCCCGGAGCGCCGCGGAATGGCGGCAAGAGGGAGCCGACGGCGTCGGCGGCTGTTGCCGCGTGGGACCCGCCGAGATCGCCGCCATCCGAGGCCGGGCCGTATCTTCTCAGCGGTCCGCAACGTGAGAAGGGAATGGGGCTGCATGCGCGCGACTCGCAACCTCCTGGCCGGGATCGTCGGCGCCATGCTTGTCGTGCTCGTCGCGCCCGCCCTGCTGCATGGCCAGCAGGCGCCCCGGGCGCACGCTTCGGAGTTCGCGGCGCCGCCCGTCATCGACGGCCGGCTCGACGACGAGGCCTGGTCCGGCCTCGAACGGCTCGAGGGCTTCACCCAGCGCGAGCCCACCGAGGGCCAGCCGGTGTCGCAGTCCACGGAGGTCCGCGTCGGCTACGACGGCGCGGCGCTGTACATCGGCGCGTGGCTCTTCGACGACGACCCGGCCGGCATCGTCACGGGCCAGACGCTGCGCGACGCCTCGCTCGACGACTCCGATGCCTTCGTCGTCGTGCTCGACACCTACCTGGACCGGCAGAACGCCCTCGTCTTCGGCACCACGCCCGCGGGCATCGAGTACGACGGACAGGTGACCGGCGAGGGAGTGGGCGGAGGTCGGGGCGGCGGCCGCCAGCAGCGCGGCTCGGCTGGCGGCTTCAACCTCAACTGGGACGCCTCGTGGGAGGTCGCCACGAGCAGGGATGATCGCGGCTGGTACGCCGAGATGCGGATCCCCTTCTCGACGCTGCGCTACGGCGCCGGGGGACCACAGGACTGGGGCCTGAACTTCGAGCGCAAAATCCGGCGCAACAGCGAGCAGTCGATGTGGGCGCCCCTGCCCAGGCAGTTCGGCGTATACCGGGTTTCGCTCGCCGGCACCCTCGCGCTCGAGGCCCCCGCCCGGCGGACGGTATCGATCAGCCCGTACGCGCTCATGGACGGCTTCAGGGACTACGGCGTGCCGTCGCCGGAGACGGAGTTCGGCCGGCAGATCGGGGGCGACGCCAAGATCGGCCTCAACCAGAGCCTCACGCTCGATCTCACCGTGAACACCGACTTCGCGCAGGCGGAGGTCGACGACCAGCAGGTGAACCTCACGCGCTTCAGCCTCTTCTTCCCCGAGAAGCGCGCCTTCTTCCTGGAGAACGCGGGGACCTTCGCGGTCGGCGCGAGCCGTTCGGCCGAACTCTTCTTCAGCCGCCGCATCGGTCTCCAGGGCGGACGGGAGGTGCCGATCACGGCGGGCGCCCGGATGACCGGAAAGGTCGGCGCGTTCCAGGTCGGCGTGCTCAACATCCAGACCGACGAGGCCTTCCACTTCGACGACGAAACGGGCGCCAGCGAGCGGATCGCGCCGGCGAACAACTTCGGCGTGCTGCGCGCGTACCGGGAGTTCGGCAACCGGTCGCAGCTCGGCGCCATCTTCGTGTCGCGCCTCAACACAGCCGATGCCGAGGACCACAACCTCACATACGGGATCGACGGCCGGCTCGGCATCGGCGACGCGCTGACATTCGACGGCTGGGCGAGCCTCACCGCCACGCCCGTCTCCAGCGGAGAGGAAGCCGCGGGATCGGGGTTCAACGACGGCGAGTACGGTTTCGCCGGCGGCATGCGGTACGTGACGCGCGACTGGCAGGTCACGACCGGGTACCGGCAGATCGGCGACGCCTTCAACCCGGAGGTCGGCTTCGTCAACCGGCGCGGCTACCGGCAACTGAACTGGCGCTTCCTCCGCCACATGCGCACCGAGAGCGTGTCCTGGTTCCGGGAGTTCCGGCCCCACATCTCCGGGAACAGCTGGTGGACGCTGGGCGGCTTCAACGAGTCGTATCTGCTGCATATCGACAACCACTTCCAGTTCGAGAACGGCGCCTTCTTCCAGCTTCCCGGCTTCAACTTCACGGGGGAGGGCCTCGAGGCGCCGTTCGCGATCCGGGAGGACATCGTCATTCCGGCCGGCACGTACCACAACATCGACTGGGAGTTCAGGGCGAACACGAATCGGGGCGCTCCGCTCTCGCTTTCGGTGGGCTGGGACCTCGGCGGTTTCTACAGCGGGACCCGCTTCGGCCCGAACGCGACGCTCGCCTACCGCTACGGGGACAGGCTCAGCGCGAGCCTCATCACGAACTACTTCGACGTCCAGCTCGACGAGGGCAGCTTCAAGACCGCCGTCGTGCGCTTCAACGCGTCCTATTCGTTCACGCCGCGCGTTTATCTGCAGGCGAACGTCCAGTACAACGACGATACGAAGGACGTCGGGACCAACGTCCGCTTCGCGTGGCTCGATACGGCCGGCACCGGGTTGTATATCGTGTGGAACGACACGAATCACACCGGCTCGCTCGAGCGCACGGGCATCATGGCCGGTCCGAAGCAGCGTCAACTCGTCGTCAAGTACAGTCGGCTCTTCAACCTTACCGGATAGCCAGGCAAGCGGGCGCCGGCGCCAGAGAGGGCAGATCTTCATGTGGCATGAGGACATCCTGGGCACGATCGGCGGCACGCCGCTGGTGCGCGTAAACCGCCTCGCGGCGCACCTGCCCGGCACCGTCCTCGCGAAGCTCGAGTACTTCAACCCCGGCGGCTCCGTCAAGGACCGCATCGGCGTCTCGATGCTCGACGACGCCGAGGAACGGGGCGAGATCCAGCCCGGCGGCACGATCGTCGAGGGCACGAGCGGCAACACCGGCGTCGGGCTCGCCCTCGCCGCCATCGCGCGCGGCTACAAGTGCATCTTCGCGACCACCGACAAGCAGAGCCCCGAGAAGATCGCCATCCTGCGCGCGCTGGGGGCGGAGGTCATCGTCTGCCCGACCGCCGTGGACCCCGAGGATCCGCGCTCCTACTACCAGGTCTCGCGCCGTCTCGCGGAGGAGACGCCCAACTCCTTCTACATGAACCAGTACGACAACCCCGCCAACACGCTCGCCCACCTGCGGACGACCGGCCCGGAACTGTGGGAGGGGACCGAGGGGAGGATCACGCACCTCTTCGTCGGCTCCGGCACCGGCGGCACGATCTCCGGCTCCGCCGCCTACCTCAAGGAACGGAACCCCGACGTCCGAATCATCGGCGTGGACCCGTACGGCTCCGTCTACTGGAAGTACTTCCACACCGGCGAGTTCGACGAGGACGAGATCCAGCCCTACGTCACCGAAGGGGTGGGGGAGGACATCCTCGCCGGCAACATGAACTTCGACATCGTGGATGACTACGTGCGCGTCACGGACCGGGAATCGATGCTCATGACCCGCCGTCTCGCGCGCGAGGAGGGGATGTTCCTCGGAGGCTCGTGCGGCATGGCGATGGCCGGCGCCCTCCAGTGGATGGAGGCGAACCGCGACGCGATCTCCGACGAGGACGTGCTCGTCGTGATCATGCCGGACGGCGGCTACCGCGCGCTCGGAAAGGTCTACAACGACGTCTGGATGCAGGAGCACGGTTTCCTCGACGAGGGCGAGACTCTCACCGCGGGAGCGCTCGTCGCACGCCGCTCGACGGAAAGGCCGCTGGTGTCGGCCCCGGTCGACATGTCGCTCGAGGATGCGATCGCGTCGATGCGGGAACACGCGATCTCGCAGCTGCCGGTGATGGAGGGAGGAGAAGTCGTCGGGAGCCTCATCGAGCAGAACATCCTGCGCTTCCTCATGGGAGACCCCGACGCGCGGGGGCGCCTCGTGCGCGACGTCATGGGCCCGCCCTTCCCGACGGTGGACGCCTCGAGCCACGTCCACGCGTTTGCGAACGCGCTCAGCGGAGACCAGCCCGCCGTGCTCGTGCGCCGGGAAGACGGCACGCTCGCCATCCTCACCCGCTCCGACCTGATCTCCGCCCTCGGCGCGTAGCAGCGTCAGACGCGCCTGGGAGACGTTCCCGCAGGAACGCGTTTGCTTGCGAAACGCTGCCGATGATGTCAAAATAATGTCATGAGCGTTCAGATCACGATTCGAGACGTCCCCGAGGAAGTGCGTGACCGGCTGAAGGTGCGCGCGGCCTCTCGCGGCCAGTCGATGCAGGGGTATCTGCGCGGCGAACTCACGCGGCTGGTAGCGAAACCGACGGTTGAGGAGTGGGTCGAGAGCGTCCGCGCCCGCAAGCGGCTGTCAACCAATCAGGTGACCACCGAGAGCATCCTGCAGGCGCGAGACGCCGACCGGAAGTGACGGTCGTCGTTGATGCCTCGGTCCTTGCGGCGGCGGTCGCCGACCTCGGGATGGACGGCGCCTGGTCGGAAGCTGCCATAGCGGAGGCAACTCGCGAAGGCCGTGCCCTGGCGGGCCCACAGATCGTCCTCGCGGAAGCGAGCAACGTTCTTCGCCGACTGGAGCTTGCCGAACGGCTGGCGACCTCCGAGGCCAATCTCGCCCGTCGCGATCTGCTGACGCTCGGTATCGAGCCGTTCCCGTTCGAACCTCTGGCTGATCGCGTCTGGGAACTGCGCCACAACGTCAGCATTTACGATGGCTGGTACCTGGCGCTCGCCGAAGCGCTTTCCTGCCCCCTGCTGACCCTCGATCGTCGCCTCGCGCGGGCTCCCGGGCCCACCTGCCGAATCATCACTCCGCCCACCGCGCAAGTCGTCCACGAGCGGGCCGTCTCATGCCCCGCGGGGTAGCGCCGCTCGGCTAGCCTTCGCCGGGGAGGGAGTAGAGGTGGGCGGTGACGAGGGCGGCGACGAGCAGGAGGAGGGCGACGAGCCAGAGTTGGCCGGCGGCGAACACGGCCGAAACCAGGATTGCGCTCCACAGGAAGATCGTCGCGCCGCGCCGGACTCGGGTGGAGATCACGCCGCGCTCCCGGTAGGCGGCGAGGTAGCGGCCAAAGAGGCGGTTCTCGTACAGCCAGCGCTCCGCGCGGGGGGAACTGCGCGCGAAGCACCACGCGGCGAGCAGGAGAAAGCAGGTCGTGGGCCACAGCGGCACCACGATGCCGATGATGCCGGCGCTCACGCTGAGGCTCCCCACACCCAGGAAGACGGCTCGTCGCACGGGGCCGGGCAGCGCGCGCGCGACGCGCTCGGCCGCCTCGTGATCGACGGGGCACTGGGCGGCCGGCGAAGCGATCGCGGCCCGGCTGTGCGGCGTGTTTGGACTCGGTTTCATGTCCGCGGAGTCACCGGAGTCGAAAGAGTCGCTGACGTAACCGACCGGGGGATCATGCGCCCGGGAGGACTCGAACCCCCAGCCTTCTGATCCGAAGTCAGACGCTCTATCCAATTGAGCTACGGGCGCGGGTGGCGCGAGCGAAAAACGGTAGAACCGGCCCGCGTCCGATGCAACCGGGACCGCTCGCGGGTTTCCGAGACACGACGCTAGATTCGGGGACGCCAACCACCACATCCGGAGCGGAACGATGCGACGACTGCGTACACTCTTTCTCCTCGGCGCGCTGGCCGCCGGCCCCCTGGCGCTCGCGGCGCCCGCGCCCGCTCTCGCCCAGAGCGGCGCGAACGTGGCCATGGCGGAGAGTTGGCCCGACGCCGATCCCGGCGATGTGGAATCCGTCGACAGCATCCTGACCGCGCTCTACGACGTGATCTCGGGCCCGGCCGGGCAGGCGCGCGACTGGGACCGCTTCCGCTCCCTGTTCATCCCGGAGGCCCGCCTCATTCCCACGGGCCGGTCTCCGGAGGGCGAACACGGCTACCAGGTCTGGAGCCCGGGAGAATACGCCGAACAGGCGGGCGGCTTCCTCGAACAGAACGGCTTCTTCGAGCGGGAGATCGCCCGCAGCGAGGAGCGCTTCGGCCCCGTGGTGCACGCGTTCTCCACCTACGACTCGAAGCGCGCGGCGGACGACCCCGAGCCGTTCGCGCGCGGCATCAACTCCATCCAGCTCATGCACGACGGCGACCGCTGGTACGTCGTCACGATCTACTGGGCCGCGGAACGGCCGGATTTGCCGATCCCGGGACAGTATCTGCCCTCCAGGAACGGAGGAGGTACCCCGTGAAGTGCTCCCCGAATCTCCGCCCCGCCGTCGGGCGCCCCGCCGTCTCGTGGCGCCTCGCCGCGTGGCCCGCCGCGGTCGCGATGGCGCTCGCGGCCGCACCGCCGCTCCAGGCGCAGAACCTCGCCAGCCTCGAGCCCGCCCCCGCGCGCGACAACGCCTTCGCCCTCACGCTCGAGTCCATCATGCGGGGCTCCGAGCACGTCGGGCAGGCGCCCGTCGGCGTGAGCTGGTCCGACGACGGCGAGTGGATCTACTTCCGCTGGCTCCCGGGCGGCGCCGACTGGCACGAGCAGCGCGCCCTCCACCGGGTCCGCTCGACCGGCGGCACGCCCGAGCGGGTCGATGACGAGGAGGAACTCCGTCTCGGTCCCATCCTCGCGTCGGGCGATGTCTCCGCGGACGGCCGCTGGCGCGTGACGTCCTCCGGCGGAGACCTCTATCTCATCGAGCGTGACGGCGCCGCGACCCGGCGGCTGACCCACACCGAGGACGCCGAGATGAGTCCCGTCTTCTCCGGAGACGGCGCCTCCATCTTCTTCCGCCGCGGGAACAACCTCTTCGCCTTCGACATCGACGACGGCGAGATCCGGCAGCTCACCGCGGTGGGCGGGCCGGAGCAGCCCGAAGACCCCGAGGCGGAAGGACACAAGGCCTTCCTCGAAGAGCAGCAGCGAGAGCTGTTCGAGCACATCCGCGTGCAGGAGATCCGGGAGGAGCGCGCCGAGGAGCGCCGGGAACTCCGCGAGGCCGGACAGCGCGAGACCCTGCACCTCGCGCAGGGCGAGCGCGCGCAGTCGCTCGTCGCCGATCCCACCGGCACATGGATCGCGGTCACCGCGACCCGCGGCAGCTTCAACGATGGCGGCCGGCGCACCGACATTCCCCTCTGGATCACGGAGTCCGGATACACCGAAAACACCGAGATGCGTCCGAAGGTGGGCGACGAACAGGGTGAGTCCCGGCTCGCCGTGGTCCATGCCGAGACGGGCGAAGCCACCTGGCTCGACCTCACCGGGGATGGCTCCGGTCCGGATTCGGAGGAGGCGGAAGCCGGTTCGGACGACGGGGACGACCCCGACATGGACGGTTCCGAATCCGACGACCGCCTCGCCGTCGCGAGCTTCGCGGGCTGGAACGACGCGGGCTCCCACGGGCTCGTGTTCGCGGTGGACTTCGACTACAAGACGTGGCGCCTCTACGCCTTCGAAGCGGCGACCGGCTCGCTGACGCTGCTCGACACGCACCACGACGAGGCGTGGGTCGGCGGCCCCTGCTTCGGCTTCCAGGGCGCGGGTTGCATCGGCTGGCTCCCGGCGGAGGCGGCGGACGGGATGCCGCGCGCCTGGTACGTGAGCGAGGAGACGGGGTACTCCCACGTGTACGCGGTCGACGCCGATGGCGGGGACCGCGAGGCGCTCACGGCCGGCGAGTGGGAGGTGCTCGGCGCGACGATCCCGGACGGATGGGACGCCTTCCTCCTCCAGACGAGCGAACTCTCCCCCTTCGACCAGCACCCGTGGCGGATGAACTTCGACGGCTCCGGCCGCGTCCAGCTCCTCGACGGCGAGGGTTCGTTCACCGTCACGCCGTCGCCCGACGGGCGTCGCTTCGCCGTCCTCCATTCGCGCGCGCACCGGCCACCCGAACTCTACCTCGCCGACGCCGCGCCGGGCGCCGCGATGGCCCAGGTCACGACCTCCCCTACCGAGACGTGGCTCGGCTTCCCCTGGCTCCGGCCCGAGATCGTGCACTTCGAGGCCCGCGACGGGACGCCGGTGCCCGCCCGCATCTACCGGCCGGCCGACTTCGGGGTCGAACCCAACGGGGCCGGCGTCATCTTCGTTCACGGGGCGGGATACCTGCACAACGTCCACAACTGGTGGTCGAACTACTACCGCGAATACATGTTCCACCACTTCCTCGCGGCCCAGGGCTACACGGTGCTCGACATCGACTACCGGGGCTCCGCCGGATACGGGCGCGACTGGCGCACGGCGATCTACCGGCACATGGGGGGCTGGGATCTCTCCGACCAGGTGGACGGCGCCGCCTACCTCGTCCGCGAGGAGGGCGTCGACCCCGACCGCATGGGGATCTACGGCGGGTCCTACGGCGGCTTCATCACGCTGATGGCGCTCTTCACGGCGCCGGAGTCCTTCGCGGCGGGCGGCGCCCTCCGCTCGGTGACCGACTGGGCGCACTACAACCACTGGTACACGAGCCGCATCCTCAACCTCCCCCACGAGGACGAGGAGGCGTACCGCCAGTCCTCCCCGATCTACTTCGCCGAGGGCCTCGAGGGACACCTTCTCATCGCGCACGGGATGTACGACACGAACGTGCACTTCTCCGACGTCGTGCGCCTCGCCCAGCGCCTCATAGAACTGGGGAAGGAGAACTGGGAGATGGCGGTGTACCCGGTGGAGAACCACGGTTTCGCGGAGCCCTCGTCGTGGACCGACGAATACCGGCGCATCTACGAGCTGTTCGAGCGTGTGATCGGCGGCGGCCGCGGGACGTCGGCGAACGGGGAGGGTGGCTGAACACACGGACGCTCCTCGCGACGGCCCTCCTCGTTTCGGCGTGCGGGGCGCCGGGCCCCGGACCCTGGGTCGAGGAGGACGGATACCGCTGGCGAGAGCTGCGGCCGCGGGGCTCGGGCGGCTTCCGGCCGCTCGATGGTTCCGACCTCGGCGTGTCCTTCCTGTACGACGTCGACGAGGAGACGCGCCTCCGCAACCGCGTGCGCGCCGAAGGGCAGGGTGTGGCGATCGGGGATGTCGACGGGGACGGCCTGGCGGACCTCTTCTTCGCCGGCTTCGGGCGCGCGAGCGCGCTCTACCGCAACCTCGGCGGCTGGCGCTTCGAGGAGATCACGCCGCCCGCCCTCGCGCTCGAGGACGTGCTCGCGAGAGGCGCCACGCTCGTCGACGTCGATGGAGACGATGACCTCGATCTCGTGATCGCAGTCCACGGCGGCCGGAACCGGATCTTCCTCGGCGACGGCGCGGGCGGCTTCGCGGAACTGGAGGACGCGGGCCTCGCCGGGGCGTGGGGGAGCACGACAGCCACGCTGGCCGACACCGACGGCGACGGCGATCTCGACCTCTACATCGCCAACTACAAGACGCGCCAGGTCGACGACCTCTACCCGCCGGACGTGCTCGACATCAACCACCTCCAGCGCGGCGAGGACGGCAATCTCGTCATTCCTCCGGAGCTGCGGGAACTCTACGACGAGCACTACCGCGTGGAGTTCGACGGGCGCTTCGTGCGCCGCTTCGAGCTTGGCGAGCCGGACGAGTACTACGCCGGGCTCGGGGACGGACGGTTCGCGCCCGCGGCCCCCGCAGCGCCTCTCGCGCGTTCCCGCGGGAACGTCTCGGCGCCCGCCCGCGACTGGGGACTCGCGGCGAGGTTCAGCGACTGGGACGAGGACGGCGACCCGGATCTCTACGTCGCGAACGACTTCAACAGCGAGGACGGCATCTGGATCAACCGCGGCGACGGGACGTTCGCGCCCGCCCCGAGTGCGGCCGTCCGCACGACGAGCCTCTCATCGATGGCCGTCGACGTCGGAGATCTCGACCGCGACGGCGACCTCGATCTCCTCACCACCGACATGCTCGCCCGCGACGCCGCGGAGCGCCTCGCCCAGACCCCGAGCTACGAGGCCGTTCCGGAACGGCCCGGCCTCACGGACGCGAGAATCCAGGTGAACCGGAACGCGGTCCAGCTCAACCGGGGGGACGGGACGTTCGCCGAGGCGGCGTGGGAACTCGGACTTGCCGCCTCCGACTGGACGTGGGGCGCGCTCATCATCGACGCGGACCTCGACGGCTGGAACGACATCCTCGTCACGACGGGGCACGCCTGGGACCAGTTGGACGGCGATGCAAACGCCCGCGTGGCGGCGATTCCCGGCCTGCCGGCGGATCAGGCCCTGCGCATGTTCCCGCCGCTCGCGCAGCCGAACGTCGCCTTCCGCGGAGGGGAGGACGGGTTCACCGACGTCAGCGAGAGTTGGCGCTGGGGGCACGAGGCCGACATCTCGCACGGCCTCGCGGCCGGCGATCTCGACCGCGACGGCGACCTGGACGTCGTCGTGACCCGGCTCGGCGTGCCCCCCCTGATGTACCGCAATGACGCGGCCGCGTCCCGCATCTTGGTGCGCCTGCGGGCGCCGGGCCCGAACACGCACGGGATCGGAGCCCGGATCCGCCTAGACCGACCCGACGGGCTTCCCGCCCAGGTGCGGGAGATCACTGCGGGCGGCGCCTATCTCTCCTCCTCCGAACCCGTCGCGAGCTTCGCCGCCACGGCGGACGGGGAGATGGTCATTGCCGTCGACTGGCCGGACGGCCGCCGCACGCGGCTGGAAGGCGTCGTCGCGAACCGCGAATACGTGATCGATGCCGCCACGGCGGAGCCGGCGGCTCCCGACCCGGACGGCTCCGCCACGGCGGCAACAGCCGAGGCCGGCGCCCATTTCGTGGACATTTCCGACTGGCTCGCGCACCGGCATGTCGAATCGCCCTACGACGACCGGCTCCGGCAGCCGCTCCTGCCCCATTCGCTCCACCGCCTCGGCCCGGGCGTATCGTGGATTGACGTGGAGGACGATGGCGACGCGGATCTCGTGGTCGCGAGCGGCCGCGGGGGCAGCCCGGTCCTGATTCGGAACGAGGGGGACGGTTTCGCGGCTCCGCGGGCCCTCGTGCCCGCGCTGGCGTGGGACGCGACTGCCGTGCTGCCGCATCGCGCGGCCGACGGTCGCGTCGCCCTGCTCATCGGCACGAGCGCGTACGAGGCGGGCACGCCCGCGGAGGCCGCGGCCG
>VXMQ01000118.1 GCA_009841015.1 Candidatus Palauibacter denitrificans | reverse complement strand
CCCCCGAACCCGCCGAAGCCGAAGCCGCCACCGCCGCCGCCCGTGACCGGGTTGTAGCCGGGGTACCGGTAGTTCCACGTCGCCCGGCGCATGCCCCGCGAGGCCGAGCCGTTCACCGTGTTCACCACGCTCCCGTCCGCATCCCGGATCGTCAGGAACACCCTCGGCGCCTCCTCCCGGTCCTCCGCCTCCAGCTCCTCCCACGTCGGGTAGGGCGTGTCCTCCCCCTGCCGCTGCAACCGCCGCTCCTCCGCCTGCCGCGCCGCCTCCCGCGTCCGCAGCGTCTCGCCCACGTAGTACGTGAACGTGACCCCGAACGCCGGGTTGTCCGCCGTGTAGAAGCTCGACCCGCTCGTCCCCCCGGGACTCCAGCGCAGGTACATCTCCCCGTCCTTCACGTCGAAGATGTGCCCGTCCGAGGCGAGGATCTCGTCCGACCGCGCCGCCAGTTCCCGGAGCGGCGTGTAGTCGTCGACCACGTAGAACGAGCGCCCGAAGGTCGCCGCCACGAGGTCATCCTCCCGCTTCTGGATCTCGAGTTCGCGCACCGGAATCGTCGGCAGCCCCGTCCCCAGTTCCAGCCACGACTCGCCGCCGTTCACCGACGTGAAGGCGGAGAATTCCGTCCCCAGGAACAGCAGGTTCGGCTCCACGTGGTCCTGCACGATGGAGAAGGCGGGTCCGTTCTCCGGCAGGTCCCCCGAGATCGAGGTCCACGTCACCCCGCGGTCCGTCGACTTCAGCACGTAGGGCCGGAAGTCGCCCCGCTTGAAGTTGTTGATGACGGCGAACACGGTGTTCGGGTCGTGCAGCGACGCCTCCACGTCGTGCACGAAGCTCGTGTCCGGCACCCCCGGGAAGCTCTCCACCGCGCGCCAGTTCTCGCCCCCGTCCTCCGTCACCTGCACGAGCCCGTCGTCCGTGCCCGCGTAGATGAGCCCCTCCACGAAGGGCGACTCCGAAACCGCCACGATGTGCCCGAACACCGACGTCGAGCGGTTCTTGCCCACCGCGTCCACGCTCCACACCCGCCCCATCACCTCGAGCTGGTTGCGGTCGAGGTTGCGCGTGAGGTCGCCCGAGATCGGCCGCCAGGTCGAGGCCTGGTCGTCCGACTGGAAGAGGATCTGCGCCCCGTAGTAGAGACGGTGGTTGTCGTGCGGCGACATGTGGAGCGCCGCGTCCCAGTACCAGCGCAGCGGCGGCCCGTCCGCGTCCTCCTGCGGCTGGATGTCGAGCCGTTCCTTCGACACGCGGTCGAAGCGCGACAGCACGCCGTTCTGAAGCTGGGAGTAGATGATGTCCGGGTTCTCGGGGTCGATGACGGGGTCGAACCCGTCGCCCCCCAGCGTCACGTACCAGTCCGAGTTCCGGATCCCCGCGTTGTCGGCCGTCCGCGAGGGGCCGCCGAGCGTGTTGTTGTCCTGCGTCCCCCCGTACACGTAGTAGAACGGCTCGTCGTTCGAGGTCGCGACCTTGTAGAACTGGGTGAGCGGCAGGTTGGAGAAGAAGTGCCAGCTCTCCCCGAAGTCGAACGTCTCGTAAAGACCCCCGTCGTTGCCGAGGATGATGTGCTCCGGGTCGTCCGGGTCGAACACGATCGCGTGATGGTCCACGTGGACGCCCTGCGTCGGGAGCCGCCCCCACGTCTCCCCGCCGTCCTCCGACATCTGCACGAATGTGTCGAGCGAGTAGATGCGGTCGAAGCGGTGCGGGTCCGCGTACAGTTCGTGGTAGTACATGGCGGCGCCCGACTGGTAGCGGGAGGTCCGCGACCAGTTCTCCCCCATGTTCTCCGAGCGGAAGGTGCCGCCCGCGTCGCCGCTCGCCTCCACGATCGCGTACAGCACGTCCGGGTTCTGCGGCGAGATCGCGAACCCGATCCGCCCCTTGTCCCCCGAGGGGAGGCCGCGGTTGATCTCGCGCCACGTGTTCCCGCCGTCCGTCGACTTGTGGATGCCCGAGCCCGGCCCGCCGTCGATCATCGTCCACTGGTGGCGCCGCCGCTGCCACGAGGTGGCGTACATGACGTCCGGGTCCCGCGGGTCGAAGTAGACCTCGTTCACGCCCGTGTGCCCGTCGATCTCGAGCACGAGTTCCCACGTCTCACCCCCGTCCGTCGTCCGGTACAGCCCGCGCTCGCCGCCCGCGTTCCACAGCGGCCCCTGCGCCGCCACGAAGACCACGTCCGAATCGTCCGGGTGGATCTGGACCTTCCCGATGTGCTCGGAGGTCTCGAGCCCCATGTTGCGGAACGAGCGCCCCCCGTCGATCGACTTGTAGACGCCGTCCCCGTACCCGACCGAGCGCTGCCCGTTGTTCTCCCCCGTCCCCACCCAGAGCGTGAGGTGGTCGTTGGGGTCGAGCGCGATGGCCCCGATGGAGTAGGACCCGTAGTTGTCGAAGATCGGCGTCCAGGTCGTCCCCGCGTTCGTCGTCTTCCACACGTTCCCGGAGGAGGCCGCCACGTACCACACGCTCCGGTCCGTGGGATCCACCGCGATGTCCGCGATCCGCCCGGAGGCCAGCGCGGGGCCGATGCTCCGCCACCGGATGCCGGAGATGAACCCGGCGTTCAGTTCGGGCGCGTCGTCCTCGTCATCCTCGCCGTCCTGCGCGGCAAGCGCCCCGGGAGTGCCGAGCGCGCCGAGACCCATCATCCCCGCGAGGAGAAGGGCGGGGAAGCGGAAGAGGACGCCCCGTCGGGCGTACGGGTTCGCATGAAGTCTCTCGAAATCGATCATGATCGCACCTTTTGCCGGCGGCTCGTGGCTATCGGGCAGTGTCGCCTGTGGAATTCGTGGGCTGGGAAGGTCGGCCCGGGGACGGGCGGTGGGCAACCCGTCGGGAATCCGCGCTCATCGGGAGTTGCGAGGGCCGGACTCCGTTTCCCATGGAGCCGCGCCCGCAGTTCCGATCAGCGCCGGGCCTGCGGCGTCGATTCGCCCGCCGAGCCGCCGCTCCAGCTTCTCGAATTCGCTGCGAATCTCGTAACGGAGTTCATGGCGCAGTTCGCTCCGGATCTCGTTCCGGATCTCGCTGTAGACCTCACGCTGGAGTTCGCGGTATTTCCGGTCGATCGTGGCCTCGATCTCCCTTTCCCTGCGTTCCCTCCGCGCCCTCCGCTCCCAGGCTTTGTCATCGCGCGACATCAGGAGCGATGTCAGGAAGTAAGGGATCGCGAAGCTCAACAGCCCGGACAGGGCGATGATGATGATGGCCGGGACGATTCCAATCTCCTCGGGCATGTGTCACCTCTTCCCCCTCGCACTTCCACGTGACGGGTGGCCCCGCGCCACCCTCCCGAGGCACCTCGCCCTCCGAGCGAACTCCAACGTGCGTCCCCGCCGAGACCGCATCAACTGCGGGACGGGTCGGGCGGCGGCGAGCGACGAGGTGTCCGGATCAGCCGGAATCGGTCTCGGAGTCGGGCCGCGGAACTCCGAACATGTGCCCTTCGACGCGGGCGACCCGGTCGGCCGTGGCCACCCGCGTCTCCACGAGTTCGGCGCGGACGGCGGCGATGCGGTTGCCCAGACGCTCGTCCGCCCCGCGGATCTCGGCGCGCAGGTCCTTGCGCTGGCTGCGCGACAGGCCGCAGAAGATGACGCAAATGCCGATCAGCGTTGCCGCCAGAACGAGGTCGGCGATCAGATCCGTTCCCATCGTGTCGCAAGACTCCGGTGAAGGTTCGCGAGCGAGCGAGGGTTCTCACCCCGAGCTCGACCCGTGCCAAACCTACGGCCGCCCGTCAACGCGCCATCATCCACGCGTTCTCCGCGCGGTGTCTTGCTTGCCGGTCACGGCGCCGGGCCCGTGAGAGCGTTCGCCGCATCGGTCGGGTTGCGTCTCAAACGGGCGGCGGCAAGGTGAGCGCACGTAACGAAGACCGTGCATCACCGGCGACAAAACTCTCCTGTTGACTCAGCTAACTGGGCCAGCGCCCGTCTCTCCGCCGGAAGAAACGCTTGAGTTTGCGCGACGATCCCAACAACTTGGTCGTCGCTCTTGCGAGGCTACGGACCCGTCCATCGAGCATTCTAGAAGCAGTTGGCGGGTGCTGCATCATTGAAATCTGATCGACGACCGATCATATTTCAATGATGGAAATCATCCGAGAGCACGATCTGGGTCGCGTCCGGCTGCTGCTGGAGGAGTTCCCCGTCGTCGCCCTGCTGGGTGCGCGGCAGGTGGGGAAGACCACACTCGCCGGGCAGCTGGCGGCGGCGTACTCCGAGCCCGTGGTCTGGTTCGACCTGGAGGATCCCGCCGATGTCGCGCGGCTGGAAGATCCCGGGCTGGAGCTGCGGCCCCTCGAGGGTCTCGTGGTTCTCGACGAGATCCACCGGCTGCCCGACATCTTCCAGCTCCTGCGCGTCCTCGCCGACCGCCCCGGTCCTCCGGCTCGATTCCTCGTACTGGGAAGCGCTTCGCCCGAACTCCTGCGACAGACGTCGGAGTCGCTCGCCGGACGCGTCGCGTTTCACGAACTCGACGGCTTCGGCCTCGCCGAGGTGGACGACCTGGAACGGCTCTGGCTGCGCGGCGGGTTCCCGCGCTCCTATCTCGCCCTGTCGGAGCCGGCCAGCCGCCGCTGGCGCGACGGGTTCATCCGCACGCTCCTGGCACGGGATCTCCCGGAACTCGGGAGCACCATCCCGTCGGCGACGCTCCGCCGCTTCTGGGCGATGCTCGCGCACTGGCACGGACAGATCTGGAACGGCGCCGAGTTCGCGCGCGCCTTCGGCGTCTCCCACGCGACGGTCCGGCGATACCTCGACCTCCTGACCTCCGTCTTCGTGGTGCGGCAGCTCCAGCCCTGGTTCGAGAACATCAGCAAGCGCCAAGTACGCTCTCCGAAGATCTACATGGGCGACTCGGGCATCTTGCACGCGCTGCTTGGGCTCACCAGCCGGACGGATGTCGTGTCCCATCCCAAGGTGGGGGCCTCGTGGGAGGGGTTCGTCATCCAGCAGATCGTCCATCTGCTGCGGGCGTCGCCGGAGCGATGCTTCCACTGGTCCACGCACACGGGGGCGGAACTCGACCTCCTCGTGATGGACGGAGCGCGGCGCTACGGCTTCGAGGTCAAGCGTTCGGAGGCACCCCGGCTCACGCGATCCATGCATTCGGCCCTGGAAACGCTGAACCTCGAACGGCTCGACGTGGTCCACGCCGGCACGAAACGCTACCGGCTCGCCGATCAGATCCGCGCACTCCCCGCCGCCGAACTCGCAGACACGCTGGGCCCCCTGCCCGGCAATTGAAGAGGAACACTCGATGCTGCAACGGTTTGACGAGCGGAACCGCGATCTCAGCGTCAACGTGAACGGCGCGCTCGTTCACCGCGACGAGGCGGGCGTCAGCCCGTTCGATTCGGTGGTGCAAGGGGGCGACGCGGTCTGGGAAGGGCTGCGCCTGTATGACGGCCGCATCTTCAAGCTGGGGGAGCACCTCGCCAGGCTCCGGTCGTCCGCCCTCGCGCTCGCCTTCGCCGAGATCCCCGCGGATGAGGAGATCATCGAGGAGATCCGCCGGACGCTCGCCGCGAACGGCATGCGGGACGGGGTGCATATCCGGCTCACGCTGACGCGGGGCGTGAAGATCACCGGCGGGATGGATCCGCGCCTCAACCGGTCGGGGCCCACGCTCATCGTGCTCGCCGAGCACAAGGCGCCGGTGTACGAGCGGTCGGGTCTCAAGCTGATCACGAGTTCGCTGCGCCGCTTCGGGCCCGACACGCTGGACCCGAAGATCCACCACGCGAACCTCCTGCAGTCGATCCTGGCCAAGATCGAGGCGAATGCGGCGGGGGCCGATGACGCGCTGATGCTCGACGGCCACGGCTTCATCGCAGAGACGAACGCCACCCATCTCTTCTTCGTGCGCGACGGGGTCGCGATGACGAGCCGGACCGTCGCCTGTCCCGAGGGGATCACCCGCGCCACGGTCCTCGAACTCTGCGTCGAGCACGACATCCCGAGCCGGGTGAAGGATCTGTCCCTCACCGAGGCCTACCGCACGGACGAGGCGTTCTGCACCGGCACGATGGGAGAACTGGCGAGCGTGACGGAAATCGACGGGCGGGTGATCGGAGATGGGTCGCCGGGGCCGCTCACGAAGCGCCTCAGCGACCTCTATCGGGACCTGACCGCGCGCGAAGGGGTCGTCGTGATCGGCCGCGAGACATAGATCCGGTTCGGTCTCGGTTCGCTTCCGCGACACTGATCGTTTGCTCGCCGCGCGGGAAAGTGTTGTCTCGCCATCGGTGTGACTCGCGCTTATCATTCCGGCGGAAAGGAGAGGTGCATGACGACTCCCGAATGGCGGGTCCCGAAGCCGCTGGACACCGTCGAAATCGAAGCGACCGGCGGCGCCCGCATCATCCTCAGGCGGCACGGCGACGTGAAGGGCCCGCGGCTCATCCTCAGCCACGACAACGGGCTTGCGATCGACCTCTACTACCCCTTCTGGTCGCGCCTCCAGTCCCGCTTCGAGTTGATCGTCTACGACCTCCGCAGCCATGGCCGGAACCCGACGGCCGACCTCGCCCACCACAACGTCGCGACCTTCACGGCCGACGAAGCGCGCATCCGGGCCGGCATCGAAGAGCACTTCGGCGCGAAGCCCGCGGTCGGCGTGTTCCATTCCCTGTCGGCGATGGTCGCCCTCAACCACGATCCGCCGGGCCTCGGGTACGCGGGGCTCGTCCTCTTCGATCCGCCCATGTACCTGGCCGACGGCGATCACTACGGCATCGACACGCTCTGGCGGCGGCTGGGCATGCTCGCGCGGCATCGCCAGCCCCGCTTCGCCACGAGGGAGGAGTTCGCCGAGGAGTTCCGGCGTTCGTGGGTGTTCGAGTTCACACGGCCTGGCGTGGAAAGCCTCGCGGCCGACGTGCTGCTCGAGCCCGCGTCGGACGGGGACGGGTACGAACTCCGCTGCCCGCGCGAGTTCGAGGCACAGGTGTTCGACTACGGCTTCGCGTACGCCTTCGAGCCGGACACGACGAACTTCGCCTGCCCCGTGACGGTGATCGGCGGCGATCCGGGCGTCGAGTTCTCCTCGCTTCCCAGCGTCGACCTGGAGGGACTGATCGGGTGGGACTACGACTTCATCCCGCACACGACCCATTTCCTCCAACTGGAGAACCCCGAGGAGTGCGTCTCGACGATGATCGCCTTCCTCGAACGCGAGGGCCTCGCGTAAACCGCGCGCCGCCGCCCAACGAAGTCTCGAGCCACGTAACGGGGGGTCGAGAGCATGTCACCACACTTTTGGACAGAGCTTTCCCGCAAGCGCGTGCCTCTTGAACGACAGCGAGCAGTGGAGGATGAGTTCGACGCCCGGGTCGTTCGTGAGGAAGAAGAACGGGTCCGCAATGATCCGGATCAGATCGTGAACGGCCCGGAACTGGAAGCGACGCGCAAGGAGATCCTCCATTAGGTGACGCCGGTCGTCGTCTGGTTCCGGCGGGATCTGCGCCTTCACGACAACCCCGCGCTTGCCGCTGCCGCCAAGTCGGGAAGACCCGTCGTCCCTCTGTTCGTGCTGGATGAGGAGAGTCGCGGCGTCCGGAGCTTGGGCGGGGCTTCCCGCTGGTGGCTGCACCAGAGCCTCCGCGCGCTGGCCGGAGACCTCGTGGGGCTTGGGCTTTCCCTCCGCCTGCGGCGCGGTTCGGCGTCCGAAGTCCTCCCGGAGGTTGTGCGGGAGACCGGTGCTGGCCGCGTGGCGTGGAACCGGTGTTACGAGCCGGCGTCCGTTGCGCGCGACACGAAAGTCGAGACGAAGCTTCGTGCCGCCGGCGTGGAGGTCGAGAGCTACGCGGCCTCGCTCCTCATGGAGCCGGGAAAGGTCCTGACCGGCCAGAAAGCGCCGTACAAGGTCTTCACGCCCTTCTGGAAGCGGCTCCGGGAGTTGTATCGGATGCCGGCACCTCACCCGGCGCCCAGGGAGCCGGCTCCCGGCCCCGCGGTCGCCAGCGACCGGCTCGACGACTGGGGGCTGCAGCCCACGGCGCCCGACTGGGCCGGGGGGCTCCGAGAGACCTGGGAAGGCGGCGAGGCTGCGGCCCGGCGGCGGCTGGCCGACTTCATGGCGGATGGCGTCGAGCGATACGGAATCGACCGCGACCGGCCGGACCTGCCGGGAAGCTCGCGACTCTCCCCGCACCTGCACTGGGGCGAGATCGGGCCGCACCAGGTGTGGCGCGCCGCGGCCCCCCTGATCGAGGCCGATGCGCCCGGCGAGAGCGGCCCCGAAGCGCTTCTCCGCGAACTCGCGTGGCGCGACTTCAGCCATCACCTGCTGGCCGACTCTCCGCACATGGAGACGGACAACTGGCGCACCGCCTTCGACCGCTTTCCGTGGCGCGACGACCCGAAGGCGCTCGCCGCGTGGCAGGAGGGCCGCACCGGCTACCCGATCGTGGACGCGGGGATGCGCGAACTCTGGCACACCGGCTGGATGCACAACCGGGTGCGCATGATCGCCGCGTCTTTCCTGACGAAGGACCTGCTCGTCCACTGGCGGCACGGCGAGAGATGGTTCTGGGACACGCTCGTGGACGCCGACCTCGCCAACAACGTGGCCAACTGGCAGTGGGTCGCGGGTTCGGGCGCCGATGCCCAGCCCTTCTTCCGCATCTTCAACCCGGTCAGGCAGGCCGCGAAGTTCGATCCGGCCGGCGCCTACGTGCGCCGCTGGGTGCCCGAGATCGCCCACCTCCCCGACCGCTGGCTCCACCAGCCGTGGGAAGCCCCACTGAACGTCCTCAGCGAAGCCGGCATCGAACTCGGCCGCGACTACCCACCCCCCATCGTCGACCATGCCGCAGCCCGCCACCGGGCCCTGCAAGCCTACGAGAAGATGCGTCGTCCATAGTCGCCGGGGTCATCAGCGCGAACTGCCGAGGATTCCTCGGCAGTTGCCCTCTCGCGTTCAGCCTCCCATCGCCCGGCTGAGCCGGTCTAGCGCCTCGCGGGCGTCGTAGAGCGCGCGCTCGGCGTCGTGTCTCTCGCGGATGATCTCCACCACGGCTTCCTTGTGCCGTCGGCGGGGCAACGTGCCGGGCTCGCCGCTGTACGGCGCTTCGGGAGTGTCCTCATCGTACCGCGCCAGGACGCGCCGAAAGACCTCGCCGGCCGGCTCGCCCTTTCTGCCGCCCAGCCGGATGCCATTCACATACGTGTCGTAGGACCGGAGGCCGCGCTTCAACACCTCCGAGATCGATTGGCCGGTCTTTTCACGGAGATCCTCGAGGATCTCCTCTTCTTCTTCATTGAGTCGTACCGTCCGCAGGCCCATCGACCTTCCCCCGGTTCTCATGAATTGGTGACTGGTTGTAGTACAGGAGTAATACAACGCGTCGGCGACCACAAACGTGACGATGACGGCCGATGGGCAACGATCGTCCGGCGGGCCTTGTTTCTAAGAGGGATGCCTGACTGGTAGGTTGGAGCCGCCGACAGAGACCGCGTTCGGAAGGGAAGGGTCAGCGACCGCGTGTTCGAGTTCCTCTTCAAATACCGACCCGTCGTGTTCGAACGCGGCGATCTCTCCCTCGCCGCCCCCTGGTGGGGGGTGGTCCTCGCCTTCCTCGGGGTCGGCGCCGTCGTCTGGTTCGCGCTCGAATACCGCCGCGTCGGACCCACGGTGGAGGCGCGCGACCGCTGGGTGATGATGGGACTGCGGGCGACCGCGCTGGGCGTCCTCGCCTTCCTCCTGATGCGGCCTGTTCTCCTCGTCTCGACCGTCGTCCCGCGGCGGAACTTCGTGGCGGTCCTGCTCGACGATTCGCGCAGCATGCGGGTGGCGGATGAGAACGGGGAGACGCGCGCGCAGCGGATGCTCGACCTCTTCGGAGGCGAGGACGAGGATCCGCAGGGAGGGACGGGCGATCCGCCGGCCGATCCCCTGGCCGATCCCCTGGCCGCCGACCCGGGCGTGGCGGGTTCCGCCGCCATGGATCCCGCGCCTGCGGAGCCCGCCGACGGACAGGCGTTCGCGACGCAGCGGGGCGAAGGCGCGCTCCGGCAGGCGCTCGAGGACCGCTTCCGGCTGAGGATGTACGGGTTCGACTCCGATGCGGACCGCATCGACGCTGCGGGCGAGATGGCCTTTACGGGCCCCCGCACGAACCTCGCCGCGGGGCTCACCCGCGTGCAGCAGGAGATGGCCGGACTCCCGCTCTCCGGGATCGTCGTCGTCTCCGACGGCGCGGACAACGATGACGAAGCGACGCCGCCGCTTTCGGAGGCGCTGCTCTCGGCGCGCGCCGCGGGGATCCCCATCTACACGATCGGGATGGGTTCGGAGCGCATCGCCCCCGACGTCGAGGTGCGCCGCGTGGAAGTGCCTCGCGCGGCCCTGGAAGGGACGACGATCGTGGCCGACGTCATCGTCTCCCACGCGGGTCTGGGCGGACGCACGGTGCGGCTCGATGTGGAGGACGAAGGGCGCATCGTGGGCACGCGCGACCTCACGCTCGGGCCGGACGGCGAGGAAGCGGTGCAACTCCAGTTCACGCTGGAGGAGTCGGGGCCCCGCGCGATCCGTTTCTTCGTGGACCCGCAGGAGGGAGAAGCCCTGACCGGCAACAACGAGCGCCAGGTCCTCGTGGAGGTCGGCGACACGCGCCGCAAGATCCTCTACTTCGAGGGCTCGCCGCGGCCGGAGAACAAGTTCGTGCGCCGCGCCGTGGCGGACGACGAGAACCTGCACGTCGTCACGCTCCTGCGGACGGCGGACGAGAAGTATCTCCGGCTCGACGTGGAGGGGCCGGGCGAACTCGCCGGTGGGTTCCCGGACACGCGCGAGGAGTTGTACGAGTACGACGGGCTGATCCTGGGAAGCGTGGAGGCGAGCTTCTTCACGCACGACCAGTTGCAGATGATGGCGGATTTCGTGGGGCAGCGCGGGGGCGGACTCCTCGTGCTGGGCGGGCGCCGTTCGCTGGGAGAGGGCGGCTACACGGGGACGCCGCTCGCCGACGCCCTGCCGGTGGTGCTCGGGGGAGCCGGCGAGCCGGACGTGCTCGAGGTGTCGGCGGAACTCACCCCGGCCGGCCGCCGGCACGCGGCGATGAGGATCGCGGAGGCCGCCGAATCGTCAGCCGAGCGCTGGACGGAGCTTCCCCCCCTCACCTCCGTGAACCGGGTGTTCGAACTGAAGCCGGGCGCCGTCGACCTCCTCCGGGGCGTGCCGGCGGAGGGCGCGACGCGCATGCTCCTCGCGCACCAGAGGTACGGGCGCGGGACGTCGATCGTGTTCGCCGCGCAGGACTCGTGGCTGTGGCAGATGCACGCGGACATCCCCCTGGAGGACGAGACGCACGAGACGCTGTGGCGGCAGTTGCTCCGCTGGCTCGTGCACGATACGCCGGGGCGCGTCCGACTCGACTCCGGCGAAGACGTCGTGCCGATGGGGGAGCCGCTCCGGATCCGGGCCGAGGTGGAGGACGAACGGTACCTGCGCGTGAACGGGGCGGACGTCGTCGCCACGGTGACGGGGCCGGGCGGCGTCGCGTCGGAGGTCCGGCTCGACTGGACGGTTGAGCGGGATGGCGAGTACGAAGGACGGTTCGTGCCGCCGGAGTCGGGGCTGTACAGCGTGCAGATCCGCGCGGCGGGAGCCCGGACCGGGGGCCCCGGGGCCGGAGCCGAGACGAGCCGCGACGTCGCGGAAGAAGTGAGTTTCTTCCGGGCGGGGACGCCGCGGATCGAGGAGTTCGGCGCCGGCCGCCGCACGGAACTCCTGCGCCGGATCGCCGACGAGACGGGCGGGCGGTTCTACACGGCGGATGACGCGCAGGTGCTGGCCGACGAGATCCGCTACACGGAGAGCGGCGACACCGTGTACGAGGAGCGCTCGCTGTGGGACATGCCGATCCTCTTCCTCCTCCTGGCGGGCCTGCTGGGCGGGGAGTGGGCGTACCGCCGGCGGAAGGACCTCGCGTGATCCGCGGCGTCCGAGCCGCCGCGCTGACGGCCTCTCTTCTTCCCGCGGCCGTCTTCGGCCCCGGTGGCGCCGCGGGCCTCTCCGCCACGGCTCAGGCGGCGCCCGCCGCGCCGCGGACCCATGTGCTCGTCGTCACCGGCCTCGGGGGCGCGCCGGAGTACTCCGAGCAGTTCCAGGCGGAGGCCGAAGCGCTGCTCGACGCGCTCGACAGCCGGCTCGGCGTCCGCGAAACCGTCGCGTGGCTCGCGGAGGACGAGGCGCTGTCTCCACGCGTGGCGGGCCGGGCCACGCTGGAAGCGGTCGAGCGGGAGGTGCTCGCCATGGCGAGCCGGGCGGGACCCTCGGACGTCGCGCTCATCCTCCTGCTCGGCCACGGGAGCGGCCGCGGCGAGGAGTCGCGCTTCAGCCTGCCCGGCCCGGACCTGTCGGGGGAGACGCTCGCGATGTGGCTCCACGCCTTCCCGACGCAGACCGTGGCGGTCGTGAACGCGGCCAGCGCCAGCGGCGGGTTCGTGCCCGCGATCGCCGGTGAGCGGCGCATCGTCGTGACGGCCACGCGCTCCCCCCGCGAACGCGAGCGAACCCACTTCGGCGGCTTCTTCGTCGATGCCTTCGCCCTCGACGAGGCCGATGTGGACAAGGATGAGCGGGTGTCGCTGCTCGAGGCGTTCAGTTACGCGACCGGCGAGGTCCGCCGCCGGTACGAGCGGGACAACGAGATGCTGACCGAACACGCACTCCTGGACGACGACGGGGACGGCGAGGGATCGCTGGAGCCCAGTCCGGAGGGACCCGACGGAGCGCTGGCGAACCGGTTCTTCCTCGCCCAGGCGCCGGCCGCGCTGGCGGGGGCGGCGGCGGACGACCCGGCCGTGGCCGCGCTCCTGGCGCGGAAGCGCGAAGTGGAGGACGGAATCGCCGCGCTCCGCGCGCTCCGCGACGAGATGGAGGAGGAGGAATACGACGCGCAGCTCGAGACGCTCCTCGTCGAACTCGCCCGCCTCAACCGCGCCATCCGCGAGGGCGGGAGCGTCCCGTGCGCCTGACCGCGCGCCCACCCGTCCGGTCGGCCGCGCGCCGGATTCGGTTCGCACTGCCGGCGCTCGCGCTCGTGCTCGCGGCGCCGCCGTCGGGGCGCGCGCAGGAGCCTCCGGAGGCCGCCGGGGACGGCGGGCCGCTGGCCGCGGCGCTCGAGGCGCACCAGACGGGCGACTACGGGCAGGCGGTCGCGGCCTACCGGTCGGCGGCGCGCGCCGGGCGCGAGTTTCCGGCCTCCGCGCGCGGCTGGGCGCGCGCGCTCGCCGCGACGGGCGAGTACGAGTCCGGGCTCGAAGCTCTCGACCGGGCCGCCGCGCGCGCCCCCGACGGAGCGGACGCGGACACCGAGCTTGCGCGCTCGCGCGGTCGTCTCCAGTACGCACTCGGACGCCTCGACGAGGCCGAAGCGACCTTCCGCCGGGCCATCGAGGGCCGGGCCGGCGACGCGCAACTCGCGCGGCTCGACCTCGGACGCCTCCTCTTCGACCGCGGCGCGCGCGAGGAAGCCCTCGCCCTGTTCGACGGGTTCATCGACTTCTACAATCGCGCCCGCCGCCTCGAAGCCGACGAACTGCGCGCCGTCGGAGCCGCCCTCACGTACCTTGGCGCCCGCGACCCCGACCTCTTCCACGACGCCGTGCGCGCCTTCGAGGAGGCCATCGAAGCCGACCCCGGCGACCCCGAGCCGCGCATCGACCTCGGTCTCCTCTTTCTCGACAAGTACGACAGCTTCGAGGCCGGGCCGCTGATCGACGAGGCGCTGGTCCGGAACCCGGCCCACGCGCGCGCCCTCCTGGCGAAGGCGCGCCGCGCGAAGTTCGACGGCTCCTCCGAGGCGCTCGAGCTCGCGCAGCAGGCGCTGGAAACGAACCCCCGCCTCACCGAAGCCCGCGCCTTCCTGGCGCGACTCTATCTGGAACTCGAGGATGTGGACGAGGCCGAGGCGGAGGCCCGGCGCGCCCTGGAGACGAACCCCGTCTCCCTCTCCGCGTGGACGGAGATCGCGGCCGCCGCCCACCTGCGAGGGGACGCGGCCGCCTTCGCGGAGGCGCGCGACCGCGTGCTGGGGCTGGATCCGCGGCACGCCGGCCTCTACGTCGCACTCGCCCAGGTCGCCTACCGCACGCACCGCTACGCCGATGCGGTCGCCTTCGCGCGGCAGGCCGTGGCGCTCGATCCCCTGTCCTGGCCCGGCATGGCCGAACTCGGCCTCAACCAGCTCCGCGTCGGCGACCTGGAGGCGGGGCACGCGACGCTCGAGGCCTCCTTCGAGGGCGACCCCTTCAACGTGTGGGTGTTCAACACGCTCGACCTTCTCGAGGAGCTCGCCGGGTTCGAGACGGTGGAGAGTCCCCGCTTCATGTTTTTTATGCACCCGAAGGAAGCCGGCGCCCTCTCGATCTACGCCACGGCGCTTGCCGAGGAGGCCTTCGACGCGATGCGCCTGCGCTACGGGTACGAGCCGCCGACCCCGATCTCGGTCGAGGTCTACGACCGGCACGCGGACTTCTCCGTGCGCACGGTCGGGCTCGCCGGCATCGGCGCGCTCGGCGTGAGCTTCGGCTCCGTCCTCGCCATGGACTCCCCCGGTGCCCGCCCCGGCGGCGCCTTCAACTGGGGCTCGACGCTGTGGCACGAGATCTCGCACGCCTTCACCCTCGGCTACACCGAGCACCGCATCCCCCGCTGGCTCTCCGAGGGGCTCGCGGTCCTCGACGAGCGGCACGCGCGCGAGGGGTGGGGATCCGACGTGGACCCCGGCTTCCTCGCCGCCTTCCGGGACGAGCGGCTGCCCTCGCTCGAGCGCTTCAACTACGGCTTCGTGCGGCCCGCCTACCCCGGGCAGGTGCAGCACGCCTACTACATGGCCTCCCTCCTGTGCGAGATGATCGAGACGACGCGCGGCTTCAACGCCGTGCTTGCCATGCTCGCCGGATACCGCGACGGGCTGGAGACGCCGGAGGTCGTGCAACGGGCGCTGGGGACGACGCTCGCGGGCCTCGACCGGGAGCTGCGGGACTACATCGAGGCCCGCTTCGGTCTGACGCTGAAGGCGCTGGGCGAGCCCGCAGCCGGGGCGCCGCCCGGTCCGGACACCTTCGCCGGACGGCTCATGGCGGCGGCGGAGGCGCAGCGCGAGGGCCGCACGGAGGAGGCGATGCGGGCGCTGGAAGGGGCGTACGAGGTCTTCCCCGAGTACGCGGGGGCCGACGCGCCGATCCTCATCCTCGGCCAACTCCGCCGCGAAGCGGGCGACCTCGCGGGCGCCGCGGAGGCGTACCGGACGTACATCGCCCTCAACGAGAACCACTTCGAGGCGCAGCTCGCGCTCGCGGACGTCGAGCAGGCGCTCGGCAACGATGCGGCCGCCCGCGAAGCGCTGGAGCGCGCGATCTGGATCGACCCCTTCCACCTGGACGTGCACGCGCGGCT
>VXMQ01000043.1 GCA_009841015.1 Candidatus Palauibacter denitrificans | reverse complement strand
GGCTGGCGAGTTCGGCGGCCGGGGCGCGCCCGGCGCAGATCGTGGGGGTCGACCCTGTCGCCGAAGCGGGCTTCGGCATGATCGATGATGGGGTGATCGAAGGGCGCTACCTCGCGCCCGATGATCGGCTGGCGGCCTTCGTCGGCGCCGATCTGGCCCGCAGCCTCGGACTCGAGATCGGATCGCGCTTCGTCGTGCAGGCCCAGGGTGCCGATGGCGAGATTACGGGGCAGCTGCTCCACGTGATGGGGATCTTCCGCAGCCGCGTCGCCGCCATCGACCAGGGGACGATCCACATCACGCTCGCGACAGCCGGCGAGTGGCTCGGTTCCGGGAGCGACGTGACCAACGTCGCGGTCGTCCTGCAGAACAGTGGCAGGACTCGCTGGGTCTCCGACCGCCTGGCGCGGGCGCTGGCGGAGCCGGTGGAACGCGGCGAGGCGCGCGTCGTGGGGTGGCGAGAGGCGAACCCCGTCCTGGCGGCGGGGATCGCGATCGACGAGTTCGGGAATTACGTGATTCAGGGGTTCCTGTTCGTCATCATCGCGTTCGGGATCGTCAACACGGTGCTGATGTCGGTGATGCATCGCCAGCGCGAGTTCGGCGTGCTTCAGGCGCAGGGGCTTACGCCGGGTCAGACGGGCACCGTCGTGCTCATCGAAGGCCTCACGATGTCCGCTGTCAGCGGGCTGGTCGGCGTCGGCCTGGGACTGCTGGCCACCTGGTACTTCTTCGGCGAAGGGCTCGACACGTCGGTCTTCATGCAGGACATCGACGAGTTGACATTCTCGGGTGTCGCCGTTGACCCTATCATCATCCCGATCTTCGGGGTGCAACGCATCGTCCAGATTGTGGCGTTCATTCTCGGCATCGGCATTCTCGCCTCGGTCTATCCGGCGCTGCGCGCCGCCCGGGTCGACGTGACCGAGGCGATGAAGTTCGATCGGTAACCGCTCTCGTGCCGACCCCTCGGCGCGCAAGGAGAATCAAGGAGAATCAAGGAGAATCAGGGAGAATCGAGGTGTGATGGCAGTGCCCGACACGGCAGCCGCCCGGACCGACGGGGTCTGGAAGGTCTTCGAGCAGGAAGCCGAATCCGTGCAGGCGGTCCGCGACGTCAGCCTGACCATAGAGCGTGGCGAGTTCACCGCGCTCGCGGGGCCGTCGGGCTCCGGCAAGACGACGCTGTTGAATCTGATCGGCGGCCTGACCCGCCCCACGCAGGGACGGGTCTGGGTTGCCGGGCGCGAGGTGAGCCGCATGTCGAACCAGGAGCTGGCGCGGCTTCGGCTCGAGGAGGTTGGCTTCGTCTTCCAGGCCTATAACCTGCTCCCCGTGCTCACGGCGTTGGAGAACGCGGAATTCCCGATGCTCCTCCAGGGCGTGCCCGCGGAGGAGCGTCAGGCGCGGGTCCGCGAACTCTTTGCGCGGACGGGAATGGAAGGGCTCGAAGACCGGCGCCCGGGCAAGCTGTCCGGCGGCCAGCAGCAGCGGGTCGCCGTCGTGCGTGCGGTGGCCAGCCGTCCGGCCCTGGTGCTCGCGGACGAGCCGACGGCGAACCTCGACTCGGCCACCAGCGAAGCGCTCCTCGATGTCATGGGCGAGCTGAATCGCGACCTCGGAGTGACCTTCGTCTTCGCCACCCACGACAGCCGCGTCATGGAGCGGTCCCGGCGTCTGGTCCGCATGGTCGACGGCACCGTGCGTGACGACGAGCGCCGATCCTAGCACCGGTCATCGCCTGAGACGCGAGCAATGGACATCCACGAGGCGATAGCCATCAGCCAGGAGCGCCTGGCGGAAGAAGGCGCCACCATGCATGACCTGCTCGGGCGCCTGAGAGACAGAATCTCTCCCGTTCTGATCGGGGAGCGGGAGTGGGAAAACCTGCTGGCGCGGGCGGGGACCCTGCCGATCACCATGGGGGCCCAGCCGTTCGGTTTCGAGCTGCCGCTGCACGACAGCCGGCCGCGGGCGGATTTCGGCGTCTCGCTGGCGAGTGGCAACCGGTCGGGCGCGTTCTTCGAAGAGCAGGCGCGACGCGACCCATCGGATCGCACGGCGGCGGCGGTCGGTCGCCTGTTTCGCAGCATGGAGGTCGCGGACTCGCCCCTGCGCGCGATTGTCGGCCGCAAGCTGATGCTGGAATACGACATCGGGTCGGGGGGCGACGGCGATCCGCTGCCGGGGATGTTCCTGCGGCCCAACGAACGCATGATCGTCGGCGGCGCCGGGCAGCGGCACGACGTCGGCGTCGTGGTGGACGGGCTCGTGGCCTGTCACGGCCTGGAACCGAGCGCGGCGGAGCGGAGCAACGTCGAGCGGGTGTACCTGGCGCAACCGGAAGACACCCGCCTCGACTCGTTCGGCCTGTTTCCGTCACGCGCACGCACGATTCGCTTGGCGATCATGGGCTTTGCGGGGCAGCGGGATGTCCGTTCCTTCCTCGAGGAGATCGCCTGGCCCGGGGACGTCGCGACCGTGGAGGCGGTGCTTGCACGCTTCAGCGAGCGCACGGACATCGTCAGGACCGGGGTGAACGTCGACGCGCAGGCGGATGGCATCGGTCCGGCGCTCGGCCTGACACCCATAGTCAAGCAGAGATATACGGCTGATCCCCGGGTCTGGATCGATGGCCTGACGGATTGGCAGCCGGTGCTGGAGGCCCTGCGCCACGAGGAGCGTGTAGTGCCGGAGAAGGTCGCGGCGCTGGCCGGCTGGGTCTCGCATCCGACCATTCTGTTTGGCAGAACCGGGCGGTTTGTGCTGTTGCGCGGAATCCACCACCTCAAGATGGTCATCGCCGGAGACCGGGTTGAACAGATCAAGGCCTACGTCTACATGGTGCTTTCGGGCGCCATCGGACCCTGATGCCAGCCTCGCGCCCGGGGAGGTCGCCACGGTGAAGGAACTCGGCAGCACGTCGTGCAGAAAGATCGCAGTCATCGGCCGCGGCACCGCCGGCGCGCTGGCCGCCGCCAGCGTATCGCGGCTGCACCCGGAGCGCGATCATGAGCTGCACCACATCTACGATTCACGCATTCCGATCATCGGCGTGGGCGAAGGAAGCTGGCCCCGTCTGGTCCGCGACCTGCAGCATCTGTTGCAGTTGCCCCACGAGACGGTTCAGCAACGCCTGAACGGCACCCGCAAGTTCGGCAACCGCTTCGAGGGGTGGGGTCGACGCCGGCAGGACTTTACTCACTACTTCACGCCGCAACAGGTGGCCTATGCCTACCACCTGTCGGCCGACCTCATGGCGGACCTGTTGTGCGCGAGTACGCAGGCCCGCCACATCGACGCGAAGGTGACCGCGATCAGGAAAGTGGACGAAGGCGCGGAGGTGGAGTTCGAGGGCCGTGAGTCCGAGCGCTACGACCTGGTCTTCGATGCCCGCGGCTATCCGCGGCAACTGGACCCGCAGGAGCACATCGACATTTCCTTCATCCCCACGAACTGCGCCGTCATTCGCCGCGGCCCCCCGGTCGTCGAGGCGCCGCCGAACGCGCCGGTCCGGGCACCCACGTATACCCGCGCGGTGGCGCGTCCTCACGGCTGGGTGTTCGTCATTCCGCTGACCGTGCACACGTCCTACGGCTATGTCTTCAACAAGGACGTTTCCGGTCTCGATGCCGTCGAGGCGGACTTCGACGAACTGCTGGCGGAGGAGGGTGTGTCGGATTTCGAGCAACGCGCCGTCATTCCGTTTCCCAATTTCGTCCACCGCCGCATCTATGACGGCGCGGTGGTCCGCGTCGGGAATGCCGCCGTCTTCATGGAGCCGCTCGAAGCGACCGCCATCAGGTTGGCACAACTGCAGATCGCGCTGGTTCTGCGTATGCGGCTCCACCGACCGGCGGAATATGCGCAGGGCGACGCGCCCGTCATCAACCGCTTTCTGGTCGCCGACGCGCTCGCAGCCGGGCTGTTCGTCGGTTGGCACTATAGCTGTGGTTCGAAGTACGACAGTGCGTTCTGGCGCAACGCCCGGGACCGCGTGTGGCCGAACTACCGGGAGGCCGCCGATCCGCTGGCCGTGGACTGTTCCGCCTTGCCGAAGTTCGACGAGATGATCGAACTGGTCGAAGCGCAGATCCCCGATCCGGCGGATTGGGAGCGGCAGTGTGCGTTCTTTCCCGTCAGCAGCTTCGCCCAGATCGCCCACGGTCTGGGCGTGCCATTGGGGCGGAAACGCAACTCCCGGCCGACGTAGCCGGGCAGGCGGCCGACGTAGCCGCCGACGGCCGGCGCCTGCGTGCCCCGCTCAGAAGTACCAACTCAGGGAGAGATACACGGACAGCCCCGCCGAGCCGTACACGGAAGGCAGCGGACGGGCGGGCGTCGCATCGTCGTCACCCAGACCGAGGAATGCGCCCGCGGTCACCGCCACATCGCTGCCGGCCGAGTAGGCGACACTCGTTCCCGTGGTGGCGCTCAGGTCGTTCAGGTTCCACAGCGCGAGACCGCTCAGGCTCCAGAGCGGATGCACCTGGTAGGACGCGCGGACGACGGTCTCGTCCCGCCCGAGCACCTGATGTTCGCCGCGCAGGAAGGTGGCCGATGTCAGCGTGGCCAGGTACGCGTCCGGTCCGTCCGCACCCATGCCGTCGCGCTGGTACTCGAGCGCGACCGTCAGATCCTTCCCGCCGACCTGAAGCTGCCGGTCGAGGCCGAGTGTGCCGCGAAGTACGACCCGGTCCGGGAGTTGGCGCAGCACGGCCTCCGCTCGGACGGCCCAGCCCCCCACCGATCCGGCCGCGCCGACGGCCCCCGCCGGATCGCCGTACACGATCCCGGCCCACGCCGAGAGTTCCCAGTTCCGCGCCGTGGTGAGGCCGCGCATCAGCGCGGTCACCTCCTCCTCGCCGGCCGGCGACCGGGTCGGTCGCACGACGAGGTCGACCTCGCTCAGCGCGCTCGGAAAAAAGCGGAGCCGGACCGCGTCGACTCCGGCGCGGAACTCCCGAAACGGGTCGACCGGGTTGAAGGGCGTGAACGGGTCGCTCGGCGTGAGAAAGAGCGCGGTGCCCCACGACACCGCCTGCCGCCCCACGCTGATCTCGAAGCGTTCGCCCTCCCATCCGACGTGGAGGCGATCGAACCGGTGCTGCCAGACGACGTGGTCCCGCTCCTCCACGGTCCACTGGAGCCGGAGCCACTCGCCGCCGCCCGGCACCGCGCCGAGGTGGAACTCGGGCGCCTCGGCGAGGCGCCGGAACGTCAGCACATGCTCGTAGGCGGCGCCGAATCCAAAGGCGCCCACTCCCGACTCGCCGAAGAGCCGCACCCGGTTGAACTCGCCCAACTGGCCTTCACGCGTCCCGGCGAGAGGAACGGCCTGGAAGTATCCGTTCAGCTGCATGGCCTGAACGGACGAAGTGTCGCAGAGGGCCGAGAGCAGCGCGACCGCCCAAGCGGCCCCGGCGCGGAGCCCCACCGTCATGGCACGGCTCGCTCGTACGCGATCGCCCGGGAGACGGCCTGGGCTGCGGGTGCGAGCCGCCGGGCCCGCGACCTGCCCTGGCCGTGGCGTCAAGACCTGCACCGCGCCCTCGGACATGCTAGATTCGCTTGTTTTCCGCTCAATCCGAACGGGATTGTCCTTGCTCGATACCCGGTGAGGAGGCGATGCAGGGTCGTGTTCAATAATCCGTTTGATTCGTTTCACGATACCGTTGCCGAAGCAAAGCAGGAACGGGAACAGCTCGACCGGCTGCTGACGATTTCCACCCCGCGGGAGCGACTGCTGGTCGCCGCCATCGCGCTGTGGTTGTTCATCTTCGTGGCGTGGCTCTTCTTCGGCAACGTGGCCCGCAGCCTCGCGGTGGACGGTGTGCTGGTCGACCCCGGCACAAGCCTGTCCGAAGCCGGCCGATCCGTGCAGGCGCTCGTCTGGATCGAGAACGACATCGTGCCGCAGATCAGGGCAGGGATGCCGGCGGTAATAGAGCTGGGTACGGCGGATGGAGAAGCGGGCACAGTGAGCGTGGAAGTTGCGGCAATTTCCGCCGTTCGCCTGTCCGACGTTCCCGCGGCCTTCGAGTCCGCGGTGCCGGGATCCGTGCACCGTCTCGATATCGCGCTGGATGAGAGCCTCGACCTTGCTTCCGTTGCGGGCAGGGAGTGTCGGATCGTCATCGAGATCGGCACACAATCCCCGGTCGCATTCTTGCGGATGGGGCGGTCATGACATGGCGCTGACCGCCTTCCGGGGGGCTCGCGACAAGGCCGCATCCAGCGTCGAGAAACAGAGGATCACCACGCCGATTCTGCTGCAGATGCACGCGTCGGAGTGTGGCGCCGCCTGCCTCGGCAGCATCCTCGCCTACTTCGGACGCTGGGTCCCGCTCACGGAATTGCGGGAAAGATGCGAGGTGAGTCGGGACGGGAGCAGTGCGGCGAGCATCGTGCGCGCCTCCAGGCACTACGGCCTCGAATGCAGTGGACTCAGCGTACGGGCCAGTCAGCTGAAGAAGTTGCAGTTGCCTCTGATCGTGTTCTGGCAATTCAGCCATTTCGTCGTCCTCGAGGGGTTCGACAGTCGCCACTTCTATCTCAATGATCCGGCCACGGGGCGGCGCAGGCTTTCGGCGGAAGAGTTCGAAAAGGGCTACAGCGGAATTGCGCTGCGATTCAAGCAGGGCTCCGGTTTCAAACCCGGCGGGGAACGGCCCGGATTGTTCACGCAACTGGGCACCCTGCTCGGCGGATCGCGGAGCGTGCTTGCCTGGGTGATTGCCTGCAGCCTCATGTTGACGCTGCTGGCCTTTGTCGTCCCCGCATCCCTCAGCATTTTCGTGGACGATGTGCTGGAGAACCGGGGCCCCTGGGGCGGACTCGTGGCGGCCCTGCTCGGCGGCGGTGTCCTCGTGTACATCCTGTCCCTGCTCAAGCACCGGTTCCTGAAGCGGTTCGCGGTCCGGATTTCGGTGATTGGCTACAGTCGAGGCCTGTCGCGGCTGCTGCGGTTGCCGGTGGAGTTTTTCGAACACCGTCTCGTAGGCGATCTGACGGATCGGGTCTCGTCCATAGACAGAATCTCGAAAAACCTGACGGAACAGTTCCTGGTGCTCATTATCGACATGGGAATGAGCGCCGTGCTGCTCATTGCCATGTTGGTCTACGATGTCCGGCTCACGCTGGTTGTGCTGTTTCTCGCCTTTCTGCACGGTCTGCTGGCGCACTTCCTCAACGGGATCAGGGCGGTTCGAAGCCAGGCGATGAGGCGCGAACAGGGACTGTTGATCGGCGTCGGCATGCAGATGCTGAATCACGCCGACAATCTGCGCATGACGGGATCGGACGACCGTTTGTTTTCGCGCTGGAGCGGCCACCAGGCGCGCGAACTGCATGCGCGCCGGCGCTATTCCCGACTGGGCTCCGTCAACGACGCGCTCCCGGGCATGATCGCCGCACTGCGCAGCGCGGCGGTCCTGGGCATCGGGGGAAGCCTGGTCCTGGTCGGGGAGATGACCCTGGGCACGCTGGTCGGGTTCTATATCCTGGCCGAAATGTTCCTGGCGCCGGTTGGGCGCTTTCTGGAGTTCGCCGGGAAACGCCAGGCGCTCGAAACCGATCTGCAGCGACTCGAAGACATCTCCAGGGCCGCCGAAGACCCCGCCTTCAGCCGCCGGAGTTCGCAGTCGGAGTCGATTCCCACCTTCAAGGGCCGACTCCAGCTCACCGGCCGGCTCGAGCTGCGAGACGTCAGCTTCGGCTTCAACAAGAGCCGGCCCCCTCTGATCAAGGACTTCAACCTCGTGATCACGCCGGGACAGCGGGTTGCCGTGGTCGGTCCCAGCGGTTCCGGCAAGTCGACCCTCGCGCGTCTGATTGCCGGTGTCTATCAGCCCTGGTCCGGCGAAATCCTGTTCGATGGCCACCCCCGGGATGAGATTCCCGAGGAGGTGCTGCGGCGGTCCATCTCCATGGTGGATCAGGAGGTCGTGCTCTTTTCCGCGTCCGTGCGCGACAACATCACCCTGTGGAACCCCGCCGTTCCGGACGAGGCCATCTTCGCGGCGACACGCGATGCCCAGATTCATGAAGAAATCCTCCATCGGCCGGACGGGTATTCGACCCGGGTCGAGGAAGGCGGCGTGAATTTCAGCGGCGGCCAGCGCCAGCGGCTGGAGATCGCACGGGGGCTACTGGGCAATCCGACGCTGCTCATTCTGGATGAGGCGACCAGCGCCCTCGATGCCGCGACGGAGGAATACGTCGATGACGCCCTGCGACGTCGCGGTGTCACCTGCCTCATCGTGGCACACCGGCTGAGCACCGTGCGGGACAGCGACGAGATCATCGTGCTCGACAAGGGCGTCGAAGTGCAGCGCGGGACGCACGAGGAGTTGATGGCGGATCGGGACGGCACGTACTACAAGCTCGTCAGGTCCGGCTGATGCGGGACACGAGGCCGGAGTACACGTCCATCGCGGAACTCGCCGCCCGCTCCGGCGAGTCCGTGCCCTGCGCCGGCAACCTGCCGGTGAAGCTCGACGATCCGGACACTGTCTGGTTCATCGATCAGGGCGCCGTCAATCTGTTCCTGGTCGAATTCAGGGACGGCGTGGAGCAGGCGGCGCCGCAGCATCTGCTGCGCCGCGAATCGGGCTGGCTGCTGCCCGGCGTCGCACCGGACGGTCCACGCGATGAGGAAGAGACCACGCTCAGCCTGATCGCCAAGGGATCGCCGGGCACCGTTCTGAAACGCCTGCCGGCCTCCGTGCTGTCCGAGGTCGATCCGGCGGAGCTGGCGGAACAGACCGATACCTGGCTGACCGCGATTACGGACACACTCTCGCGTTTCGCGAGCCGCCTTCCGCGTCCGACAGCGCTGGCCAAGCCCGGTCTGATGCGGACCCCGGCACCCTGTACGCTGTCCGTACAGCGCGGCGTCGTATGGGTGTCCGAACCGCCGCGCGGCACCAGCCTCTTCATGGATCTGGTCGACCAGGCGGAAATCGTCGAGGGGGGCGGCCCACACGAAGCGGTGATACCGCTGACGCGGACAAGCTGGCTCATCCTGTCCGACGAGGCGACGCTCTCGGGCAGGTCGACGGAGACGCTGGCGGAGCAGGGGGGCCTGCTCCCGGCGCTCGCATCCTTTCACGCGGTTGCCTTCGCCCTGGAGCGCCTGAACCGCCGACTGGCCGTGGTCGATGATGCGAATCTCGAGCGCGCGCGGACCACGAGCCGCCGTACGGTCGAGCGGGCTGCGCGGCAGCGGCTCTTCAATATCTATGACCTGCCGATTGACCGGGAGGCCAGTGTCGAGGACACGTCGCTGGCGGACGCCCTGCACGCAATCGGACGCCGTGAAGGAATCGATTTCAGGATCCCGGCGCGCTCGGATCCTTCCGGTGCTCCGGTCAGCCTCGCTGACGTTCTCGATACTTCGGGCGTGCGCGCCCGGCGCGTGCGGTTCGGGGACGAGGGCGCCTGGTGGCGCGGCGACAGCAACGCGATGCTGGCATTCCGCGCCGAAGACGGCCAGCCTGTGGCGCTCCTGCCGGGATGGCTGGGGCGCTACCGGGAATTCGATCCGGTCAGCAAGCGCAGCGTCCGGATGACCGCGGATCGTGCCGCTGCGCTGACGGACGAGGCCTGGGTGTTCTACCGGCCGCTGCCGGTGGGGAACGTGAAGCCGGCGGACCTGCTGCGGATCGCGCTGCAGGGATCGGCGGCGGATCTGGCGCGGCTGGCGATGGCCGGGCTTCCGGGCGGGCTGGTCAAGCTCGTGCCGGCGCTCGGGCTCGGGTTCGTTGCGAACCAGACGGCGGCGGGCGGAAGTGCCGGAGCGCTCTACGCAGTGGCCGTGGCCGTGGCGGGGTTCGGCCTGCTCGGCGCACTCCTGCACCTGCTTCAGAGCACGGTGATGCTGCGGATCGAGGGTCGCTCCTCACGGGTCGAAGCGGCCTTCTGGGACCGTCTCATGCGCCTTCCGCCAAGCATGCTGCACGGCCGTCGTCCCGGCGATCTGGCCGTGTCGGGGATGACGTTCCAGAATCTGCGTGACGGGTTGCAGGGAGTCGCGGCCGACGGCCTGCTGTCGATCGTTTTTCTGCTTCCGGTGTTTGCCGTCATCTTCTTCTACGATGCCACGCTCGGGACCGTTGCCCTCGCCTTCAGCCTGGCTTCTCTCCTGATCACCGTCGTCCTCGGGCTGCGCCAGATTCCGCCCTATGGGCGCATGATCCGCGCGGCGCGTCGCGTTTCCGGCCGGCTCTTCCAGATCGTGGGCAGCATCGGCAAGCTGCGTGTGGAAAACGCGGAAGCCTCGGCTTTCGCCATCTGGGCGCAGGACTACCGGAAGCAGAAACGCGCGGAGCTCGAACTGGGCGCGCTCGAGGGACATTCGCGGGCATTTGGCGCCGCGCTCCCCTTTCTTGCCGCCGGCGTCCTGCTGTTCGCAGCCGTAGCCGTGGGCGACGGGAACCTCCCGGTCGGCGATTTTCTCGTCGTCTACCTCGTCTTCACCGCCTTCCAGTCCGCCGTCGCCCGGCTCGGCGAGTCCCTTGGCGCGGTCGCCGCCGTGCTCCCCGCGTTCGACCAGATGCGCCCGCTCCTCGCTGCGGTTCCGGAGGCCGAAGTCGAAGGAGCGCCGGTCGAGTATCTGGGCGGCGACATTCTCTTCGACCGCATTTCCTACCGGTACGATCCCGACGGCCCGTTGATCCTCGACGACGTCACGATTCATGCCCGCCCCGGGGAATTCGTCGCGATTGCGGGCGAGTCCGGCGCCGGCAAGAGCACCCTCTTCCGGTTGGCGCTTGGTTTCGACCGGCCCACCGCCGGCGCGGTGTACTACGACGGACGTGATCTGAGGAACCTGAACCTGAAACAGGTGCGCCGCAGGATTGGCGTGGTGCCGCAGTCCGTTGGACTCCATCCCCTGGATCTCTGGGACAATCTGGTCGGTCACCACGATGAGGTGGCGAGTGACGACGTATGGACGGCGGCCCGAGTCGCCGACGTCGAAGAGGAGATCAAGGGCATGCCCATGGGCATGATGACCATGGTCGGCACGAGCGGGAGTGTCCTGTCGGGCGGCGAGAGTCAGCGCGTTTCAATCGCCCGGTCCGTGATCGGAAGCCCGCGGATCATGCTCTTTGACGAGGCGACCAACTGGCTGGATAACAAGAGCCAAGCCAAGGTCATGCGAAACCTCACCGCCCTGACCTCCACCCGGGTCGTCATCGCGCACCGCCTGTCCACGCTGGAACAGGCCGATCGCATCTACGTGCTGCAGGCCGGAAGAGTGGTACAGAGCGGCTCCTTCAACGAACTCATGGAAGTCGACGGGGTGTTCAGAGACCTGGTCAAGAGGCAGGTGGCCTGAATGGACGCGGATGATCTCCTCGTCTCGAGAGCTGATGAAGACGGCGACTTTCGCGAACGTCTTCTCCGGAAACCCAGGGAGACGATCGAGAGGGAATTCGGCGTGACGCTGGCCGAGGACCATGAGATTCACGTGCACGAAGAGACGTATGCCGCGACGCACGTGGTGCTCCCGCCGCGGAACAAGCTCAGCGAGGCCGAACGAGAGGAGGCGAGGACCGGTGCGGCATCGCTCGAGTTTCTTCGAAGGACGCTCCACGACCCCGCGCCGCCCCTTCGGCCCCCTGCACCGGAAGAAGAGGAGACCCGAAGCGGCAGGGCCACCTCCGGAGCGCTGGCCAGGGCGGCGAGGGAAGCGATCCGCCGCGGACTTGCCTTCCTGGAGTCCACGATCGACGAGAACGGGGCCTGGCACTGCATCCGGTTCAATGTGGCCGACCCGGAGATCCCCAGACATTTCGAGAGGCCTCCATTCGTGTCGGCCCTCTGCGCGCTTGCCCTTGAGAGTTCCGCCGAGCCGCAGGCCAGGGCGATATGCACCGCTACGAAGGCATATCTCATCGACACCATCGAATACCCCGGATTGTGGCGGTACTACCGTCACCTGCCCCTGGATCTCGACAGTACCGCACTCTGTTCGCTCGTCATCGGGACGCACCCCTGGATCTGGCTGGGGAGGAACGTTCCGGCGATGCTGGCGAATCGCGACGAGGAAGGCCGCTTCACGACCTGGGTGCTGTCGGAGGACGAACCCGATGTCGTGTCGCGCTTTCGGATCGAGGCCGACCCGGTCGTCAATGCGAATGTCATCGCCTACCTGGGGGACCATCCGGGAACCAGGGATGCCCAGCGATGGTTGGCAGCCCTGGTGACCGAGGGCACCCTCGACGGCTCGTCGAAGTGGTATCCCGACACGGTCGCGATCTACTATGCGATCACACGCGCGATGGCTCTTGCGGAGCCCGCCCTCGATCCCCTGCGCCCGATCCTCGCGGATCGCATCCTCGGCCTGCGTGATGAGAAGGGTGGATTCGGCAATGTCCTTCAGACCGCTCAGGCGATGTCGGCGCTCCACAACATCGGCAGCCTCGATAGCATCGACGCGAAGCGCGGGGTGGAGAGAGTGATGAGTTCGCAGCGCGGGGACGGCAGCTGGCCGGAGTTGCTCGCCTTCGGCGACCAGTCGTTGAGGTGGGGCGTGGTCGGGCAGATCGGGCATGGCTCCGAGGCCGTGACCTCCGCGTTCTGCATTGAGGCCCTGGAGCGTCTCGTCGAAGGGCTCCGGGCCTGAGCTGGATGGCCGCGGAGAAGCACGCGCGTCCCCGGCGCGGGATCCTGACCCGGACGACCGGTGCGGACCAGGGCATTGTCAAGCGCCCCGCGCTCACTCCGCACCTCCGATTCCACGATCTCGGCGAGGCGCGGGCGCTTCTCGTCTCCGAGTCGTTCAACACGCTGCTGCACGGAAAGCTGCAGTGCGATCTGCTGCCGCTGCTCGACGGCCGGCACCCCTGGGAAGAGATCGTCGCGGCCCTCGACGGCGCCCATGCGGCGACCGATGTCCTTGCGGCCATCGCCGCGTTCGCGGCCAAGGGCTATCTGGTCTCCGCCGATCACGGCATGGATCGGTGTCAGGCGGCCTACTGGTCGTCGCTTGGCGCGTCGCCGCGCTGGGTCGAAGAGCGGCTGGCGCAGTCGCGCGTCACGGTCCAGGGTGACGACGGCGGGTTCGTCCGGCATCTGGAGGCGAACGGCGGCAGGGTGGGGACCGGCGAGCCGCAGCTCACCGTGGTTGTCTGCGGCGACTATCTCGAAGCACACCTCGCGGAGGTGAATCGGCGCCAGCTCGAGGCGGGAGCGCCGTGGACGCCCGTGCGGCCGAGCGGCATGGAGCCGCTCTTCGGCCCCATCTTTCGGGCGGACGGGCAGGGCCCCTGCTGGGATTGCCTCGCGTACCGCCTGCGCAGCCACCGGGAAGTCCACGGTTTCCTGCGCAACGTCGCCGGCGAGGAAGCCGCTTTCAGGCCGTTCGCGGCGCAGCCCGCGGTGCTGGAAGCGATGTACGGGCTGATCGCGGCGGAGATCGTCAAATGGCTGGTGCTGGGCGAGTCGGCCCCGATTCACGAACAGGCGATCGCGATGAATGTCGCCACGTTCTCAAGCTCGCGGCATCGGGTCGTGCGTCGGCCGCAGTGCCTGGCCTGCGGCGATGAAGCCCTGTACCGGCCGGATCGACCACCGGTCCCGGTGTCCCTGAAGGCGAGCCCCAAGACCCATCGCAACAGCGGCGGCGCGCGTACCATGGCGCCGGGAGCCACCCTGGCGAAGTACCGGCACCTGGTGAGCCCGATCAGCGGTGTCGTGACCTGGCTGTCGCGCACCACGGATGAGGCCGACTCCTGGCTGCACGTCTACTGGGCCGGGAGCAATCTCGGCATGAGAGGCCGGAGCCTGAGTTCGCTCAGGCGCAGCCTGCGCAGCAAGAGCGCCGGCAAGGGCAGCACGCGACAGCAGTCCGAGGTCAGCGCGCTCTGCGAAGCGGTCGAGCGCTATTCGGGCGCCCGTCATGGGGACGAGATCCGGGTCCGCAGGCGATTCAGCGAGTTCGGGAGGGAAGAGGCGGTCCACCCCAACGAGGTGCAGCTGTTCAGCGAGCGTCAGCTCGACGACGCGGAGAGCATCAACGCGAAAGGCCACCCCTACAACATCGTCCCGCCGCGTCTCGAGCCCGACGCCGAAATCGACTGGACGCCGGTATGGTCGCTGACGCGGCAGCGGCACCGCTACCTGCCGACATCCATCCTCTACAGCATGTCGGCCGAGGAGCGCGGCCCCGCGGACCTGATCGCCGATTCGAACGGCTGCGCCGCGGGCAACACCCTGGAAGAGGCCATCCTGCAGGGCTTCTACGAACTGGCCGAGCGCGATGCGTTCGCCATCTGGTGGTACAACCGGTTACGGGTGCCGGCCGTCGATCTCTCCAGCTTCGACGACGAGTACGTCGCAGCGGCCTCGGACTACTACGCCGCCCACGAGCGGGAGCTATGGATGCTCGACGTCACCTCCGATATCGGCATCCCCACCTTCGTTGCGCTCTCGCGCCGACCGGGCGCCCCGACCGAGGACATCATCTACGGTGCCGGGACCCACGCCGACCCGCGCATCGCAGCCCTGCGTGCGCTCTGCGAATTGAACCAGTGTCTTACCTGGCTGCCGCGTCCGGGGACGGGGGACGGCCGGCCCAGGATCGATGATCCGCTGGCCCTCTGGTGGTGGAAGACCGCCCGGCTCGCCGACTGTTCCTGGCTGGCGCCGGCGCCGGACGAGCCGCCCCGCAAGGCTTCACACTATCCGGTGACCGAATCGGCGGACACGCGCGAAGATGTGGAGAACTCCCGCGCGCTCGTCGAGGCTCGGGGCATGGAGTTCCTTGTCCTGGATCAGACGCGGCCCGATATCGGCATGCCCGTGGCGCGGGTCATCGTGCCGGGCATGCGGCACTTCTGGGCAAGGTTCGCGCCCGGGCGCCTCTACGACGTGCCCGTCAGCATGGGCTATCGCGAGTCCCCGCTCGCCGAAGCCGACCTTAATCCCGCGCCTGTGATCGCGTGAGGAGAACGGCGTCCGCACCTCAGCCGCGGCATGGAGGGGCAGACGCCGTATCAGGTCTTCAAGAAGGGGATCCGGAAGCCGAGGAGCCGGAATAGGTCAACCGGCTCCTCGGCCACGGGGAGCTACCAGCAGCAGCTACCAGCAGCAGCAGAGGCCGGCCGATATGGCTTCCATCTGCTCCTCGCTGATGTGCGGGTCCGGCGGCAACGCGAGGTGCACCGTCTGCATGTCGCTCTCATGGATCTGGATGTTCATCGAATCGGGGATCGTAATGCCCAATTCGCCGCTGATCGCAGTCTTTGGATCTGCGAGAAGCTGCTGCCTGAACCCCGCGTCCACGGTGGACTTCTCAACGATCTGCGCAAGCATTTCATCGCCGCTTCTCATGGCATTCTCCGTCGTTTCTACGTTAGGGACCATCGCCACTTCCACAGGAGTCGCTATTCCGAAGGATTAAGTCAAGGTTCCCCCTATTTGAGGTGGTTCGAGCGGGCGCCGGGACTCGCGGCTGTTGCGTTCGCCTATCGGGGCGGGCCCTGCGCAAGCGCGGCGATGTCGGTTCCAGTTGGGGACGCGGCATCGCGGGACGGCAGGTCCGGTTCGACTTCGCTTGGGGCTTCGCGCAGCGCCTGCGCGAACCGATCCTCGATCCCGCTGTCGCCTGACACGAACACGCAGCGCGCCCGCGCGAGCGCCACAAGCTCGCGACCCGAACCGGGATTCCGGAGCTGCTCCTTGAACTCGGCGAGCGACTGGAGGCCCTCCGGCCCGCCGCGCGGGACCGGCGCCAGTAGCAGGTTGTTGCGCGACAGCGCGCGGAGCGCCTTGCGAACGCGGCGGCATAACG
>VXMQ01000201.1 GCA_009841015.1 Candidatus Palauibacter denitrificans | reverse complement strand
TTCACCTCCACCCCGCCCCCCCCCCCCCCAACCCCCCGCCCCCCCGCCGGGGGGGGCCCCCCCCCCCCCGGGGGGGGGGGGTCCGCTCCGAAGTCCGCTCCCGGCTCTGCCGAATCGACCGTGGGGGCAGGGTTCTCGCCGTCCAGACATGCGGTGGCCAGCAGCGCCGCCGCGAGTGCCATCCAGTGACGGGGCCGGGAGCCGGCCCCCGTGTCATCGAGCTTCATGTGCTCTCCGTCAGAGGAGATAGGGATCCGAAAAAGGACCCCACGTGGGGAAGAAGCATCCCCGCACGCATTCGTTGAGTTCGTAGTTGCAGCCCCAGTCGCCGTCCAGAACGCATCCCCCCCATCCCTGGAAACAGTCCCCGAGGCAGTCGTCGCCGCCACGCGCGGACGCGGCCCGGCCGGGTTGCGCCAGGATGGCCGTGGCCAGCACGAGGTTGAAGCCAAGTAGCACCCAGCGTCCCGCTTTCGTCGTCTTCATCGTCCCCTCCCTTTCACGGGTCTTCGGAGGGCCGGGTCGCGGCCGCCGCCGTGCCTGGCGCACTCGCCGCGACCTTCCGGGACGGACCCCCCGTCCCGTGCCTCCCGAGATTTCGCCCTCAGAGTCCGGGCGGCCATCAACGGGGTGTCAACGCGCTCTCGACACGCAGTCGGCGGGGCGACGCGGGCGGCACTCGCCTGCCATTCGCGCGCCGCGTATCGTCGGGATCCTGCAGGACCTGGGAAGTCGGAGCCACTGGAGAACCGGAGGCATGGATGGCGGACGTGCTTTGCGTCGGCGGGACGGGGACCGTCGGGCGTCGGGTCGTCGAGGGCCTCGTGGCCCGCGGAGCGTCGGTCCGGTGCCTGACGCGCTCGGCGGACCGCGCCGGGGCGTCGGGCGAGCGCGTCGAATTCATGCAAGGCGACCTGGAGCGGCCCGACACCCTCGGGCCGGCGCTCGAAGGCGTGTCGCGCATGCACCTCCTCACGGCGCTCCACCCGCACGAGGCGCGGCTCGGCATCGGGGCCGTCGATGCGGCCGCGGAGGCCGGCGTCGAGCGGATCGTCTTCCATTCCGCGCACCGCGCGCACGCGGCGCCCCACATCCCCCACTTCGCGAGCAAGATGGAGATCCTCGCCGCTCTCGGGGCCTCCGGCGTCCCGTGGGCGACGATCGAACCGAACCACTACTTCCAGAACGATCTGTGGCTTAGGCGGTCGCTCGAAGCCGGCGTCTATCCCGCCCCGCTCGGGGGCGCGGGGCTGCACCGGGTCGACGTCCGCGACATCGCCGACGCCACCGTGAACGCGCTCCTCGATGACGGCCACGAGGGGATCCGGTATCCGGTGGTCGGACCGCAGCTGCTGACGTCCGAGCATGTCGCCCGCATCTGGAGCGAACACCTCGGGCGCGAGATCGAGTACGTCGGCGACGACCTCGACGCCTGGGAGGCGCGCGCGAGCCGAAGCCTGCCGGAATGGCTCGTGCGGGACCTTCGGGTCATGTCGGAGCACTTCCTCGCGGAAGGGCTCCTCGCGACGGAGGAGGACTTCGCGACGATGAGCCACGTGCTGGGCCACGCACCGCGCGTGTTCGAGGACTTCGTGCGGGAAACGGTCGCGGCCTGGTCCGGCGGAGGCGCCTGAATGTTCACGATATACATCTTCTGTCTCCTGGTGGGCGGCGGTTTCCTCGCGCTGTCCGTGTTCGGCGACTTCCTGGACGGCATGGACATCGATGTGGATGTGGACGCAGAGCTGGACGCAGGCGGCGCGGCCGACGTGGCGAGACTCCTCTCGCTGCGGACCATCGTCTACGCCATGTTCGGGTTCGGCGCGACCGGCGCCATCCTGCACTGGTTCACGAGTCCCGCGGTCACGGCCGCCATCGCCGGCGTCACGGGGCTGGCCTCCGGGGCGTTCATCGGCGCCGCCTTCCGCTACATCAAGCGCTCGGGCGCCGGCACCGCGCTCGGCGAGCGTTCGCTGGCCGGACTGACGGGCGAAGTCACGATGGAAATAGCGCCGGACGGTGCGGGTACGGTGAAGGTGTCGCGCGGGGAGCGCCGCTACAGCGTGCGGGCCCGCCTGGACTCGACCTGCCCCGACGACCTGCCGCTCCGAGCCGGACAGTCGGTCGTGGTCGTGCGCATGACGGACGGCATCGCCGATGTCGCGCCCGTGGATCCCGAAGACATGAAGCTGCTCGAGGAATGAGGCTTAAATGCAAGACTTTCTGAATCTCCTGGCCGCCCCGGTCGTGATGGCGGGCGTCTTCTTCGTCGTCGTACTCGTGGCGATCATCACGATCAAAAACCTGATCGTGATCGTTCCCCCCAACCGTGCGGCCGTGATCACCGGCCGGAATCGCATGCTGACCGATGGCCAGGCCGTCGGCTACCGCTCCATCTCGGGCGGACGCACCCTCCGGATCCCGATCATCGAGACGGTCCAGCACATGAACCTCGAGACCATCCCCATCGAGGTCTTCGTCAACAACGCCTTCTCGAAGGGGAACATCCCGCTGAGCGTGGAGGCGATCGCGAACGTGAAGATCGCCTCGGAGCCCGAGTGGGTGTTCAACAACGCGGTGGAGCGCCTGCTGGGGAAGACGGAGGAGGAAGTTCGGGAACTCGCCCAGGACACGCTCACCGGGAACCTGCGGGGCGTGCTCGCGACGCTGACGCCGGAAGCCGTGAACGAGGACCGGCTGGGGTTCGCCAAGGCGCTGTCGGAGGACGCGGGAGAGGATCTGGCCTCGCTCGGCTTCCACCTCGACGTGCTCAAGATCCAGAACGTGAGCGACGAACGCGGCTACCTGGACGCGATCGGGCGGGAGAAGTCGGCCGAAGCCATTCGGGCCGCGGAGATCGCCGAGGCCCAGGCGGAGGCCGACACGCGAGAGGCGCAGGCCGAGGCGAGGCGGCGCGCGGAAGTGCGGGAGGCCGCGGCCTCGATCAAGGTCGCCGAGGCCCAGAACGAACTGCGCGTGCGCAAGGCCGAACTGCACCGCGAGGGCGACACGGCCGAGAAGATCGCGCGCGTGAAGGCGCAGGAGGCCGAGGTCGAGGCCGAGAAGATCCTCGAGATGAAGCGCGTGGAGCGCGAGGAGCAGCGCCTGCGGGCGGACGTGATCGAGCCCGCCAAGGCCGAGAAGATGGCCGCGTTCGCGCGGGCGGAGGCCGAGGCGGCGCCGATCCTGGAGCGCGGGAAGGCCCAGGTCGAGGTCCTGAAGCGGCTCTACGCCGAGGTCCAGACTGGAGGCGAGGCCGCGTTCGCCGTGTTCATGGCGGAGAAGCTCCCCGAACTGCTCGAGATCGCCGTCGGCGCGGTGGAAGGCGTGGACATCGACCGCGTCGTCGTCATGGACGGCGGCCAGGGAGAGGGCGTGTCCAACGCTCTCAACCAGCGGGTGCGAGGCGCCTACGGAACGATGGAGGGACTCGCCTCGGTGCTGGGACTTGACATCCAGGAAGTGCTGCAGCGCGCCGTGGGTTCAGGAGACGCGGACGGCGGTGAGGCGTCAGCCCCCGAGCTTCCGCCCGCCTGACCCGCGAATTCACACGAGGGACGACCCATGAGAGGAGCCGTTTTCGCGCTGGCGCTCGGCTTGGCGGCGGGCGAGGTCGCCGCGCAGCCGTACGTCGGGTCGGAGTTAGGGTTCACGCTCGCTCCGGCCATGCGGCTTGTCGGCACAGACAACGACTGGGGCACGCGCTGCGACCTGCTCATCAACCCCGATGGGGTGGAGGCGGGATCGGAGTGCGACACCCCGCCGCCGCCGACCGAATGGGCGAACGAGTCCGGCGGCACGAGGGGGATGGCGACGGGAATCGCGGCCGGATACCGGTTCGGCAGGTTCCGGGTCGAGGCCGAGTACCGGTACCGAGCCGCGCCGTATCACGACTACGCGCCGACGGAGATCGGCGACGTGGTGACCGCGCAGAAGGCCGACCAGGAGCTGGAGAGGGCGGTCGGCGGCGCCGGCGACGTGAGCGTACACGGCGCATTCGCGAACCTCGCGGTCGATCTCGCCACCGGCGGTGCGCGGCTGACGCCGTACCTGGGGGTCGGCGCCGGCGTGCAGCGCATGGCCGTCGACTATTTCAGCCTGTGGAAGCGCAACAACGATCCGGTGCGGATCAGCACGTTCGAGGATCCGGTGCTCCGCGCGAAGCTGGCCGGGACAACGACGCTGGGCTCAGCGGTGCTCCACGACACCATGTTCGGCGCCCAGGCGCTGGCGGGCGTGGACTACCGCGTCGCCGACCGCTTCACGGTCGGAACCCGAATACGCTACGCGAAGACCCTCGGACCGTTCGAGAGCGAACCTCGCGAGTGGGACCAACTCCGCAGCCACGACTCCACCGTGGGCCGCGGCTCCCGCATCGTGTACACCGTGGAAACACGCGACACGAGCGCCTTCACCGTGACGCTCAGCCTGAGATACGATCTCTAGCTGTCGTCGTTGCGGGACCTCGACAGCCGGGAGGTCCTGCATCGAGCCGTGAGCGGCGTCACCTACGAACTCTCGTCGGTTGCCTCTTGAGCCGAAAGCGGCAGACAGCCGCGACCCGGTGTGGTAGCGCCGTCGTATCGTTCGAAGACGCTCACGTAGGGCTCGTCAAGCGTGCCTACCGATGACCTGCGGCCGGACCGCGACCCATGTTCTCGACCCACCCTCATCTCCGACGTCCAGTTGCAACCACAGCTCGCCAGGGAACCCCGCTCCTAAGGCTCCGTACCGGAGGCAGGATGTCCCGCACAGGTACAGCCAGTGCCGCTTCCCGCATTATTCCAGCCACCTGCGACATCAGTGGTGTCGACTGTAGAAAGTCGCCCCCCCGCTTCTCCTCTGTCGTTCTTTCTCTTCGATCTCGGCAATCACGGACCCGTCCTCCAGGAGCCCCAGTCCCTGGGGGGGTGGTGGGTCGGGAGAGTGAATCGTCCTGCTTTCCAGAAGCTCACCGTCCGGGGACAACTCGGACATGCGGAGTAGCAGGAGGTCCCACACCCAGATCTTGCCATCGGCACGCAAGCCCATACGGGTCGCCTGTCGAAACTCGCCCGGCCCTTCGCCATCTCTTCCAACGACTCTGATCTGTCGCCCTTCCGGTCCGTAGATCAGCAGTTCGGTCCACCCGGAAAGCACCGCGAACCGCCCGGATTCCAGCAGCAGCCCGGCCTGAAACCGATACTCAATTCAGTTCCCACGGGACCCTCCTCCTATCCGCGTTGTCTCGAACCCCGAGATGATCTTTCCTCAAGGCGACGGTCGTCAAGCGCGCCCAGAGAGCTTGACTGCATCACCTTACGAAAATAGGCTTGATCGTAAGGTGGTGGAATCCACGCGAGGAGGAAAACCCATGCTCGTCAAGGTAACGGCGAAGCGACAAGTCACGTTTCCGGCGCATGTCCTTGACGTCATGGGCGTCCGACCCGGCGACCGTCTCGAACTGCTGGAGGGGCCCCACGGCTTCGTCATACGACCCCACAAGATCGATCTGTCGCGTTTGGCCCCGCTAAGGGAGCAAATCGACCCCGACATCGCGCCCTTTGACGTTCACGCCTTCCGCGCCCAGCGACATGATCCTTCGCTACGGGATTGACACATCCGTCCTCGTGCGCCTGCTCACGGGCCGACCCCGGGATCGGTTCGCCCATACGGTGCGGCACCTGACGACGCTGGTCGGAGACGGCACCACCGTGGTGGTTTCCAATCAAGTGATCGGCGAGGCCTACGTCGCCCTCCAGCACCACTTCGGCGTGCAGAAGCCCGCCGCTCGTTCCGCCCTGATCCAGGTGCTGGGCAGCGGCCTGGTCGCACCTTTGAACGGGCTCTCGGTGATGAGGCTCCTGGACGCCTCGAGCGGCGCGGGGCTGCCTGATCGGCTCATCGCCGACGACTACGCGCATTCAGATCTCGACACCCTGACCCTGGACAAGGCGATGGCCAGCCTCCCCCGCGCCCGGTTACTTGACGCCTGACGTTCCCGCGGGGCATATTCGACGATATTCAGCGAAGCTCGTGTGTCACGTGATTGTCGTAATTCCTAAACGGGTAAGTGCTCGTCACACCGCAACCAACGTCTGAATCACGACCCGGTCCACTCCAAAACTGTCCATCATATGAAGCAGTACACGATCCCCTTGTGCATCGAGCAAGGTCGTCGTCCGGGCAAGCCTCACGACGAACTCCATACGCGCACTAGCGACATCCCACACTTGCCATTGCACGACATCCTGGCCGGGCATTACGAATAGACGGAGCCACAGTCGACCATCGAAATCCACGAAGAGCTTATCAACCCCTGGCGTTACCGCATTCGCTGGCACGGTTGGATGTTCCCGACTTGCCATTGCCGTTCTACCGAGTCGTTCCCTTATTTCCGGGGCGTTGAACCGCTGCTCCCTCTCGGCGATTCTCTCATGTCGAGCCAGTTGAACATGGTCCTCCGACACGTCCAGCCCTCGCGGTAACGGGATTCTCCCCGTCACCGCCCCGTCTCGGTTCAAGAGCCGTACGGTCGGTGAATCCGTCTGTGCAACCACGAGTCTCTCGCCAATCCGTCCCTCGAGGACTCGCTGGCCGAAGTGTATCCCGGTCGTACCCTTGCGCCCATCCGCTAATCTGTAACCGTACTTCTCATCGCCTATCTCCTGTGCGATCACCCTGACCTGCTCGTCACCAGACGACTCGATGTATCGCACTGCGGCCCGAGACCGACCTTCCACCCACACGCTGGTGTTCCGGGTGTCACGAAACACTACTGCGCCGTCCACGAACGCTGCCACTGGTCGAACCAGCATGTTTTCGAACTTCATCACGTCGTAGCGTCGCGTGCCGAGCAGTGCCCCTCCGGTAGAGAATGTCGTGAGCCTAGCCAACACGAAATCTCGCAATACTACACCATCGGGACGTCGCAGAACATCAAAAATGGATCTAAACTCCCCAGGTCCCTCTCCAGCCCCCCCCTGCGTCTCCACATCGCCGGTTCCAAGGTCCACGAACTGGAGCCACGCCTCGTCCACAATAAGTATGCGCTCAGGGCTGAGGAACAACGCTGTGTTGAGTTTCTCCAATTCCGACACCGAAGTATTTCCGTGCCGGAACGAGTCGAACATTGAGTGCTCAGACGGCTCACGTATCTCTACCTGCTGCCGCGTCCCAGTCTCCGGCGGCGGTAGCGACCTTACGGCTCGCTCTAGTCCCTCCGCCCCAACGAACACGCCCCCAAGCGTCACAAACGTGGGAGTACCTGCTATGCCCAGTGATGCGGCCAAGTATCCATCTTCATTCAACCGCCCTTCAGCATCTCCCGCACTCACGCACGTACGGAAAGCTGCCGCCGCTACGTCTCCCAACCGGTCGCCGAGCGCCGACCAGTGCTCGCTATCCACCGACACGGGCTCTTCCATCAAGGCTCCGTGAATCTCTCCAAAGGCCCCGACTCGCTCTCCACACACAGCCGCCACGGCGCGATCACGTGCCGTCGCGTGAAGACCCACAAGGGGCAAGTGCCGCACAACTACGGTCACGCCCTCCCGAACTACTGCCTCCGACACCGCACTCGAAACCAATCTGCACGACGGGCACTCGTAATCCACAAACTCAACTATCGTCCTACGCTCATCCGGCGATTGCGGCTCCAATTTGCTGTCCGCGTCCGTCAACTCTACCCACAGCTCCGCGATTCGGCGTTTGACGCTCCGTTCCTCGTAACGGTCACCAATCCAACCGCCGACCGGCCCCGACGGACCAAGCAACAGCACGCACAGTGTTACAATGATTGCAACGTTCGCGACGACGTTCAGTTTTTCCTTCACGACAACCCTCTCCCCTCTCCGCGCGGGTTTTTTGCCGACTTCCTTTTCGTTTGCTTGAGAATTCACGTCCACCCGGGAGCACTGACGCCTTTCACTTCATCCTCTATCGGACAACATCCGCTTCAGTCTCAATCCTACACTTAGGACCAATGCTAGAACACGCAGTTTGTGAGAATAGGGCCGCCGTTACACAACAGCACCCAGCAATCCGCGTTTGCTACCTCACAAATCTGGCATGTGCCAGGACCCGGGAGATCCTCGGGTCTGCATCTTGCCCAAGATCTGATCGCAGTGGCTCAATCATGTATAATGTCTCCGTTCTTTGGGTTTCGATTGGAGGCGCAGGACCGAGCGTTTCGGTTCCGCGCCCGCGTGGGTCCGCAGATGCTCGGGGTGAAGGTCGGCGGCCGCCGGAATCGACCGACTCACGGGCACGTCCAGCGCCCAGCACCTTGTCGACGCGGGGCTGGAGCCCGGTAGCCAGATCTTCGAACCAGACGATTTCCGACACCCTGACGTCCCTCAAACCGCGAGCAACGTCGGGGTCGCGGTCGGTCACGAGAACGATGGGAACCCACGGCGTCGTCCGTTCCAGTTCCTTCAAGAGCCCGGTCATCTCTTTCAGACGTCGGCTGCGGCAACCCAAGACCAGACACTCGAAAGGTCCGTCGCCGTTCGGGAACTGTTTGGAGCCGTGGACCACCCGCGCCGTGCCGCCAACGGCTTGCTCGATGAGCGCGGCGTCGTGAGCGGAATCCGTAAGAACTCCAATCATCTCGCGGCCTCGCCAAGATCATCGAAGACACGCTGCGTGATCTCTGCCTCACACGATGAGAGCCCGAGGCGGTCGACGAGCTCTAGAACGGTGCGGACAACCGGCCTGTTGCGGTGGGTGTAGCTCCGGCTGATGCGCGCGTTGCCTCGAGCTTTACCCATGCGTGCACACACCTGTCCTGCCAGGTCGCTGCAACGGTGGGTGGTAGCGGCTCCGGGGCAGGGGCGACGGCGGCTTCAATCCCGTTTTCCGGCGACGCTGGCCAAGCACTGGGCGAATTCGGTCACGGCTGTCTTGAACTGAGGCACGAAGTCGGCCTGTTCCTCGGACGAGTAACAGCTGAGCGCCCGCTCGAAGTTCGGGACCTGCGATACGAAGGCATCGACTGCCGCTTCGTCGATGCCTTTGACGAGCCGGCGGAGGGTCGCCCTCATCTCCTGCTGCTGAGACGGAGTCGCCGACTTGTAGAGTTCGACGAAGGCCAACTCGAACGCGAGCCAGTCCACCCAGTCGGAGTAGGAGATGTCCGCCTTCATCGCGTGAGCTCCGGGAGCCGGAAGCGGCCGATCCACGGCGTGGGTTCGAGTCCGCTCGCGTAGAGCCACGTGTCGGAGGCGTCGATCGCGATGGCCTCCGCGGCCCGGTCGAGGCAGAGCGTCCTCACGTATGCGCCGTCCCAGGTGTAGACCTGCACCTGCTGCGACGCCCAGACGGGCCCGTCCTCATCCACCCTCCGTCCCGAGAAGACGCCGTACAGGTAGCGTTGGGTGGCGGCCAGGTCCGTGAAGCCGTAACGCGTCTCCGGACTGATGGCCATTACGCCCCGCCCGCTGCTCGATTGTCCCTGGGCCCACGCGGGCTGGAAGGGGTTGGGCACCGCCGCCCGGGCGATCGGAACGCCGTCATGGTCGAAGATCTCGAGCAGCCCGCCGAGGAGCGTCGCGGCGGCCAGGCGGTCCCCTGCGGGATCGGCCACGACCCAGCTCTCGTACGCCTGCGGGAGCGTCGTCCCCGGCGCCTCCGCCACCTCGGGCGGGAAGCCCAGGATGGTGCGGTCGTAGCTCCGGTCCGCGTGGTAGCGACCGATACGACCCTCTGTGATCCATCCGCCGGCGAACCACGTCCCGTCCGAAGCGCGCACGAGTGCTCCGGCGATCGGACCGTTCAGCGGGACGGTCTCCGGGTTCACTTCCGCCCCCGCTTCGATCTCCGGCAGGGACAACCGCGTGAGGCGCTGATGGATGCCGTCGAGGATCCAGACCTCGTCGGGCGATTCCGCGGCCCCGATCACGACTTGTTCCGGGTCCTTGAACTCGCCCGGCCCGTCGCCCTGGCGGCCATAGGAACCGAGGCGCCCCGGCGTCTCGAGATCGACGACGTGAACCGACGGTTCCAGCATCGCATCCAGCGCCACCACGCGGTCTCCGGCCAACGCGATCTCGACGATCCAGCCGAGCGAGTCGTCCGCGAAGACGGCCTCCGGCGTCAACTCGGGAAGGCTGCCGGTGTCGAGCGCGGCCGGTTCCGCCTGACGACACGCGCCGATCGCCAAGATCGCGACCGCCAGGCACCGGATTGCAGAGGGCCTCATCGCGACCCTACCACCCCGGTGCAACGCACCGCGGCTTGCGATTGTGCATCTGCATGTCCGGACAGATGCAATCCACCTTCGACAGACCGCCACAGCCCTCTTCCGCGCACGAGGCCGCGGACAACCGAAGACCAACGGGGGCATCCGCATCAGTGGTGACTGGAACGGCCGCCATGATCACCGCGACGGCTGCCGCGGCCACGAAGCGTTTCAAGCTCATTGTCTCCCTCCGGGGATCGAGTGTTGCCGGTTATCTCGGCGAGGCCGAGGCATGATCTCCCAGCATCAGCGTGATACGAAGTGCGGTAGTGAGACTCTCTCCGCGGTAACGCAGAATGCCGTGATCAACAACGAAGTACTGCACTTCCCGCCAAGCGCCCAAGGCTTCCCAAACCTCGAATCGTCGATCATAAAGACGCGTAGGCATCGAATCGGTACGATCCGCGAAGATCGTGTGAATCACACCTTCGGGACCGGGTTCGATGGCGACCAACAATGCACGGGCGCCCGACGCTTCGAGATTCGTGGCGTTAGCCGCGAGCAAGTCAAAGCTCTCTGCAGCGACGAAGCTCGGTTGCAAGCTGTGGATCACGAGGGTTACGTCGCCGCCGGTCGCCTCCCGCAACGTCGTTTCCTCTCCCGAGGCGGTCTCGAGCGTGGCGCCGCCGTTGACCCACTCATCGAGCAGTGAGGATGCCAGGTGCTCTCGCCACGCCGCGCGGGCTAGAGCCAGGCGGATTTCCGTCGGAGCCGTCGCCCAGTCTTCTCCTTCGGGCACGTAGGGTTCGAGCGGGACGACGGGGTCCGCCTGCGCGAGCGCCAGCAACTGGGCGGCGCGAGTCGATGACCCGGCCTCCGCGTGGAATCTCGCCAACTCCACGAAGACACGGGGGTTCCAGCTGAGTTCGGCGGCACGCTCGAAGGCATCGAGGGCACCGGCCCGGTCCCCTCGAGCCGTCCGCAGCCGTCCCAGGAGTACATGCAGGCGGGCCAGACTTTCGGCGGTCTCCGCCTCGAAGCTGGCTCGCGTCCCGGCGAGCGGCCGATCCGTTCCGAGCCAGCTCGACGACCCGCTCAGCTGTCGCAGGGTCCGCTCCTCGGCGATCGCCCCGAGAGCAGGCACCTCCGCCATCCGTTCGGTCACTTCGACATCGAGTCGGGAATCTCGAAACACGGCATCGGATGCATACCTCTCGAGCCAAACTCTGGTGAGGCCCGGATCTGTGGTCTCGTAGGCGAGCTGCAGCCCGACCTGGGCTACCGAGGGCATCGGTGCGAGCCCCCAACTCCGGTCGAGCGCCTCCAGCTTTTCTGCGCGCGACATCGGCGACCGCAGGATCGATTCCAGACGGGCCTGCGACGCGTACTCGTGTCGCGGATAAGTTGCCGAGAGTTCGGTCCGCCAATGGGACTCGATATCTTCCCGCCCGAGGAGGCGGGCGTAGAGGCTCAAGGCATGCATTTCGCCCGGCCCGGGGTCCCTCAGCCGTGCAGCCGCGTCCATCCGTTCAAGGCGCTCGCCGTGCGCGCCCGGCGGGGTCTCCCCGGTGTCCTCAAGCGGCGCACCCCGCTCATACAGGAGGAGTGCTGCCCATAGCTCGGGTCGCTCGGGGTACTCCGACAGCGCCTGCCCGGTCACCTCGACGGCCCTCGCGGGGCTCAAATCCGCGGTGGCCAGCACCTGGTACAGGCGGGCGTCCAGCGTCGCTCGGCCTTCCGCGTCCGTCTTGAGATACTCCCAGGACCGGCCGAAGTCGCTGTCGATGTAGTTCCCGTCCAGGCGTTCCACGGCGGCGACCGCGTACACGGCGCCGGGGGGCAGACCGACCGCGCCGGAGAATACGCCGGGGTCCTCCCGGGAGAGTTCGACGACGCGGTATCCGGGTTCGGTCTGCGCGAAACGGAGGGAGTCGGGCACCCAGTATCGCAGCCGCGCCCGGAGGCCGGGTTCCGCCGCCAGCGGCGAGACCGTCTCGTACCGGAGCGTGAGCGCGCCCGGCTCCTCTCGGTGGAACCGCAGGGTGCTCGCACCGGCCATGGCGCGCTCGGGTCCGATCGTCAATGCGAGGACGGCCGCGATCCCTGCGATCAGGAAGGCCCCTCCCGAGAGAACCAAGCGTCGGGAGAACGCAACCGACTGCGCCTCCGCAACGGGGAAAGGGATCGCGGCGGCACTGCCCGCTTCCTGCGGGTAGATCTCTTCGAACAACCCATCAGGTGGATTCGGCGTGGGAAGGGCGCGGAGTGCGGCACTCAACTCGCGAATGAGCCGGACCTCGCGCCGACAGATCGCGCACGAACGAAGGTGTTGCCGCACGGCAGCGGCGGACGGTCCGGACAACTCCCCGTCTGCGTAGCGGTTCAGCGTCCATTCATCGATATGTTTGCAGGATTCCATCTCTCAGCTCCCCTATCACTCCGACAGCCTGGCGCGAAGCTGCTTCCGCGCCATGTACAACCGCCCCTCCGAGGTCGCGCGCTCGATCTGGAGAAGCTCGGCGATCTCCCGGTGTGAATACCCCTCCAGCTCCTTGAGAACGACGACCCTCCGCAGCCCCTCCTCGAGCGAAGTCAGCGCGCGTTCCAGCGCGATCGAATCCAGGATCCGGGACTCCGGCGAGGCGATCACCTCCTCCTCGTCGGGCGCGGCGGCCATCGCGATCTCCTGTCGTCTCCGCTCCGACCGGACGTGTCTGAGGGCGGTGTGAACCGTCACGGAACGAAGCCAGGGGCCCAGCGGCCGCTTGCCATCGAAGCGCCGGAACATCTCGGGAAGGTCGGCAAGGACACCGTGCATCACGTCCCGAGCATCGGCGGACGACTCCGTCAAGCGGTACGCAACGGCGAACAACTGCCCCGAGTACTCCTCGTACAGGGCGTGCAGCGCTCGGCGATCGCCGCGCGCCGCCCTGCGCGACAATTGCTGCTCCCGGTCCGCGGTCATCAAACCGCGCCACCTCGCGCAACCAGGCGTGCCCTCTTGCCTCTTTCCACGGAGGATTTCGTCCTTGTCGTCGGGCCCCTGCGCCGGAACCGATGGAGCCGGCGTGAATCATCCCTCTACAATTAATGGTCCTCCCGAGGGCAAAACTTCGCGAGCGACCATCCGGCTTTTCTCGACGGAGAGGGCCGTAAACGACGTTTTTTTGATCGATAACTGTAGTGATAACAATGTGATATAAGTGTAGAAACTTAAAAAAGCGTCATCGAAAATTGGACGGCGCTCGCTGCCGTTGGCGCTCCTCACGACGGCGTGCCAACTCGACGTGCCGGGCGCGCTTACCGGCCGCCGGGTGGGGCGACGGCGGCCTGCCCCGAGTTGCCGGGGCAGGGCGGCCGTACGCTTCGCGGGGCTCCGCGGGGAGCCGTCGTGCGCGCGGGTCTAACCGAGACGGATCACGCCGCGGCAGTGGTCGGGTCGCATGTGTTTCTCCTTTGAGCCCGGTCGTCCGTTACCGAAAGCCGCGCCAGAAAACGGCGCACCCGGTAACACAAACGCCTCCGGCTTCAAAAACCTTACATCACACCCTGCTTCGTCCAGATCACGACGGCGCCGCATCGCGCGTCGGAGCCGCCGAACGCGAGGACCCCGCGTTCGTGCGCCGATTCCTCCCCGATCAGGCGATCCCGGGGATACGGCCGGTGAGCACGGCGTCACATCAGTGGTAGAGGACGTTGACCAGGGCGAGGGGGATCGCGGGCACGTACGTCACCAGGAGCAGGACGGCGACGAGGACGGCGACGAAGCGGAGGTTGACCTTGCTCACCTCCCAGATGTCCGCCTTGGCGACGGAGCAGGCGGTCACGAGCACGCTCGCCACCGGCGGCGTCTGCTGGCCGATGCCGAGGTTGAGCGTGACGATGAGGCCGAAGTGCACGGGGTCGATCCCCGCCGCGCGCACGAGCGGCATCACGATGGGGACGACGAGGATGATCGCCGCGGCCGAGTGGAGGAAGAGGCCGATGACGAGGAAGAAGACGTTGAGCAGCGCGAGGATGAGCCACTTGTTCGCCGTGAGCCCCATGATCCCGGCCGCGACCGCCTGCGGGAGCCGCTGTTCGGTGAGGTAGTCGCCGAGCAGGGCGGAGGTCGCGACGAGGAGCATGACGACGGCCGTCTGCACGCCGCCCTCCAGCATCGCCTCGCGCAGGTGGGCGAGGTCGAGTTCGCGGTAGATGAGCCCGCCCACGACGAGAGACGCGACGACGGCGAGCCCGGCTCCCTCCGTCGCCGTCACCCAGCCGCTGAAGATCCCGCCGAGGATGATCGCGGGCAGGAGCAGCGCCCACCCCGCCTCGCGCGCCGTCGTCCAAACGCGACGAAGTTCGAACCGTCCCTCCACGGGGAAGTCGTGGCGGCGGGCGTAGAGCCAGGCCACGAACATCAGCAGCAGGCCGCCGAGCACCCCGGGCACGATGCCGGCGACGAACAGCTCGACGACCGAGGCCTCGGCCATGACGCCGTACAGAATCATGGGGATGGACGGGGGGATGATGACGGCGAGCGTGGCCGAGGAGGACGTCACGGCCGCGGCGAAGGGCGTCCGGTAGCCGCGTTTCTTCATGGCGGGGATGAGGATGGAGCCGAGCGCGGCGACATCGGCCACGGCGGAGCCCGAGATCTCCGCGAAGAAGAGCGAGGCGGAGATGCCGACCATCGCGAGGCCGCCGCGGATGAACCCGACGATCGCGGAGGCGAAGGCGATGAGCCGGCGCGAAATCCCGGTCGCGTTCATGATCGCGCCCGCGAGGATGAAGAGCGGGATGGCGATGAGCGGGAACGAGGTCGCCCCGTCGAACAGCACGAGGCCCGCGTTCGGGAGCATGGCGACGCCGCCCGAGGCGAGCATGGCGACGAGCGCGACGATCCCGAGCGCGACCGCGATGGGGACGCCGACGGCGATGAGAAGCAGCAGGCCGACGAAGAGAACGAGGAGCGTCACGGCTCCCCCTCGCCGGCCGCGACCGCCTCCGCCGAGCGGGCGTCCTCCGCCGAGCGGGCGTCCTCCGGGGCAAGCGCGTCCTTCAGGCTCAGAAGCTGTGCGACGATGAAGAGGACGGCCCCGATCGGGATCACGGACTGCGCAAGCGCCGCGGGCACCGACGGCAGGCTGACGAGCGTCGTCCCCTCGAGCACGCGGACGACCTGCCAGCCGGCCCACGCGACCGCGGCGAAGAAGGCGATGATGGCGCCCTCGGCCGCGAGCACGACGGCGAGCCGCGCGCGCCCCGTGAGGCGCTCGACCAGCGTGGGCACGCCGATGTGCGCCCGGCGCAGCGCCGCGAGCGCGGCCCCATAGTAGGTGAGCCAGGCGAGGAGGATCGACGCGACCTCGTCGTACCACACGAGCGCCGCCCCCGCCTTCCGGAACCCGACTCCCACGACGACGACGGTGGCGAGCGCCGCGAGGAGGACGAGCACCGCCCCCTCGAGGAAGCGCCGGACTCCCGTCTTCACCATGGCCCGGTTACGATCCGGCCTCCCGGGCTCCGGCCGCGCGCGCCCTGTCGATGAGGGACTGTCCGCCTTCGACGGTCGCCGCGAACTCCTCGTACACGGGCTCGCTGGCGGACTCGAAGCGCGCCGGATTCGCCTCGTTGATCTCCATCGCCGTGGCCTCGAGTTCGGCGAGCAACTCCTCGTCCATGCGCGCGGCCGTCTCGTACACGAACGCCTGCATCTCCCGCGCGATCG
>VXMQ01000198.1 GCA_009841015.1 Candidatus Palauibacter denitrificans | reverse complement strand
ACGCGGCCGCCTTCGCGGCGAGCGTCGCCAGCGGCATGTCCGCCCACTGGCCGGTAAACAGCGTGATCGGTCGTACACTCATCGCGTCGGCTCTCCCGGCGGTTCGTAGCGCGCGTCCACCCACGCGCCGCGCCGCCCGCTCTCCACCGCCCGCTCGAGGAAATGAACCCCGCGTGCGCCATCCCACACGGTGGGGAAGTCAAGGTCCGCCCCGTCCGGCGTCCGCCCCTCGTCGAGCGCGCCGATGGTCGAGATCACGTTCCGGTACAGGTTTCCGAACCCCTCGATGAACCCCTCGGGATGCCCCGGCGGGACCCGCGACGCCCGGGCGGCCTCGGGCGAGATCCAGCCGTGCCCGCGCCGCCGCGCCCGCGCCTGCCCGTCCGGCGTCCGGTGCCACAGCGTTTCCGCGTCGTCGTGCCGCCAGGCGATCGAGCCCTCGCTCCCGAACACGCGGATCGCGAGCCCGTTTTCCTCGCCCGCCGCCACCTGCGACACCGTGAGCGTTCCCCGCACCCCGCCGTTCCACCGCATGAGCAGGCTCGCGTCGTCTTCCAGGCGCCGCCCCGGCACGAACGTCGTCAGCTCGCCGCACAGCGCCTCGACCTCCAGCCCGGTCACGTAGCGGGCCAGATGGTGCGCGTGCGTCCCGATGTCCCCCAGCGCCCCGGCCACCCCCGCCCGCGCGGGATCGGTGCGCCACAGCGCCTGCGGGTGGCCGGTCTCTTCGAGCGGTGTCGCCAGCCACCCCTGGAAGTACTCGAGCTGGATGCGGCGGATGGCCCCCATGCGCCCCGAACGCACGATGGCGCGCGCGTCCTTGACCATCGGATAGCCGCCGTAGTTGTGCGTGAGCGCAAAGACGCGGTCCCCGCCCGCCACGAGCCGGCACAGGGCCTCCGCGTCCCCGAGTTCCGTCGTCAGCGGCTTGTCGCACACGACGTGGAAGCCCGCCGCGAGGAAGGTCCGCGCCACGTCGAAGTGGAGATGGTTCGGCGTGACGACGATGACGAAGTCCAGCCGGTCGTCTCCGGCGCGCGCCGCCTCGGCCTCCGCCATCGCCGCGTAGCTGCCGTACACGCGCTCCGGGTCCAGTCCGATCTCGGCCCCCTTGGCCGCCGACCGCTCCGGGTCGGACGAGAAAGCGCCGGCCGCGACCCGCGCGAGGCCGTCGAGTTCGGCGGCCATGCGGTGCACGTCCCCGATGAAGGCGCCGGGTCCGCCCCCGACCATGCCGTAGCTGAGGCGTCGCCTCATCCGTCGCCCGACTCCGTCCCGATCCGCACGGCCCGGTATCCGCCGGCCCGCCGGTCGCGCGAGTAGAGGAATCCGAAGATGAGGATGAGCGCTCCCGTGAACGGAAGGATGTACCGGAACGAGACCCGTCCCCCGTAGTTGTCCGCCGGCCCGAGGATGGCGTTGGCTCTCTCCGCCAGCGCCCCATCCCCCCCGGAGTTGATGATCGCCCGCAGCGCGTTCGCCGTGACCGACTCCGGCAGCGCGCCATCCGGCCCCACCCCGGCGAGCGCCTCCCCAACCGCGGCGCCCGCCGCCGCCAGATCCGGCGCGGTGCTCGCGTCGGCCCCGGCGAAGGCCGCCGCCGCGTCGGCGAACAGCACCTGCGTCGCGACCGCCGGAATCCGTTCGTGCCCCACCTCGTCGGCGATCCTTCCCATCCACGGCGTCGTCCACAGCCCGACGACCGCCATGCCGGTCGCCCCCATCATCCCCAGTCCGAGCGCGCCGGAACGCGGTACCCGCTCCGACACGAACCCGAGCATCGTCGGCCAGAAGTAGCACACGCCGACCGCGAACACAGTGGCCGAGGCGAACGCCATCACCGTCGTCTCCGCGTAGCTCAGCCACAGCAGTCCCACGACGGAGATCGCTGCGCTCGCCGACAGCACTCCGGTCGGTGAGAGCCGTTCCACCGCGAACCCGGCCCTGTACCGCAGGATCGCCATCAACCCGTTGATCCACGCCAGCACGAGAATCCCCGGAATCCCGCCCGCCTCCAGCACCGCCGGCACCCACCGGTTCGGCCCCAGCTCCGTCGAGGCCGTGATCGCCATGCAGAAGAGCATCAGGATCATCAAAGGCGTCATGAACGTGGCCTTGAACATCGCCCCCATGCCGACGCCGGCGCGCACGCCCTCGGTCGGCGGGAACTCCTCCCGCCACATCAGGTGACCGTAGATGAGGGTGGGGATGAGGATGAGGCCGATCTTCAGTTGCCACGCGGTGAGCCCCGCCCAGTCGAGGCCGAAGGCGAGCACGGAGCCGATCACGATCCCGCCCGGGAACCAGACGTGGAACTGGTTCAGCTTGACCGTCTTTTCCTCCGGATAGAGCGCCGCCACCAACGGGTTGCAGGCGGCCTCGACGAGCCCGTTCCCCAGCGCCAGCGTCAGCGCCCCGGCGAACGCCTGCCAGAAGCCGCCGGCCGTGATGAGCACGGCCGCCCCCACCAGGTGGCACGCGAAGGCCAGCCGGAGCAGGAACCGCATCCCCAGCGTGTCGCAGAACGGCGCGAACACCAGTTGCGACACGGCGAAGCCCCAGATTCCGGCGCCCGCGATCCAGCCGATATCGGAGTTCGTGAGCGTGAATTCGCCCTTCAGCGTCAGCATGACCGCGCCGACCACCGCGAACGTGACGGAGGTCGCGATGAGCGACACGCAACTGGCGAGAAAGAGCCGCTGCGGGCGGACGGAGGACGAGGTCGTATCCACGGAAAACTCCTCGGATCGGGTCGGCGGGCACGCTAGCCCCGCCTCGTTCGACTCCGCAACGGCGGCGGCGACCCCCGCGACCCTACCGGCCGGCGAACGCTTCGGTCTATTCTCTCCGGAGTCATGAACCCAGGAGGATCCCGTGAAACGCCTCTCGATTCCCCGCCCGTCACCCGTCGCTCTCGCCGCCCTCGCGTGCGGCGTACTCGTGCTTGCCGTGCTGCCGCGGGGAGCCGCCGCCCAGTCCCGGCCCTACCAGCCGGAATCCGTGAGCGCGAGCGAGTACGCCCGCGCCGAGCAGTTCCTGCCCTGGCACGCGGAGAAGCTCACGTCGGGCGTCACGGTGAACCCCCGTTGGGTCGACGCGAACCGCTTCTGGTACCGCAACCAGGTGTTCGGCGGCCACGAGTTCATCATGATCGACGCCGCGGCCCGCACCCGCCGGCCTGTCTTCGACCACGACCGGCTCGCCGCCGCCCTCTCCGAGGCTTCCGACGCGAGCCACGAGGCGACGGATCTTCCCTTCGACGAGTTCGAGTTCAACGCGTCCGGAGGGATCCGCTTCTGGACGGACACCCACGAGCGCTGGGACTGCGACATCGGCGCTTACCGCTGTACCGGTCCGGACTCGGTCGCGCAGGCCACACACGAGATCGAGTACTCCGGCGGCGGCCGCGCCGTCTTCTCCCGTGACGAGAACCTGTGGGTGCGGGACACCGACACCGACGAGGAGCGTCAGCTCTCGACCGATGGCGAGCCGCACTGGGGCTATGGCGTCGCGCCGGAGGGCTGCTGCCAGGAGATCACGAACCGCCGCCGGGGGTTCAAGCCGCCGCCCGTGGCCGAGTGGTCGCCGGACGGACGCCGCATTGCCACGCACCGCTACAACGAGCAGGATGTCGAATCGCTGCATCTGCTCGAAGCGGCCACCGGACGCCCCGTCCTCCACAGTTACCGTTACGCGCTCCCCGGCGACTCCATCATCCCGACGTGGGAACTCTACCTGTTCGACGCCGAGACCGGCGCTTCGGTGAAAGCCGACTACGATCCCGTGCCCGGCTACTTCGGCAGCGCCGACACGACCTGGCACGCCACCCAGTGGTCGCCGGACGGCGACCGCGTCTGGTTCTCGCATCACTCGCGCGACTTCGGGAACCAGACGCTGGTCGAGGTCGACGCCGAAACGGGCGCGGCCCGCAAGGTCATCGTCGAGAGCGGCGACACGTGGGTGGAGCTGAACCAGCTCCGCACGCCCTACAACTGGCGCGTGCTCGACAACGGGAGCGAGTTCGTCTGGTTTTCCGAGCGCGAGGGCTGGGGCCACCTCTACCTGCACGACCTCGCCACGGGAGAGATGAAGAACCGGATCACGCAGGGGTCCTGGCTCGTCGTCCAGCTTCTCGCGGTCGATGAGGCGGCGCGGCAAGTCTACTTCACCGCCGTGGGCCGCGAGCCCGGGCGCGACCCGTACCGCCACTACCTCTATCGGGCTTCGCTCGACGGCGGCGGGGTCACGCTCCTCTCGCCGGAGGACGCGCACCACGGGGTCTCCGCCTCCCCCGACGGCCGCTACTTCGTGGACACGTACTCCACGCGCTCGACGGCCCCGGTCACCGTCCTCAGGGACAACGCCGGACGCGCCGTGATGACGATCGAGCAGGGCGACATCTCCCCACTCCTCGAGGCCGGCTGGGAGCCCCCGGTGCGCTTCTCCGCCAAGGCTCGCGACGGGGTGACGGACGTGTACGGCTATCTCTGGCTCCCCCCGAACATGGAGGAGGGGGCCGTCTATCCCGTCATCGACTACGTGTACCCCGGCCCCCAGATCGGCCCCATCCGCACGCCCGGCTTCACCTCCGGCCCGCGGGGCCAGGGCCACGCGCTCGCCCAGCTCGGTTTCATCACCTTCGCCGTCGACGCCATGGGCACGCCATACCGTTCCAAGGCCTTCCACGAGAGCTACTACGGCAACATGCGGGACAACGGAATCCCGGATCACGTCTCGGCGCTCAAGGCGCTCGCCCTCCGCTATCCCATCGACATCGAGCGGGTGGGGATCTTCGGCCACTCCGGGGGCGGCTTCGGGTCGACGGACGCGATCCTGACCTATCCCGACTTCTTCAAGGTCGCCGTGTCGGGGGCGGGGAACCACGACCAGCGCGGGTACCACTTTCCGTGGGGGGAGAAATACCACGGGCTGCTCGAACGGAACCCGGACGGGACGGACAGCTTCGACTCGCAGGCGAACCAGAACATCGCCTCGAACCTCAAGGGGAAGCTGCTGCTCCATTACGGGTCGCTGGACGACAACGTGCACCCGAACATGACGCTGCTCGTGGCCGACGCCCTCATCGAGGCGAACAAGACGTTCGACATGCTCGTGTTCCCGAACCGGAACCACGGTTACGCGCGCGAGCCGTACCTGATCCGGCGCACCTGGGACTACTTCATCGAACACCTCATGGGCGCCCAGCCGCCGGTCGACTACCGGATCGTCCAGCCGTAGGCGACGCGCGCCAGGCTGGGTGCGGGCATGAAGGCGCGAAGCGAGCACCCCGGGAAACGCCGGCGCGGGAGCGGGACGGCCTTCGTCCGGTCGCTTCTCCTTCCCGTCCTGCCCTTTCTGCCAGCCTGTCAGGGCAGCGAGGCCGGTCCGCCCCTCGTCGTGCAGCGCGACAGCGCCGGCATCGAGATCGTCGAGGCCATGCGGCCGCTCTGGGGCGACTCGAGTCTCTGGAGCATCGACCCGGATCCGCTCGTCGACCTCACGCTCTCGGGCAATGGCCCCCACCACGAGTTCCATGGGCTCCGCGACATGAAGCAACGCCCGGACGGTTCGCTCATGGTTGCCGACGGGAGTTCCAACGAAGTGCGAGTATTCTCGGCGGCTGGTGAGTTCCTCGGGTCGTTCGGCGGGAGAGGCGATGGTCCCGGCGAATTCAGAACCCTGCGACGGATCGAGAGCGCGGGCGACACCCTCCTGGCCCTCGACCGCGGACGCCTCACCGTGGCCGCCCACGATCTGACGGTGGTCGGGACCTTCGACATCGACCCCTGGACGGTCGACCTGCACTACGTCGACGGGGGCCGAATCCTGCCGGAGATATCGCGGCCGGTGCTGCCGATGGATGGCCTGACCGGATCGGTTCGGCCTCCGCAGCCCCTCGTGCTCCTCGACTTGAAGGGGGCCCGGATCGACAGCGTCGGCGAACTGCGGGGCGCCGAGGTGCACGTCCTCGTCCGCGACGGCTCGTACGTCGGGACCGCGCCCCACTTTTTCGGCAAAGCGTCCCACGTGGCCGCCCTGGGCGGGCACATCCTGCGGGGATCCTCCGACGCGATGCGGCTGGAGGAACTGGACCTGTCCGGAAACCTCGTGCGCATCCTGCGAATCCCCGGCTATCCCCTGGATCTGAGCGACGCCCTGATCGCCGCCGAGCGGGACTTCCTGCTCGACGGCTTCACGCCCGGACACCCGTTGCGGGCGCCCTTCGAGGCCGCCCCCGTTTCGGACACCCGACCCGCCTTCACCGACATCCTCGTCGACTCCTCGGGAGCGGTCTGGCTGGAACTTCACCGGGGAAGAACCGAGCAGGACCAGCCGGAGAAGTGGCTGGTGCTGGACGCCGATGGCACGTGGCTCGGGACCGTCGAGATGCCGGACCGCTTCCGCGTGGCGCAGATCACCATGGACGCCGTACTCGGGGTCCGGGAGGACGCCCTCGACATCCAGCACCCCCAGCTCCTCCGCCTGACGAGGAACTGACCGGGAGACGTTCCCGCGGGAACGTCCCGCGCACCCGGCTGGCATCACTTGCCGGATTTGGTATACATTATTCTCCACGTCGTGGATGATTTTGTATACATTTTCGGACATCCACACTGGGAGTCTACAGGGGGGCGATCCTGCACAGCACCGCTGAACTGCGCGAAATCCTGGCCCGCACCGGCTGGTGGACGGATCCCCACGGGTGGATCCGGCGGGATCCGGACCTGCGCCGGGCACGTGAGGCCCCGTTCGACTACAACGCGGGTGTGCTCGAAGGTCTCGTGCCGGGAGGACTCTATGTGCTCCGCGGGCCACGGCGCGTCGGCAAGTCGGTCGAGATCAAGAAGACGGTGCGGGGTCTCATCGAACGGGGTGAAGACCCTCGCCGCATCATCCACATCGCGGCCGACGAACTCGAGGCCGCCGACCTGCGGAGAGTAGTGGACGCCGCGGACGCGATCACTCCGGCGTCGGAACGGCGCTTCTGGTTCTTCGACGAGATCACCGCCATCCCGGACGGGTGGCCCGCGGCGATCAAGTGGCTGCGCGACAATGACCTTCGCTTCGGGACGGATACGGTGGTCCTCACAGGCTCCTCCGCGCGTGATCTCACGGAAGCGATAAAGGCGCTGGCCGGGCGGCGCGGCGGGGCGGTGGACTCGGATCGCGTCCTCCTGCCCATGTCCTTCCGGAGCTTTCTCCGCGCGTCGCGTGCTGCGGGGGGAAACGAGGACGGCCCCCCGCCGTCCCATAAGGAACCCATCTCCGTGGCGGAGTTGTCGCCGGACGTTCTCGCTGAATCCGCGCGAGAGTTGGCGCCTTGGATGCCGTATCTCGTGCGCGAATGGGAGACCTACCTCGCAGTGGGCGGGTTTCCGCAAGCCGTGGCGGCGCACGCTGCGGTGGCCCCCCCCGCTACGGAGCCTGGCCGCGGCGAGGCGGTGCGAGCTCTCAAGGAGAGCCTGCTCGACGTGATCCGGGGAGAGGCATTCGGTCAGTCTGCATGGTCGCGTGCACACACGGACGCCTTCATGCGGCGCCTGGCGGCCGGCATCGGGTCGCCGACCAACTGCAGCGACATCGCTTCCGACACCGGCACATCGGCCAACACCGTTCGGCGCAGGATCGACACGCTCCGCGAGAACTTCGTCGTTTGGCCCTGCTACCGCGAACACCGTCTGGTGCCGGCGCTCCGGGCGCAGGAAAAGACGTACTTCACCGACCCCATCTTCACGGCGCTATCCCCGCGTCCCCGGCGGAGGATCGACGTGTCGCTTCTCTCGGAGCAGCAGCTGGGGATGACCCTGGTCCGCGCCTTCCTGCGTCGGGATGCCGGGGGGTATCCGAACTTCGATGCGGTCCTCCATCATCGGACGCGCAGCCGTAAGGAAATCGACTTCGCGGGGCCCGGCTTCGGAGGTCTCGCAATCGAATCGAAGTATGTGGACGGAGACCGGTGGAAGCGGGCGGCTCCCACGTTGAAAGCGTCTCCGTGGCGCGGCCTCGTCGCCACGAGGGCGGCGCTGGACATGAACGACCCGGATCTGTCCGCAGTTCCGACGGCGCTGCTCGCGTGGTTGCTGGGAGGGTGACGAGGCTCCGTGCACCGCTTGTCACGCGCGGTCGCTCTGACCACGTTCCACCCGATGTCCGTGACTCGAAGCCGAGGCCGGGCGTCTGGCAACCGACCGTACCCGGATGACCGGAGGATCCCGATGCGCCGCGCCCTTGATCGAACGTTCGTGACGCACCTCTGCTGTGTGCTTTCCCTCTCCCTGTTCGGCCTCCTGGCCTGCGCGCCGGAGGACGGTGGCGAGGCCGGCGGCGGGGATGCCGGCGGTGGCGAGGCCGGTGCCGACGAAGCCTCCGGTGAGAGCCTCACGGAGCGCCTGATCGCGCGCGGGGAGTCGCTCGAGCTTCCGACGGAGTGGGACCCGCCCCCGGGCGAGCCGATCGTGCACCACACCGCGGGCTTCGCGAAGACGCTCTGTTCCGGGACCTTCATCACGGGGCTGGACTGGCGCGACGCGGCGGCGAACGTGGGCGGCTTCACGGCGCCCTTCCAGCACCGCGGGGCGGTCGTCGATACGGTCGTGGACATGGAGGCGCAGACGGTGAGCCTCACGCTCGGCTCGGGGATCACGCGCACGGCCAAGCTGTACGGCAGCCAGGGCTGCATCACGCACCCGCTGGGCCGAGACTCGATCTACTTCACGCCCTCCGTCGTCGAGCCGAACACGCCGGATCCGGCCACCACGCCGTGGCCCATGGGGGACGTGCTCCCGGACGAGCCCTACCCGCCCGAGATCGACATGGGCAAGGTCGAGGAGGCGGTCGAGATCGCGATGGATCAGGAGGGGAAGACGCTCGGCTTCGTCGTCACCTACCAGGGGCGGATCATCGGCGAGGACTACGGCCCCGGCGTCGACATGCACACCCCGTTCGAGAGTTGGTCCAAGGGGAAGTCGCTCACCGGGACGCTGATGGCCGTCCTGATCCAGCAGGGCGTGTACGGCCTGTGGCAGCGCGCCCCGATCCCGGAGTGGCAGGGTGACGCGAGGAGAAACATCCGCATCGCGGACATCATGCGGATGTCGAGCGGGATCCGGATCGTCGCGCCGCAGGACCCGGGTTATACGGAGGAGATGGGGTATCCCGACCACCTCTATCTCTACACCGGGGAGAACGCCTTCGAGTGGGCCGCGACCCGCCCACAGCAGTGGGAGCCCAACACGGTGGGGCGCTACCGGAACACCGACCCGGCGCTCACGAACTACCTCGTCCGCCTCGGCGTCGAGGGGCGCGGCGACGACTATCACGCCTTCCCGCAGCGGCACCTGTTCGACAAGCTCGGGATCCGGAACTTCATCATGGAGACGGACCCGAACGGGAACTTCCTCACGCAGGGCTACGAGTTCGGCTCCGCGCGCGACTGGGCACGGCTCGGCAACCTCTACCTGCAGGACGGCGTGTGGGAGGGCGAGCGCATCCTCCCCGAGGGCTACGTCGACTACGCGATGGAAATCGCCCCGGCCTGGATCGCGGATGGACGTCCGACGTACGGCGGCGGCTTCCTGTGGAAGGACCTCGGCTTCCCGATCGAGGACGACTACGGCGCCTTCGCGGGCGCCGGCGGCCAGTACACCGTGTTCATCCCCGCGCGCGGTCTCGTCATCACCCGCCTCGGCAAGTACACCGGCCAGGGGCCGGGCGGAGAGAACCTGAGAGCCGCGATCGCCCTCCTGATGGAGGCCGTCCCCCCGATCGGCGACTAGCCGGCCAGTTCCCGGCGCGCGGCGGCGAGGCGGCCCGCGCGAGAGGGAAGGTCCGGCGCGTCGAGGATGGTAGCGACGAGGTCGAAGTCGTCGCGTGGGCCCGTCCATTCGAGGTCGTCCACGCTCGCGGACACCCGAGCGTCCCGGACGAGGGTGGCGAGGCGGCGGAAGAGGAGGGCGTCCTCCAGTCCGTTGCGCAGCGTCTGGGCGAGGCGTTCGGGGCCGCGGACGGAGACATCCCAGTCTCGCCCGTCCGGGGGGATGTCTTCGATGCGGCCGTAGCGCGCGAGTACGGCAGCCGCCGTCTTGGCGCCGAAGCCGCGGATGCCGGGGAATCCGTCCGCGGAATCGCCCACCAGGGCCAGCCAGTCGGGGATCGCCACCGGAGGGACCCCGAACTTCTCGACCACGCCGGCCTCGTCGCGCAGGAGCCGCTGCCGGCGGTCGAACTGCACGATGCGGTCGCCCTCCACGCACTGGGCGAGGTCCTTGTCCGGCGTGCAGATGAAGACGCGCTCCACGCGCGGGTCCGCGGCGGCCAGGGCGGCGCCGGCGGCCATCGCATCGTCCGCCTCGTGCTCCACCATCGGCCACACGACGAACCCCGCCGAGGCGAGCGCCTCCTCGACGAGCGGGAACTGCGAGTAGAGCCCCGGGTCGATGCCCGAGCCGTCCTTGTAGCCGGGCCACAGCTCGTTGCGGAAGGATTCGATGACGCGGTCGGTGGCGATGGCGACGTGCGTGGCCCCGCCCTCGAGGAGGCCGAGCATCGAAGCCACGACCCCGCGTGCCGCTCCCACCTCGTGACCCCCGGCGTTCTTCGCCGAGGGCGCGCCGAAGAAGTGCCGGAACAACTCGTAGGTGCCGTCGATGAGGTGGACCTGCACGCGAACTCCGCCTTCCGCTGACGCCCCGCCGCGATCCTCCGTCCCGTCCCGCTCCCGCCTCCGAAGCGTCGTGCGTCAGAGCGCAGTGTGCAACGGCCCGGTCCGGTGTACCTTTGGTGGCCTTCCGCCGGCCCCGTGGCCGGCTGTGGGTCCCGGTCCCGCTGTGAGGCGTTCGACGTGAGCCAGCTCCAACCAGTTCCGACCCCCGAGGGCGCCGCCGCCGCGCCCCCGCTCACGCGCGAGGCGATCGCGACGGCCGACCGGGTCGTCCTCAAGGTGGGGACGGGTGTCGTCACGCATGATGATGGGACGATCGCCCTCTCACGTCTCTTCCGCGTGGTGGAGAGCGCGAGCCGCCTGCGGCAGGAAGGTCGGGAGGTCCTCATCGTGACTTCGGGAGCGGTGGGCCTGGGACGCGTCGCCCTCCAGCTCCCGGAGCCGCCCGAGACGGCCTCGCTGAAGCAGACGTGCGCCGCGATCGGCCAGAGCCGGCTCATGGAACTCTACCAGCAGGGGTTTGCCCGGCTAGGCGTCACCTGCGCGCAGATCCTCATCACGTGGACGGACTTCGACGACCGGGTGCGCTACCTGAACCTGCACGAGACGCTGCAGAGCCTCTTCCGGCTCGGCGTCGTCCCCGTCGTGAACGAGAACGACGCGATTTCGCTGAACGACCGCGTGTACCGGGGGACGGGAAAGCGGCCGATCTTCGACGACAACGACCGGCTGGGGGCGCTGGTTGCGAGCGAACTGGCGGCGGATCTGATCGTGCTCCTCACGGACGTGCCGGGGGTCATGACGGCCGACCCCAGGCGCGACCCGGACGCGCGGCTGGTGCCCCGGATCGACCGGCCCGATGAGCACGGACTCGACGTGGACGGGCGCTCCGGGCTCGGACGGGGCGGGATGGCGAGCAAGCTGGAGGCGGCCCGGGTCGCGTCGCGCGGGGGCTGCCACACCGTCATCGCGTCGGGCGTCGATCCGGGCGCGCTCGACCGCGTTCTGGCCGGCGAGGAGGAGGGGACGTGGATCCCGCCCCGGGCCGCCCTCTCCTCGCGCAGCCGCTGGATCGCGTACTGTTCGCATCCGCGCGGGACGCTGGTCCTGGGGGAGGGTGGCGCCAAACGTCTCCGGAGCGGCGAGTCGCTGGGAGCCGCGGACGTCGCGCGGGCGGACGGCGAGTTCCGGCGCGGCGACGTCGTCGAAGTTCGGGCGCTCGATGGTTCCCTGGTCGGACGGGGCGTCGTCGCGCTCGACTCGCGGCTCGTCCTCCAGGCGACCTCCCACCAGGCGGGGGCCGGCGTCCAGATCGTGGGGCGGGAGCATCTCATCCTCAAGGAATCGTGATGGAAGCAACGACGATGGAAGCGACGACACTGAAGCGGGAAGCGACGGAGCGGGCACCGACGGAGACGCTGAGGGAGCGGGCGGCCGGCGTACGGGCGGCGCAGCGCACCATCGGGAGCGCCGAGGCGGAGCGCAGGACGGCGGCGCTTCGTGCGCTGAAAGCGGTATTGGTCCGCTCGCGGGCCGAGATCTCGCGGGCGAACGACGAGGATCTGGCGCGCGCGGCGGAGGAAGGGCTTTCGGGGTCCCTCCTCCATCGGCTGGGGCTGCCGGACGCGAAGTTCGAGAGCCTGCTCGAAGGGATCGACGCGCTGGTCGAAGGCGATGATCCGATCGACCGCGTCGTCACGCGCACGGAACTCGATGAGGGTCTCGTGCTAGAGCGTGTGCGCAGCCCGCTCGGCGTGCTCCTCATCATCTTCGAGAGCCGCCCCGACGCGGTGATCCAGATCGGGTCGCTCGCCATCCGCTCCGGGAACGGCGTCATCATGAAGGGCGGCCGCGAGGCGGCCCGCTCCAACGAAGTGCTCGTCGGCTGTCTGCGTCAGGCGCTGGAGGAGGCCGGCCTCGATCCCCGGGCCGTCCTCGGCGTCCCGGACCGGCGGGATGTCGACGAACTGCTCGCGCTCGACGACCTCATCGACCTCGTCATCCCGCGGGGGTCCGGTGCGCTGGTGCGCTCGATCCAGGAGCGGAGCCGGATTCCGGTGCTGGGTCACGCGGAGGGGGTGTGCCACCTCTACGTCGACGCGTCGGCGGATCCGGAGATGGCCGTGCGGCTCGCCGTGGACGGCAAGTGCGACTACCCGGCGGCGTGCAACGCGACCGAGACGCTGCTCGTGCACGAGTCGTTCCTGCCGCGGTTGGGACCGGTCGGCGAGGCGCTCCGCGAGCGCGGCGTCGAACTCCGCTGCGACGAACCCTCGCGCCGGGTCCTGCCGTGGGCCGAGGCCGCCTCCGAGAAGGACTGGGGAGTCGAGTTCGGCGACCTCACGCTGGCCGTGCGGACTGTGGCCGGTCCGGAAGAAGCCATCGACTTCATTCACACGTACGGGAGCAGCCACACGGACGCGGTCGTGGCCGAGGATGGGGAAGTCGCGGCGCGGTTCCTCAAGGCGGTCGACGCGGCGAGCGTGTTCCACAACGCGAGCACCCGCTTTGCGGACGGGTTTCGCTACGGGCTCGGGGCGGAGGTGGGAATCAGCACGGCCCGCATCCACGCGCGCGGACCCGTCGGCGTCGAAGGCCTCCTCACCACGCGCTGGCTGCTACGCGGCGAGGGGCAGGGAGCCGCGGACTACGGCCCCGGCAAACGGGCCTTCACCCACCGTCCGCTCGACTGCTAGCCCTGGAGTTGACCCACGCGGCACCCGCCCCGCCACAGACCGCCATGAACCCGACCCTCCAGATCGAGCCCAGCTCTACGACCTGATCGATCAGCAGCAGGACGACGAACCCCGCGGCAGCCCAGGCCGCAATACTGCGGATGCGCACTAGGACGAAATCCGGCGGACGCGGACGCTGCGGTACCAGACGGGGTCGCCGTGATCCTGCAATCCCAGGTGACCCTCGTGGTGCCGGCCGTAGTCGGGCCACTGGATGAACTTGCTTCCCGCCACCAGCGCCTCCCACTCGGGCGAGGCGATCTCGTACTCGACGACCTGCGCGCCGTTCAGCCAGTGTACGACCTGGTTGCCGTGGCGGACGATCCGCACCTCGTTCCATTCGCCGACCGGACGCGTCACATCCTCCGGCGGCGCGTGGAGACCGTAGTTCGACCCCGCCGAAGTGAGCGGATCGCCCCCGTCGTAGTGTCCCGCGTTGTCGAGTACCTGCATCTCCGGGCCCGACTGGAAAGCACTCTCCGTGCTCTCCACGATGCCGAAGAAGATCCCGCTGTTGCCGCCCTCGTCGACCTTCCACTCGAGACGCAGATCGAAGTCGGTGTAGGTGTCGCGCGTGATGAGCGTGCCGCCCCCGACGCCCGGCGTGAAGGCGAGCGCGCCCTCCTTCGCGCTCCAGCCCGCGGGGACATCATCCATCCGAAACCCCCGCCACGCGTCGAGCGATTCCCCGTCAAAGAGGAGATCGAAGCCCTCGGCGGCCTCCTCCGCGGAGAGTCGGTTGGCGGCCATTTGCGCCTCGGCGTCCGCGTCGGGCGGCGCCGCGTCCTCCATCTCCGACCCCGCCTCCGCCTGCCCGCACCCCGCGGTTGTGACGGCGAGTGCCAGCAGGGCCGAAGCGCGGACATACCGCGATCCGGACGAAGCGTCGTGCCGTCTCGCCTGTGCAAGCTCATAGCTGGCCTGCATTCGCATCCAGTGATCCGCCGTGCCCCAGCCCAGGGCTTCCAACGCCAGCGCCATGTTTGCCGACACGCCCGCCTTCCCGTTCAGCAGTCGCGACAGGGTCCCTCGCTCGCACCCCAGACGGGCCGCCGTCTGGGTCACGTTCCACCCGACCTCATCCATGCTTTCGCGGATGAGTTCGCCCAAATGCGGCGGATTCAGCATCGGACGTGCGTGCTTGCCGGTGTCGTTCATCGCGTTTCTTCCTTCCCGTCAGTGGTAGTCCACCAGGTCCACGTCCACGGCCTCACCGTCCTCAAAGCGGAACACGACGCGCCAGTTGCCGGATACGCGCACGCTCCACTCGCCCGCCCGGTCCCCCTTCAGGGGGTGCAGCCGGAACCCCGGAGCGTCTGCGCTGCGGGGACGCGTCGCTTCCTGCAGCCGAAAGAGAATTCGCCGAAGCCGTGGCACCAGTTGCGCCGGAAGCCGAGCCGGATCATCCCGCTCATGGAGCGCCCGGAGTCCCTTGTGCCGGATCCTCATGAACGGACTGTAGCGCGTAGCGTTACGGGCCGCAATCGCACTAGCGGCGGCCGCCGGCGATGCGGGCGGCTTCGGGGCGGCGTCGCAACACCAGCATGCTCCAGGTGCCGAGGGCGGGGCCGATGGCGAGGGGGGCGAAGGCCCATTCCCAGCCCAGCGCTGCCTCCCACACCGGAACGAGGCGGATGGTGGCGACAGTGAGCAGGAACCCGATCGCCGTCTGCAGGGTGAGCGCGGTGCCGACGTACTCGGGTTCGGCGAGTTCGCTCACGCAGGCGGAGAACTGCGCGGAATCGGCGACGATCGCGAACCCCCACACGAAACAGACCGCCGCGACGGCCCAGACGGGACCGCCGAACAGCGGCCCGATGACCAGGCAGCAGGCGCCGCTCACCACCATGCTCCAACTCGTCACGGCGGAGCGGCCCACGCGGTCCGCGAGGATGCCGGCCGCGGCGGCGCCCAGCCCTCCGGCGGCGATCGTCCCGAACGCCAGGTACGAGGCGAGGGAGGGGGTCGTGCCCGCGCTCGAGTCGGCCGCGAAGCTCGCCGCCAGGAAGGCGGGGATCCACGTCCACATCGCGAACAGCTCCCACATGTGCCCGAAATAGCCGCCGTTGGCGAGCATCGTCGCCCGGTCGGCGAACATGCGCCGCACGGCGCGGGGGTCGAAGGGCGCGGCCGGCGCCTGGTGGGGGCCCGCCCGGAGCCCGGTCGCGGCGAGCACGGCCGCCACGACCGCGAGGCCCGAGGCGAGCAGGAGCACGGGCCGCCAGGCGCCGATCCCGCCCAGCGGTCGGAGCAGATGGGGCATCGCGCTCCCCACCGCGAGGGCGCCGATGAGGATCCCGATCGCCATCCCGCGCCCGGCGCGGAACCAACCCGCGACCATCTTCATTCCGGGCGGATAGACCCCCGCGAGGGCGACCCCCGTCACGAACCGGAGGACGACGGTGAGGCCGAGACCGTCCGCGAAGACGGCGATCGCGGCGGTGGCGGCCGCGCCGAGTAAGGCGGACCCGGCGATGAGCCGGCGCGGATCCCAAACGTCCGATAGCGTGAGCAGCGCCGAGAGGACGGCGCCCGTCGCAAAGCCGAGTTGCACGGAGGTCGTGAGCCAGGCCGCCCCGGCGTCGTCCAGCCCCCACGCGTCGCGCAGCTCCGGGACGACCGCGCTGGCCGAGAACCAGAGGCTCATCGCGAGCAGATCCACCAGCG
>VXMQ01000204.1 GCA_009841015.1 Candidatus Palauibacter denitrificans | reverse complement strand
CGCGCGGCGGGTGCTGGAGAAGATCACGGACGCAGACCTGTCGGACGAAGCGTTCCCGTACCTCGGCTGTCGCAAGATCGAACTGGGAGACGGCGTGGCCGCGCGGTGCCTGCGCCTCGGGTTCGTGGGCGAGCTTTCCTACGAACTCCACGTGGGCGCGAGCTACGCCCGGTACGTGTGGGACCTGCTGTGGGAGGCCGGGGCGGAGTACGGCATCCGCCCGTTCGGGCTCGAAGCGCAGAACTGTCTGCGCGCCGAGAAGGGACACGTGATCATCGGCACGGAGTCCGAGCAGCGCGTCACCCTTATCGACATCGGCATGGGCTGGCTCTGGGACCGCGAGGACACGGCCTCCGGCAAGGTGGGCGCCGCGGCGTTGCGGTACTGCGAGCAGCAGTCCGGGCGGCTGAAGCTCGTCGGACTCCGGGTCGACGACGGCGACATGGTCCACCGCCCCGAGGACGGGGCGCTCGTCGTGGACGGAGACCGGATCGCCGGTTTCGTCTGTACGACGCGGCACAGCGAGACGCTGGGCTGGCAGTACGGACTCGCGCTCGTCGAGGACCGGCTGGCGGATCGGGGCCGGGCGCTCGACCTGTACGAGTCGTTGGGCGGGCGGACCGTGCGTTCGACCGCGACCGTGGTGCCGCCCCATTTCTACGATCCGAAAGGGCAGCGCCTCCGGACCGCCCCCGAAGGGCGCCCGCCCCGGTCCGGCGGGGCGCCATCGCAGCCGGCGCCCGCGGCCCATCGCCGGTCTCCGGTCCGCTTCGACGCTGCGCCCGCCCGCACCGAGCGCCGGGCCGGCTGGAACGTGGTGCTCGACTACGAATCCGACCGCGCCCCCGCCGACGCCCTGCGCCAGGCCTGCCTCATCGACCTCAGCCACCGCGCGCGCTGGGACGCCCAGCACCGCGACATCCGGACCGTGCGACCGTTTGGCCTCGACGTGCCCCGCACGCCGGGAGAAGTCGCGATCCGCGACGGGCTGATGATCAACCGGATGAACGGGACCCAGGCCTCGATCTGGCACGTCGGCCCCGGCGCGGCGCCCGCCATGCCGGACGGCCCGCACTACACGGACACCACCGACTCCTACTGCTGGCTCGCCTTGCTGGGCGACGCGGTCCCGGAAGTGCTGGAGAGCGTCACCGATCTCGACCTCCTCGACCCGGTGCGCGCCCGGCCGTTCCTGACCCAGGGCCCGATTCTCCACGTCCCCTGTCAGATCGTTACCTGGTGGGACGACGCAGCCCTCCTCACCTGCAGCCGGGGTTACGCACCGACTCTCGTCGAAGCACTCCTCGAATCGGGGCGCCACGCAGGACTCCGCCCGGCGGGCGAGCGGATCTTCACCGACTGGCGTCGCGCGCTGAAGAGCTGAGACGTTCCCGCGGGAACGTCTTGGGCGGCTGCGAGGCACAGCCGCTGAGCCCGGTGGAGGCGACTCAGGCGCCCAGGGGGGGACTCAGGCGGAGGCGGCGAGGGCCCGGTCCAGGTCCTCTTTCAAGTCGTCAGGGTGTTCGAGGCCGACGGACATGCGGAGGAGGTTCTCCGGGGCCCGCGTCGCCGGACCTTCCACGGACGCCCGGTGCTCGATGAGGGAGTGCGTCCCCCCGAGACTCGTGGCCCGGGCGATGACCTTCACGTTGGCCGCGACCGCGAACGCCTCGTCCCGGCCGCCCGCGACGTCGAAGGACAGCATGCCGCCGAAGCCGGACATCTGACGCGTGGCAAGGGCGTGTCCGGGATCGTCCTCCAGTCCCGGATAGTGGACCCGTTCGACGCGCGGGTGGGCGTCGAGGAAGCGGGCAAGCTCCATCGCGTTGGCGCAGTGCATGGCCATGCGCGCGGCGAGGGATTCGAGGCCGCGTCTCGTGAGCCAGGCGTCGAAGGGCGAGGGCACGAGGCCGCCGTCCTTCTGGATCTTCCGCAGCGCCTCGAGCGTCCCGCCCGCCTCGCGCACGATCACCGCGCCTCCGGTCACGTCGCTGTGGCCGCCGAAGTACTTGGTCGTGGAGTGCATGACGAGATCCACGCCGAGATCCAGCGGTCGCTGCAGGAGTGGCGTCGCCCACGTGTTGTCGCAGCACGAGATCGCCCCGCCTTCCCGCGCGATGCCGGCGATCGCCTCGATGTCGGAGATGCGGATGAGCGGGTTCGACGGCGTCTCCATCCATACGAGGCGGGTGTTCGGCCGCATGGCGGCCCGGACGGCGTCGAGGTCGGTCATGTCGACGAAGCTCGCCTCGATGCCGCGTTCGGCGAACGAATCCCGCAGGAGAACGCCGGTTCCGTAATACGCGTCGTCCGCGGCGACGACGTGATCCCCCGGCGCAAGCGAGAAGATGACGGCGAACGTGGCCGCCATCCCCGAGGGGAACGCGACGGCTTCCGGCCCACCCTCCAGCGCGGCCAGCGCCGCTTCCAGCAACGCCCGATTCGGGTTCCCGCTGCGGGAGTAGTCGAACCCCCCGGGGTACGACCCGTCCTCCCCGCGCTCGAAGGTGGTCGAGAGCGTGATCGGGGGCGCGATCGCCCGACTCGCCCCGTCCGGGTCCATGCCCGTCTTCACCGCCAGCGTTTCGATTCGCATTTCCAACCTTTCCCCAGGGGTCCGCATCAACGGCGACGGGGGCGGAGGGACCCGCCGATGAGGACGCCGGCGGGGCCGATGACGAGCATCGCGATGGGGTACCATGCGGGTCCGTACGGGTCGCCGGACGCCGAGAGGCCGGCGAGGGAGGCGAGGCTGAAGAAGACGAGGATCGCCGCCAGGACGCCGGCGTGGAGCCGAGGGGCGCGCGGAGCGGCCAGGGCCGCGAGGAAGCCTGCCAGAACGGTGACGGCGAGGCGCACGCCGAGGCTCGTGAAGATGAACGCGGCACCGGGGGCCATCCCCGGGTCGACCCCGAACAGCGACAGCAGCAGCCGGCCGGTGAGCACGGAGCCCAGCGTCAGCACGACGAACCCCAGGATGACGGCCGCGACGCTGCGCAGGATCGAGGCATCGTTCATGCGCGACCACGTTTCGACCGCTTCGTCGAGGTCGGGACGAGAGCCCCGGGGGGGCGATCCGGATTGGGTCATCCGCCTCTCCCCATTACCGGCAGGACGATGTGCGATGCCTGATCGCCGGCGTGGTGGATCATGTTCTCCGCCACCTCCCACTCCGTCTCGTCATAGTTGTTGCCACCCGTGTTCAGGTTGCGGTCGAAGCGGGGGAAGTTGGAACTCGAGACCTCGATCCGCACGCGGTGGCCGGGCGCGAACCGGTGCGCCACGGAATGGAGGTCCACCCGGACCGGATAGACCTCTCCCTCCTCCATCATCACGGGTTCCTCGTACCCGTCCCGGTAGCGGGCCCTCATGATGCCCTCGACGATGTTGATGGCCCGTCCGTCGGGATGGACGTCGAGCAGCTTCACGGTGAAGTCGGTGTCCGGGGCGCTCGAACTCACGTAGAGTCGCGCGTCGAGCGGACCCGCGATCTCGAGGCCGCCCTCGCCCACCGGATCGCCGGTGTACACGAGGACGTCCTCGCGTTCCTCGATATCCGACTGGTCGAAGGCGCCCGGCTGGTCGTCGGGATTCCCGGTGCAGCAGACGGATCCGCCGCGGGAGGGGACGGGGTCCGCCGGATCGAAGGTGAACCGGTCGGGCGGTTCCTCGCCGGGGGCTTCGGCGGAGAGGACGCCGTCGCCGAACCTCGTGTTCGCGTTGCCCCCGCTGCGGAGGTAGAGGCGGGTCATCTCGGAGCCGGCGGGCGGCCACGTGTCGGCGGAGGCCCATTCGTTCCGGCCCATCACGTAGTAGTGGACCCGGGGGATGTCGACGATCCCGTTGTCGACGCCCTTCAGCCAGTGGTCGAACCAGGCAAGATAGAGGGAACGGTACGGCAGGCGGGCGTCGCCGAAGTCGACCTCCCCGACCACCGTGTTTTCCGTCGCCCTCTCGGACATGCAATGGCTGGTGGGAGAGAGGATGACGTACTGGTGCGCGCCGCCCCGGTCGCTCACCGCGTTGTCCTGCATCATCCGCCACTGCTGGAGCGTCTCGTTGGCGCCGAGGTCGTACCACGAGTTCACGTGCAGCGCCGGGGTGTCGAACCGGTCGGCGTCGCTCAGGTATCCGAGTCCGTCCCACCATTCGTCGGCGAGCGGCGTGCTCATCACCTCTTCCCAGTCCGTGTCCCGGTCGGGCGGACCGTACTTCCGCATGAGGTCGATGGTGGGAAGCTCGCGGAGCGCGGCGAACATCTCGACGGGGGGAGGCGGCTCGCCCCCCGGCCGCTTCCGGCCGTTGCCGCGGAACCAGCCGAAACTCGCGGAGAGCCCGAAGGCGCCCCCCTCGAAGATGCCGAAGTAGCCGTACCGCCCGCCGGCCGATCCGACCGACCCGCCGGCCGCCAGGGGGATCGCCGCGGCGTGCGCCGGGTGGCGCTGCGCCATGAGTTGCGTCTGGTTCTCCCCCAGGTAGGAGCAGCCGAAGGTCCCGACCCTTCCGTTCGACCAGGGCTGCGTCGAGGCCCACTCGACGGCGTCATAGCCGTCCTCCCGGTCCGCCGCGGAGAGAAGATATTCCCCTTCCGACGCGTACTTGCCGCGCACGTCCTGGACGACGACGGCGTATCCGTGTCCCGCGAAGAACCGCGCCGGAGAGATCGCGCCGGCCCCATAGGATGCCTTGTCGTACGGCAGCCGGATCATGACGACCGGAAGGCGGTCGCCCCGGTCGGCGGGCTCGGCCGGCAGATAGAGGTCCGTCGCGAGGCGAACCCCGTCACGCATCGGCACCATGAGATCCGTCTCGATCCGCACCTCGTGCTCCGGCTCGCGGGCCTCCCGGGGATGGGCCGGGTCCGGCGCAAATCGATGGAGGGCGGTGCCGGCGCCCGCCGCGCTCCGGCCGTCGGCGACCGGCCCCGGAGGCGCGTCTCCATCTCCGGAGCAGGCCGTGAAACCGGCTGCCAGCGCCACCATGATGGACGCCGCCGGGCGGACACGCGGAATCCGATGATGTGCCGTATCGTTCATGGCTGTTCGTAGCACCTCTTGCTCGCAACGATGCGCCTCACCGCTCTCGGCGCCGACGCAGGGTTTGCCGCGGACTTCCAACGGATTCAACGGCTCGTTATCCGCGGACGCAAGCGCGCGGTCCGTCACATCCGGGCGCGTCGGATCGTCTTATCTCCAGACCCCGGCGATCTGCCGGGCTACCGTTCACGGAACGCCGGGGAGCGACAATGACCGAGGCGAGAACGTCCGCATCCGGGCGTCCCCGCGCCCGATCCGGCGCGCGCCGCCTTCGGTTCATCGGCCTGCGGACCGTTCTCCTGCTCGCCGCCGCGGGATGCGGCGAATCGCCCACGGACCCGCGCGGGGGCGTGGACGAGATCAACCGGCTTCCGCGTGCGTTGAGCGCTGCTGAAGTCGAGGTCATCGGGGCGGGTAACCGGTTCGCCTTCCGTCTCCTCGCGCAGGCCAACCAGCCCGGCGACAATCTGTTCCTGTCGCCTTTCTCGGCGTCCATGGCGCTCGGGATGACCATGAACGGGGCTGCCGGGGTGACCTGGAGCCAGATGCGCGACGTGCTGGGGTTCGGGGACCTCGCCGAGGACGACATTAACGCCGCCTACGCGTCGCTGCTGGAACTCCTCGTCGGCCTCGACCCGGCCGTCGAGACGGCCGTCGGGAACTCGGTGTGGACCCGGCAGGGCTTCCCGGTGCATGCGGACTTCCTGACCGCCGTGCGCGGGAGCTTCAAGGCCGAGGTGGCGGAACTCGACTTCGCGGATCCTTCGGCGTCCGTCCGGATCAACGAGTGGGTGAGAGCCGCGACGAACGGCCGAATCGAAGACATCGTTCCCGCGGCGATCCCCGGCGGCGTCGTCATGTATCTGATCAACGCGATCTACTTCAAGGCTCCGTGGACGTTCCAGTTCGATCCGTCCGACACGCGAAGCGAGCGTTTCCACCTGGATGACGGATCCACGCGGGCCGTGCCGCTCATGAGCCTGCGGAGAGACTTCCCCTATCAGGAGAACGCCCGATTCCAGGCCGTGGACCTGCCGTACGGGGGCAGCGCGTTCTCGATGACGGTCCTCCTTCCAGCGCCGGACGTGAGCGTGGACGAACTCGCTGCGTCTCTCGACGCGGCGCAATGGGAGGAGATCGCCGACAGCTTCCGCGAGACCGATGTTTCGCTCTTCCTCCCGCGCTTTCGGATGGCCCGCGAACGTACCTTGAACGACGATCTGAGGGCGCTCGGCATGGTCGACGCGTTCGATCACCGGGCGGATCTCTCAAGACTCTCGCCGGCCGGAGGCCTCTGGATCTCGAGCGTGAAGCAGAAGTCCTGGGTCGAGGTCAACGAAGAGGGCACCGAGGCGGCCGCCGCCACCGGGGTCATTGTGGTGACGAGCGCCGGTCCCATCGTTCGGGCCGACCGTCCGTTCCTGTTCTTCATCCGGGAACGCCTCTCGGGCACGATCCTCTTCGCCGGGAAGTTCGCGAGCCCACCCGCAGGCTGACCGGACCCACCGAAATCCGCATCGGGAAGGACGGGATTTGTCCAGTGGCGCCTTCCCCCCAAGATTCACGCGTCCGGCAAGGATCTCGAAGATGACGCCACGCCGTGCCACCGAGCGAGTGAGCGAGTGACACCCGGTTCCGCCCCAGACGATACGCAGGAGTTGCAGGGAATCCCCGGCGTCGGGCCGAGCATCGCCCGCGACCTGACCGAACTCGGCATCCGCCGGGTCGAGGACCTCCTGGGACGCGACCCGAACGAACTCTACGAGCGACTCTCCGCGAGGCGCGGCGTGCGCATGGACCCGTGCGTGCTCTACGTGTTCCGGTGCGCGGTCTACTTCGCGGAGACGGAGAGGCCCGAGCGCGAATTCCTCAAGTGGTGGAACTGGAAGCGCCGCGTCCACGCCAACGAGCGCTCGGGCGCGCCCACCTGACGAACGACGGACAGCCATGGCTTCGGACCTCCACGAGCGCATCTGCAATGTCGTCGCCCGGATTCCCGCCGGTCGCGTCGCCACATATGGGCAGGTCGCGCAACTCGCCGGACTCGGCGGGCAGGCCCGTCTCGTGGGCTACGCGCTCTACGCTTCCGACCGGCCACTTCCATGGCACCGGGTGATCAACGCGCGCGGCGAGATCAGCCCTCGCGGCGACTCGTATTCCGAGATGATCCAGTACCAGTTGCTGGCCAACGAAGGCGTGGAGTTCGACAAGTGGGGACGCATCTCACTCAAGCGCTTCCGCTGGGACGGGGAGATGCCGCCCCCCGCCAGCCCCTCGCCTCCCTCGTGACCCCGGAGCATCGCATGCGTCGTGACTCTCGCGCTCATCCGGCCCGCACATTGGCCCGTGGCCTGCTCGTCGCTCTGGCCGCCGGTGGCCTCGGGATGCCGCTGCAGGCGCAGGACACCCGCGTCGAGACCGCGAGCGGGAACGTCGATGGCGTCCTGATCGACGGCATCCGCGCCTACAAGGGGATTCCGTTCGCGGCGCCGCCGGTGGGGGACCGGCGCTGGAAGCCGCCGCAACCGATCGAAGGGTGGGGGCAGCGGACGCTGCGCGCGCACAGCTTCGGCCCGGAGTGCATGCAGACTCCATACGGCGCCGGTTCGTTCTTCGGAGGTCCCCCCGCCCCGACGGCGGAGGACTGCCTGTACCTGAACGTCTGGACCGGGGCCGCCGACGCCTCGGAGCGGCGGCCGGTCATGGTCTGGATCCACGGAGGCGCGCTCACGCGGGGGTCCGGCTCCACCGGCATCTACGACGGGACGGCGCTGGCGGCGAAGGGCGCCGTCGTCGTCACGATCAACTACCGGCTCGGACCGTTCGGCTACCTCGCGCATCCGCTTCTCTCGGCCGAATCGGAACACGGCTCGTCCGGCAACTACGGCGTCCTCGACCAGGTCGCGGCGCTCGAGTGGGTGCGCGACAACATCGCGGGCTTCGGCGGGGATCCGGAGCGCGTGACGATCTTCGGCGAGTCGGCCGGCTCGTGGAGCGTGAACACGCTGATGGTAACGCCGCTGGCGGCCGGACTCTTCCACCGCGCCATCGGGCAGAGCGGGGGACGGTTCGGTCCCATGATGCGCCTTTCGGAGGCGCCGGAGGGCGGACGCTCCGCCGAGGCGATCGGGGCGGCGTTCCTCGGCGCGCTCGGGGCGGAGACCCTTGAGGAGATGCGGAGGCTCTCCGCCGCCAGCGTGATGGCGGGGCTCGACACGCCGACCGGGCGCGGCTTCAGGACGGCGGAGAACGTGGACGGCTGGGTGTTGCCGACGGACGTGACGACGGCCTTCGCCGAGGGAACGCACAACAACGTCCCGGTGCTCGTCGGGTTCAACGCGGACGAGATGACCTCGCTCTCGTCCCCGAGGTCGGTGCCGGAGACGCTCGACGCATGGCGCGAGTGGGTGTCCGGCCGTGTCGGCGACGATGCGGAGAGCTTTGACGCCGCCTATCCCGTGAAGGAGGAGGACGAGATCTTCGACGCCTTCATGCGAAGCCGCGGCGACGCGCTGTTCGGCATCCAGATGCGCACATGGGCGCGGGCGTCGGAAGCCGCCGGCGCCGATGCCTGGCTCTACTACTTCACGCATGAGCCGCCGGGACCCGCAAAGGACTATCTCAAGTCGTACCACGCGGCCGAGATCGTGTACGCGTTCGGCAACGTCGGTCCCGGCGAACGGGAGGCGGTCGACCGACAGTTGGCGCAGACGATGTCCTCCTACTGGGTGAACTTCGCCGCGAACGGCGACCCGAACGGCTCCGGACTGCCTCCGTGGCCGATCTACACGCGGGATTCCGAGGCTCATCTCGTGCTGGGGCCGACGGTCGAGGCGGAAAGCGAACTCCGCACCGCCCAGCTCGACTTCTGGGAGCGGCGCCTGCGCGCCGGGATGCCGTGAGCGGGCCGCTCAACCGGCGACTCGCCGGGATCCGCGACGAGAAGGAGGCCGTGCGCCCCGCCGCCGCCACGGCGGTCATGAACGCCGGCACCGAGGCGCTGCGGAGTGCCGGCATCCTCGACCGAATCCCCGGAGTGGGCGACCGGGCGCCGCTCTTCGCGCGGCCGAGCGTGGCGGGCCCCACGGTCCGGCTCGCGACGCTCCTCAAGCGGGGGCCCGTGGTGCTCAGCTTCTTCCGCGGTCGCTGGTGACCCTATTGCCGCGAGGAGCAGGCTGCTCTTCAATCGGTTCTCCCCGAGATCACGGCGAAGGGGGCTCGCCTCGTGACGCTCTCTCCCCAGCTTCCGGAATTCGCCCGCGGCTGGATCGAGGAGGACGGCATTGAGTTCGACGTCCTGCTCGACTTCGGGCTCGGCGTCGCCCGCGACTACGGCCTGACGTTCACCGTCGACGGCAACCTGCGAACGCTGTACCGCGACGGGCTCGGCATCGACCTCGCCCGCTTCAACGGCGACGAGTCCTGGGAACTCCCGCTCACGTCGACCTTCGTCATCGACCGCTCGGGAACCATCGTCTACGCCTCCGCCGACCCCGACTACACCGTGCGGGCCGAACCGGCCGAAGTCCTCGCCGCCATCCCGACCTAGCGTGAACGAGCCCCTGCGGGAGGTGCGGCTTCTTCATGGGCTTCGGGGGCGGATGCGGGACGGGGTGCGGCTCTCGGCGGACGTCTATCTGCCCGCTTCCGGAGGCCCCTTCCCCACCATCCTGACACGGACGCCCTACGAGAGCGGGCGGGACGTGTTCATCGAGAAGGGCGTCTGGTGGGCGGAGCGCGGGTACGCGTTCGTCGTTCAGGACTGCCGCGGCCGATTCGGGTCCGAGGGCGTATTCCACGCGTATCTCCCCGAGATCGAGGACGGGTACGACACCCTGGAGTGGCTGGCGGGGCAGGCGTGGTGCGACGGGAAGATCGGGATGTGGGGGCGCAGCTACGGCGGTCTCACGCAGTGGCTCAGCGCGCCGCTCGGAAGTCCGCGCCTCACCTGCATGGCGCCGCACGTGATCTGCGACGACCATTTCGGGGACTGCCACTACCTCGGCGGCGCCTTCCAGTTGCTCCTCTCGCTCGGCGCGGCCGCGATCTGGGAGACGAACCTCGCGACCGTGACCGGCCCGCAGGCCGCCCGCCTCTTTCAGAACCCGAAGTTCTGGGCCCACCTGCCGATCATCGAGATGGACGAGCGCGCGATCGGGCGGAAGATCCCGTATTGGCGGGAGTGGCTGGAACACCCGACGCGGGACGAGTACTGGCGGCGCCTCGGAGTCACGGATCAGTACGGCCGCATCACGGCGCCGGTTTTTCAGCAGGGCGGGTGGTACGACGCGTATCCGGGGTCGGCCCTCCGCATCCACGAGGGGATGACGGCGGGAGCCGGGACTTCCCGCGCCCGCGCGCAAAGCCGGACGCTCATCGGGCCCTGGTCGCACGAAATCCCGGAGACGAGGACGGTCGGCGAGCTCGACTTTGGACCCGACGCCTGGGTGGACGTGCGTGAGGAGGAGCGGCGCTGGTTCGACTGGCAGCTTCGCGGCGTGGATGACGGGATCGGCGAGGACCCGCCGCTGCGCTGGTTCACGACGGGCGCCAACCGGTGGCGGGAGGGCGCGGAGTGGCCGCCGCCGGGGACGAAGGACGTGCCTTGGTACCTGCACAGCCACGGGCGCGCGAACCGGGATGACGACGCCTGGCTCGATCCGGAGCCGCCGGGGGACGAGCCGCCGGACCGCTTCGAGTACGATCCGCGCGATCCGGCTCCGTCGCTCGGGGGCAATCTCTCTTCCCGGCTGATCACGACCCACGCCGAGACGCCGATGCGGGCGGGCCCCGTCGAGCAGGCGTCGCTCGAGCGGCGGCCGGACGTGCTCGTCTACACGTCGCGGGCCCTGGAGGACGACCTCGAGGTGACGGGGCCGGTCGAGGTCGTGCTCTACGCGGAGTCTTCGGCGCGCGACACGGACTTCGTGGCGCGGATCACGGACGTCGATCCGGCGGGAGGGTCATTCGTCCTCACGGAGGGAATCCTGCGGGCGAGGTATCGCGGCGGGCTGGACCGAACGGAGCTTCTGGAGCCGAACGAAGCTACCGGGTTCCGGATTCGGCTCTACCCGATGAGCCACGTGTTCCGGGCCGGCCATCGGATCCGGCTGCAGGTGACGAGCAGCTGTTTCCCCCGCTTCAGCCGCAACCTCAACACGGGGGAAGACGTCGGGACCGGCACGCGCATGCGGACGGCGTGCAACACGGTGCTGCACTCGGCGGGATATCCCTCGCACGTTCGGCTTCCGGTGCGCGCTCCCCAATCCGACTGAACCCGCGAGTCAACCGGCCGCGCGCGCATTCCCGGCAGTCTGCGGCAAACCCCGCGCCGGGGCCGAGAGCGACGTCCGAAGGGCTTCCTGGTAGTCGGGCGCGTGGAGCAGAAACGCGTCGTGCCCGGCGTCGGAGTTCAGAACCCGCAGGTGCGAAGGCGCGCCCATCCGGCTTGCCGTCTCCCGGAGCAGCCAGGGCGGGACCAGCGTGTCCTCCTCCCACCCGATGAGCCAGGCAGGGACGCCGAGGTCCTCCGGACGCAGGTCGCACAGGTCGACCGAAGCGGACAGCGTCAGATAGGTCTCTGCCTCGAACCGTTCCGCAAACTCCCGTCCCTGCTTCTCCAGGTAGCGGCCGACGGCGTAGACCGGAGCGCCGTCCTCCCACTCCCAGTCGTGCGGGAAGCGGGCGTCCAGCCCGGCCGCGGACTTGTAGGTCGTGAACGCCAGCGCCCTGGCGAGAGCCACGCCTTCGCTCCCCCGGCCGTGCCGGAGCGCGAACTCGACGATCCAGCGCTGCACCGCGTGGATGCCGATGGCCTGCGGATGGCCGCGGTGCGCCGCGCCGATCAGAACGACGCCGTCGAGGCGCGCGGGATGGCGGATCCCCATGGCCAGCGCGACCATCCCCCCGTACGAAGCGCCCAGCATGCGGTGCGCCCGTTCGACGCCGAGGTGTCGGAGCGCAACCGCGACGGCGTCGGCCTGGTCTCCGGGCGTGAGATGAATCCGATCCGGCGAAGGACCCTTCGAAGGGTCGCCGGACCCCGTCGATTCGAGCGTCCCGGGAGATCCGAGAAAGTCGATCGCGAGCAGTCGCCAGCGGTTCGTGTCGATGGCCAGGCCCGGGCCCGCCAGCTTCCTCCACCAGCCGGGCGCCGGGTCCGGGAGGTTGGCACAGATGTGGCGGTCGGCGGAGATGCCGCCCATCGCGACGAGCAGCGGGGCGCCTTCGAGGCCGGCGAGTTCATAGCGCACCCGGAAACGGGCGTCGGTCCCGCGCCTCAGTTCCGGGCTCCACTCCGCCGGCATCGCGACGGTGCCCCTTCGGCCTTCTGGCAGCACGGCGTTCAAGCTGTCTCTCCGTTCGGTTCGCGTTTGTGGTTCGCGACGCCAACTCCGGAGCAGCCGACCGACCCGCGCGGGGGCGACCCTCATCTCTCGGACCCCCAGGGTCCGCAGGAGTTGGCACCGCTGGGCAGGCGTGTAACCACGCGCGCCCCGGTTGCCCCGGCTTCAAAGGGCCCGTCCCTCAGCCGGTCTCGATGAGCAGCGGCCGAACCTGCCGGCTCCGGGCACACGCGTCAAGAAACGCGCACGGGCGCTTCTCCACGGCTCTTCGGGCAAAACTTGACTCGCGGTCCACGACCCTGTAGCCTCCGCGCCCTCAACGCTCATCGAGACCGGTCGAGGGACAGGCCCGAAGACACCGGGGCAACCTGTGGAAGGTGGCTCTTCCACTGATGTGCCAACTCCTGCGACGGATGTGATCCGTTGGTAGATGAGTCGCCCGCTGCGCTTTGCCTGCGCGGCCGCTGTTGTCAGGGCGTCGCTTCTCCGGAGTCCGCTGAGTGTGAACCGCGACTCGGGGGGAGGCGTTTCATTGCGCGAAGTTCGCCGCGTTCACGTACTCAAATTCGGTTCATCCGTGCTGGCGCGTCCGGCCGCATACCGGCTGGCGGTCGAGGAGATCCGCGCTGAAGTCGCCGGGGGCGCGAAGGTCGTCGCCGTCGTGTCGGCCATGGGGGACACCACCGACGATCTCCTCTCCGCGGCGCGCGAAGTTGCGCCGTCGGTTCCGGACGATCTCATCGGGTCGCTCCTGGCGACCGGGGAGGAAGCGTCCGTCGCTCTGCTGCACCTCGCCCTGGTGACGGCGCGCGTGCGTGCGGTGGGAATGTCGTTCTCGCGCTTGCCGATCCGCACCCAGGGGCCGCTGCGGGCCGCGGAGCCGGTGGACGTGGACGCTCACGCGATCGAGACGGCCCTGGCCACCCACGACGTGATCGTCCTTCCGGGATTCGTGGGCGTCGACTCCACGGGCATCACTTCGCTGCTGGGACGAGGCGGCTCGGACCTTACGGCGCTCTTCCTCGCGCACGCGCTCGGCGCGGCGGAGGTCCGTCTCGTCAAGGATGTGGATGGGATCTTCCCGGCCGACCCGAAACGGTTCCCGCACGTCAGGCCGATCCGCCGGACATCGTGGAGCGAGGCCCGGCGAACGGGCGCCGGCGTCGTTCAGGACCGGGCGCTGAGCTTCGCCGAGCGTCACCGGGTCCCGTTCAGGGTGGCGGCCCCGGGCGGGACGGGCACCTGGGTCGGCAGGAACGACCCGCCGCCCGACACCGGCCATGGCCGAGAGGAGCGCGCCCGATGCGCGTGACCCAACCATCGAATGAACGCGTGCCGGTGGCCGTCCTCGGCGCGACCGGGATCGTCGGGCAGCGGCTCGTCCGCATGCTGGACGGACACCCTTCCCTCCGGCTCGCCTCGGTCGCGGCGTCCGCGAGGCGCGCGGGGGAGAGGTACGGCGACGCGGTCCGCTGGAGCCTCGGCGGAGATCCTCCAGCGGAGGCCGCGGACCTGCCGCTCCGCGTCGCCACGGAACCGCCCGAGTGCCGGATCGCGCTCTCGGCGCTCCCATCGGGCGTGGCGCGCGAACTCGAGCCGGCGCTCGCGGGAGCCGGACACATCGTGAGCACGAACGCCTCGGCGCACCGGCTGAGACCGGACGTGCCGCTGCTGGTGCCGGAGGTCAACCCCCAGGCGCTGGCCCTCGCCGCCGGACAGCCCTGGTCGGAAGGGGGAGGCCGCCTCATCGCCAACCCGAACTGCGTGGTCGCGGGGCTGGCGCTGGCCCTGGCGCCCCTGCAGGACGCCTTCGGGATCGAGACCGCGACGGTCGTCACCCTCCAGGCGGTGACGGGCGCCGGCCTCACCGGGGTCGGTTCCGTTCAGATCGAGGGGAACACGATCCCCTGGATTCCCGGTGAAGAGGAGAAGATCGAACCGGAGCTGAACAAGATCCTGGGGACGGAGATTGACGTGGCAGTAAGCGTCAATCGAGTTCCGGTGCTCGACGGGCACACGGCCAACGTTTTCCTGAAGTTCGCCTCGCCGGCCACTCCCCGGGATGCGGCCCGGGCGCTGGAGGATTTCCGGGCCCCGCTATCGCTGCCGCGCCTTCCTTCGCTCCCGGACCGGCCGCTCGTCGTGCGGCCGGAGCCGGACCGTCCGCAGCCGCGCCTGGACATCGGCGCGGCCGGCGGGATGGCGGCGAGCGTGGGCAGGATCCGCGCCGCGCCGCCGCACGACCTCGCAATGACCGTGGTCGCGCACAACGGCGTCCGGGGCGCGGCCGGCGCCTGTCTGGCCAATGCGGAATTCTGCGCGCGGATATTCACCGCCCGGGAGACCGGGCTCAATCGGAAAGAAGACGGAGACCCATGAGAGACGAAACTGTAGCGATCCACCTCGGATACGAGTCCGAGCCCACCACGCACGCGGTCGCGGTGCCGCTGTACCAGACCGTGGCGTACGAGTTCGACGACGCGCAGCACGGCGCGGACCTCTTCAACCTCGAGGTCGAAGGCAACATCTACTCCCGCATCATGAACCCCACACAGGCCGTGCTGGAGGAGCGGCTTGCCCAGCTCGAGCGCGGCCTGGCGACGCTTGCGCTGTCCTCCGGCAGCGCGGCCGTCAACTACTCGGTCCTCAATCTGGCCGCCGCGGGGGACAACATCGTCTCGGTGCCCCAGTTGTACGGCGGCACGTACACGCTCTTCGCCCACATGCTGCCGCAACTGGGGATCGAAGTGCGCTTCGCCGAGGGCGACGGCCCGGACGATCTGGCGAAGCTGATCGATGACCGCACGAAGGCGGTGTTCGTCGAGAGCATCGGGAACCCGGCGGGGAACATCGTGGACCTCGCGGCGGTGGCCGACGTGGCGCACGCCCACGGCGTCGCCACCATCGTGGACAACACGGTCGCCACGCCCGCGCTCCTCAAGCCGATCGATCACGGGTTCGACATCGTGGTGCACTCGCTGACGAAGTACATCGGCGGCCACGGCAACTCGCTCGGCGGCGCCATCGTCGATTCCGGGAAATTCCCATGGACAGAGCAGGCGAGCCGTTATCCGCAGTTCACGACGCCGGAACCCAGCTACCACGGCGTCGTCTACACGGAGGCGTTGGGGCCGGCCGCCTACATCGGGCGGGCGCGCACGGTGCCGCTGCGCAACACGGGGTCGGCGATCTCGCCCTTCAACGCGTTCCAGATCATCCAGGGGATCCAGACACTGAACCTCCGCATCGAGCGCCACTCCGAGAACGCGCTGGCGGTGGCGAAGCACTTGGAGGACCACCCGGTCGTGGAGTGGGTGAGCTACGCCGGACTGCCGGGCGATCCGTACCACGAGCTGGCCCTGAAGTACCTGGGCGGCCGGGCCTCGGGGATCCTGACCTTCGGGGTGAAGGGCGGCTTCGAGGCGGGCGTGAAGTTCTACGACGCGCTCGAGCTGTTCAAGCGGCTCGTGAACATCGGGGATGCCAAGTCGCTGGCGTGCCACCCGGCATCCACGACGCACCGGCAGCTCACCGAGGAAGAGCAGCTCAGCGTCGGCGTGCGTCCGGAGACGATCCGGCTCTCCGTGGGCATCGAGCACATCGACGACATCGTCGAGGACCTCGACCGCGCGCTCGCCGTGGCATCGCCGGCCCGGCCGGCCGCCGCATAGCAGTCCGGGCGCCCCCCCCCCCCCGGGGGGGGGCGGTGGCCGGGGGGGGGGGGGGGGGGGGGGGGGGGGGGCGGGGGGGGGGGGTGCGGGGGGGGGCGGGGGGGGGGGGGGGGGGCGGGGGGGGGGGGCGGGGGGGGTGGTGAGGTCGGGGGGGCCGCGGGGGGGGGGGCGGGGGGGGG
>VXMQ01000097.1 GCA_009841015.1 Candidatus Palauibacter denitrificans | reverse complement strand
CGCCGACATCGCGGTCACCCCCCCCCGCCCCGGCGACGTCTGGCGCGTGAACTTCTCGCGCGTGCAGTGGCCGCTCACGGTCATGGACGGACAATACCGAAAGTTGCGGGAGCCTGTGGACTGGAGCGACCATCCCGAAGACAACTGGGTCTGGTCGCCGCAGGGCGAGATCGACATGCACATACCCGAGAAGTGGGGCGTCGTGCGTTTCGTCGCCGACCGCGAGGTGTCGCCGTGAGGCGCAGAGAGTTCATCCGGGCCACCGGCGGCGCGGCGGCGCTGGGGGCGGCGCTCCCCGCCTGCGCATTCCCGCCCGATCCGCAGGCGCCCTTCACGCTGTGGACGTGGGTGCACGGGAACCGCGACCGCGACGACGCCGCCTGGCGCGAGCGGTTCGGCAGACTGCGCGAGGCCGGCTTCCACGCGGTCCTCGTGGGCGGCGGCGATGTCGATCTCGTCTCGGGAGCGGCCCGCGCGGAGGGACTCGAGTACCACCGCTGGTTCTGGACGATGAACCGCAACGGCGACGCCTGGGTGCACGAGAACCATCCGGAGTGGTTCACGGTGAGCCGCAACCTGGAGAGTTCGCTCGATCACCCTCCCTACGTCGGGTACTACAAGTGGGTCTGCCCTTCGCGCGGACCCGTGCGCGAATACCTCCGCGGACGCATCGCGGATCTCGCCGCCCACCCGGCGGTGGACGGCGTCCACCTCGACTATGTGCGCCACTGCGACGTCATCCTCCCCCGCGCGCTCTGGGAGACCTACGACCTCGTACAGGATGTCGAGCACCCGGAGTTCGACTTCTGCTACTGCGACGTGTGCCGCGAACAGTTTCGCGCCCTGGACGGGAGGGATCCGCTGGAGATTCCCGACCCGCCCGCCGACGAGGCCTGGCGCCGCTTCCGGTGGGACTCGGTGACGGGCGCCGTGAGCGAACTCGCCGAGGCCGCCCACGAGCACGGAAAGCCCATCACGGCCGCCGTCTTCCCGACCCCTTCCATCGCCCGCACGCTGGTCCGCCAGGACTGGGACCGGTGGCCCCTCGACCGCTTCTTCCCGATGCTCTACCAGAGTTTCTACCTGGAGGACATCCCCTGGATCGGCGAGGGCGTGCGCGAGGGGATCGCGGCCCTCGAGGCCGCGGCCTCCACCGCCGGGGTGGGAGAAGCAAGGCCGCTCAACGCGGGACTCTACCTGCCCGCGCTCGATCCTCCCGCGCTGGCGGAGGCTGTCGCGACCGCGCGCGAGGCGGGCGCCGCCGGCGTCTCGACGTTCGAGATGGACGGCCTCACCGACGAACACCTCGCCGCCCTCCGCGACGCGACCGCCTAGCACCCGCTCAACGCCCTGCGCCTGCCGGAGTACGGCGCGAGGCTCTTGTCACCCGGGGACAACCTCACCAACATCGATGTACCGCGACGGGCCACCGCCAACCGCAGGAGTCTGCCATGTCTCGCCGCATCCTCGGACTTGGAATCCTCGCCGTTCTCGTCTCCGCCGCCCCCGCCTCCGGCCAGCGCCGCGCGATGACGATCGTGGACCTCATCGACATCCCCGGTCTCTCCGACCCCCGGATATCGCCGGACGGATCGGAGGTGCTGTACGTGAGGACGGACACGAACTGGGAAGCCAACGGCACCGTTTCCCACATCTGGCGCGTCGCGATGGACGGCTCCGGCACGACGCGCATGACGAACGGCGAGGGCGGCGAATCGAGCCCGCGCTGGTCGCCCGGCGGCTCGCGCATCGCCTTCGTCGCGAACCGGCACGACACGGAACACAACCAGGTGTTCGTGATGCCGACCCGCGGCGGCGAGGCCGGCGCCGTGAGCGAACACCCGAAGCCCGTGAGTTCGATCTCGTGGTCCGGCGATGGCGCCTGGATCTACTTCATGGCGGTCGACGAGAAGTCGGAGGCCGAGAAGGCGCGCGAAGCGGTCAACGACAACGTGTTTCGCTATGAAGAGGACAAGCTCCCGACCGGACTGTGGCGGGTGCCGAGCGAAGGCGGCGCGGCGGAGCGCGTGACGGAGCCCGGCCTGATGGTCCGCGGGTATTCGACCTCCCGCGACGGCACGCTCCTCCTCGTGCAGTTGGCGCCCACCGCCCTCTACGACGACCTGCTCAACTCCGAGCTGTGGGTGATGGGCCCCGATGGGACTGGCGCACGGCGGATCACCGACAATCACGTCGGGGAAGTCGGCGCGTCCCTTTCCCCCGACAACGGCCACGCGCTCTTCGTCGCCAACACGAACGACGAACTGAGCGACTTCTACTTCAACCAGCGCCTGTTCGTCGTCCCGACCGCCGGCGGCGACCCCGTCTCGGTCGTGCCCGGCGGAAGCTTTGACGTGAACGCTGCCGTGTGGTCGCGCGACGGCCGCTCGATCTATTTCCGCGCGAACACCGGCGTCCGCCAGCAGATCTACCGCGTGCCCGCCGACGCCTCGGACGCGGGGCGGGCCGAAGCGGTCACCGAGGGGGACCACTCGGTCGGCGCCTGGGACTACCACCCGTCATCCGGCACGCACCTCTATTCCGTCAGCAGTGCGACCAACGCCGGGGACCTGTGGGCGAACGCGGGATCCGGCCCGCCACGGCAGGTCACCCGTCTCTTCGACTACCTCGCCGAGGAGTTCCTCCTGCCTCGCATGGAGGCCGTTCAGTACGCGGGCGACGACGGCGTCGAGGTGGAGGGTCTCATCTTCTATCCCATCGACTACCGGGAAGGCGAGCGCTACCCGCTCGTCGTGCAGACGCACGGCGGCCCCCCGTCCTCCGACAAGTTCCGCTTCGCGCGCTCGAGCAACTACGAAACCGTGCTCGCCGCCCGCGGATGGTTCGTCTTCAAGCCCAACTATCGCGGGTCCACCGGATACGGCGACGACTTCCTGCGCAACATGATCGGCAACTACTTCGATCAGGCCCACAAGGACGTGATGGCCGGCGTGGATCATCTCATCGAGCGCGGACTCGTGGACGGCGACCGCATGGCGAAGATGGGCTGGAGCGCCGGCGGCCACATGACGAACAAGATCATCACGTACACGGACCGCTTCAAAGCCGCGTCGTCGGGTGCGGGGGCCGTGAACTGGATGTCGATGTACGCGCAGTCCGACGTCCGCATCTACCGCACGCCGTGGTTCGGCGGCACGCCCTGGTCCGAGGACGCCCCGATCGAGCAGTACATGGCGGACTCGCCGCTCTTCGACCTCCACAAGGTCGTGACCCCGACCCTCGTGCTCGTCGGGGAGAACGACGAGCGCGTGCCGATGCCGCAGTCCGTCGAGCTGTACCAGGGACTGAAGCACAACGGCGTCCCGACGCACCTCTATGTGGCGCCCGAGCAGGGTCACGGCTGGGTCGAACTTCAGCAGCGCCTGTTCAAGGCGAACGTCGAACTGGACTGGTACTACCGCTGGGTGCTGGGCGAGGAGTACGAGTGGGAGACATCCCCCGTCCACCCGGACAAGAAAGAGGCCGTCACCACGGCCGGCAGGTAGACTCGGGGCCAGCGGGCAGCCCAGGCGGAAGGATCTTGAATCTGTACAAGTAGTTGTATAGGTTCTTGTACATGATCAGGGTCAACGTTGCCGCCGCCCGGGCCGATCTGGCTCGGTATCTCGCCCGCGTGGAGCGGGGCGAGACCGTCACGCTGTGCCGGCGCAACGTGCCCATCGCGGAGATCCGCCCCCTGCCCTCGACGCCGGTCCGGGAACGCCCGATCGGCATCGACCGAGGCATGAAGGTGCCGGAGAGTTTCTTTGAGCCTCTCCCGGATGACCTGCTCCGAGCCTTCGGAGGAGTCGGCGACGAGCCGTGAGGCTGCTCGTCGACACGTGTACGTTCCTGTGGCTGGCGGCGGCGGACTCCCGCCTTTCGCGGGCGGCGGAGGCGGCGTGCCGGGACCCGGGCAACACCGTGTACCTGAGCGCGCTCTCGGCTTGGGAAATCGCGATCAAGCACCGTCTCGGACGGTTGCCGCTCCCGGAGTCGCCGGTCCGCTACGTCTCGAGTCGGCGCGAGTGGCTGGAACTCGAACCGCTCTCCTTCGATGAGGCATCGGCGGCCCACGAGGTCCTCCTGCCGACGCACCATGCCGACCCCTTCGACCGCGGCCTCGTCTCGCAGGCGATCGTCAACGGACTGACGATCGTGACGCCGGACGAGGCGATCTCCTCGTATCCCGCTCCCGTCCTCTGGTGACCATCTCGGGTGCTGGACGGCTTGCCGCGAGGTCGGTACCGTCTTCGCCGGCCGGCAGGCAGGGCTCGACGAGGGGAGGATGAGATGAAAAGCGCGTGGAGCGAGCGCGAGGCGGCGGAGTTCGTCGAACGGTACGCCGCCGACGGCATCGGGGAGGATCTCGCGTTGCGGGTGTACACGACGCGGCTCCTGGGGTCCGAACCTCGACTCGTGATGCACGGCGGGGGCAACACGTCGGTCAAGGGCCGCGCCCGCGACGTGACCGGGGCCGACCTGGACGTGCTGTACGTGAAGGGGAGCGGCTGGGACATGGGGACGATCGAGCCGCCCGGCCTCCCGGCGGTGCAACTCGACCCGCTTCTGGGGTTGGCGGAGATCGACGCCCTGTCCGACGAGGACATGGTGAACCTGCAGCGCCGCAACCTGCTCGATTCGAAGGCGCCAAACCCCTCCGTGGAGACCCTCCTGCACGCCTGGGTGCCGCGCACGTTCATCGACCACACGCACGCGAACGCGGCGCTGGTGCTGACCGACCAGCCGCACGGGGAGGAGATCTGTCGCGAGGTCTACGGCGACCGCGCCGCGATCGTCCCGTACATCATGCCCGGCTTCGATCTTGCGAAGGCCGCGAAGGCGGCCGCGGACGCCCACCCGGAGGCGGAGGGGCTCGTCCTCCTCAAGCACGGGCTGTTCACCTTCGGGGACACGGCGCACGAGGCGTACGAACTCATGATCGAGTTCGTCAGCCTCGCCGAAGCGCGCATCGAGCGCGGGCGCAGGACGGTGTTCGCCGCCACGATGCCCGGGGCGGTCGCCTCCGCGAGCGAGATCGCGCCGACCGTCCGCGGCATGCTCGCGAACCGGCGGGACGGCGACGGCGGAGGATTCGAGCGCTTCATCCTCGAGCACCGGGCCAGCCCGGCCATTCTCGCCTACGTCGGCGGCTCGGAGCTGTCGCGCTACAGCCAGGTCGGCACGGTGACGCCCGACCACGCGATCCGCACGAAGCCGCTGCCCGTCGTGCTGCCCGCGCCGCCCGCCGGCGACCTCGCCGCCTGGGCCGGAGAGGCGCGCGCCGCGGTGGACGCCTACCGGGAGGCCTACACGGCCTATTTCGAGCGCCACAACCCGCGCTACGACGGGACGAAGCGCATGCTCGACCCGAGCCCGCGCGTGGTCCTCGTGCCGGGCGTCGGCCTCTTCGCGAGCGGCCGTGACGCAGGCGGGGCGGCCGCGGCGGCCGACCTCGCCGAGACCACGGTCGACGTCATCACGGACGCGGAGAGCATGGACCGCTTCGAGAGCATCACCGAGGCGGAACTGTTCGACATCGAGTACTGGTCGCTCGAACAGGCGAAGCTGGCCGGCGCGAAGGAGAAGGCGCTGGCCCGTCACGTCGTGGTCGTCACGGGCGGCGCGGGCGCGATCGGCCGGGCCACGGCCGCCGGGTTCCGGGCCGCCGGCGCCGAGGTCGCCCTCTTCGACCTCCCCGGCCCCGCGCTCGACGCCGCCAGTGAGGCCGGAGCGGGGCTCGCCGTCCCATGCGACGTGACCGACGACGCGTCCGTCGACCGCGCGTTCGGCATCGTCGCCGCCCGCTTCGGAGGCGTCGACATCCTCGTCTCGAACGCCGGGGCAGCCTGGCGCGGCCCCATCGCCGACGTGACGGACGACGTGCTGCGGGAGAGCTTCGAGCTGAACTTCTTCGCCCACCAGCGCGTCACCCGCGCGGCCGTCCGCACGATGCGCGCCCAGCGGACGGGCGGTTGCCTCCTCTTCAACGTCTCGAAGCAGGCCGTCAACCCGGGCCCGGACTTCGGCCCCTACGGACTGCCGAAGGCGGCGACCCTCGGGCTCGTGCGCCAGTACGCCATCGAGCACGGGTGGGAGGGCATCCGGTCGAACGGGGTCAACGCCGACCGCATCCGGAGCGGCGTGCTCACTGAGGAGATGATCGCGTCCCGCTCCGAAGCCCGCGGCGTGAGCGAGGACGCCTACATGCGCGGCAACCTCCTCGGCCGCGAGGTCCGGGCCGAGGATGTCGCCCGGGCCTTCGTCGCCCTCGCCCTCGCCCGCGCGACGACGGGCGCGATCCTCACCGTCGACGGCGGCAACGTCGCCGCCGCCCTCCGCTGACCGCGAACGACAAAGGACCGGGCATGAACCGCGGCCGAGTCGTCCTGTTTGCGACATGCATCGTCCTCGCCGCCTGCGCGCCGCAGGCGGAGGGGCCCGGCTGGCCGGGCGAGACATGGCCCGTTTCCACGGCGGAGGCGGAGGGCGTGGACCCGGTCGCGATCGACTCGCTGATCGCCGACATCGACGCCGGGCGGTACGGCCTCATCGACCAGTTTCTCCTCATTCGCAACGGGCGCGTGATCGCGGACCGCCGCTGGGACCACGGCGCGCGCTACGCCGAGCTTCTCGCCGCGCAGGAGGACACGGCCGACCACCAGTACAACTACGATCACCCCTCGTGGCACCCGTACTACCGGGACACGGACCTGCACTCGCTCCAGTCCGTGACCAAGAGCGTGACCTCGGTCGCGTTCGGCATCGCCGTGGACGAGGGCCACATCCCGGGCGCGGAAGCGTCGGCCTGGCCGTATTTCGAGGCGTACGGCGTCGACCTCGCCGACCCTCGCCGCGCCGCCACCACGCTCGAGGACTTCCTCACCATGCGGAGCGGGATCGACTGGGCCGTCCCCGGCCAGACGTACGACGACGGTACCCACCCCACAGTCGTACTGGAGGCGAGCGACCGGTGGATCGACTACGTCGTCGCGCAACCCGTGGGGACGGATCCCGGCACCCGCTTCGACTACAACGACGGCGTGAGCGTCCTCCTGGGGAAGGTCGTGCGCGAGGCCACCGGGCAGCGGCTCGACGCGTGGGCGGAGGAACGCCTCTTCCGTCCCATCGGGATCGACGAGTACTACTGGAAGATCGCCCCCGACGGCGAAGTCGACAGCGAGGGCGGCCTCTACCTGTCCACCCACGACTTGGCCCGCGTCGGCTACCTCATGCTGCGGGGTGGGGAATGGGACGGCCGGCAGGTCGTCTCCCGGCAATGGGTCGAAACCTCGACCTCACCCGTCGTGCCCGACGTCGCCCCCGACAACGACCGGCCCGACACGGGCTACGGATACCAGTGGTGGGTGCCGGTGCACGAGGACGGCGAAACGCGGGTATTCGCGGGGAACGGATACGGAGGCCAGTTCATCCACATCGTGCCCGAACACGACCTCATCTCCGTCTTCAACGGCTGGACGCTCCACGAGCAGCCCGAACTCTTCAGCTGGACCGCCCTCCAGGACCGCATCCTCCCCGCCATCGTCCCCGCGGACGACGCCTCCCCCTGAACGCGGCTCAGGCGGGTTCGAGGCGGGCGGCGTGACGCTCGATTTCGGTAGCCAGCTCCCTCATCCCGACGAGGACGGCGGTCTCGTCGATCGTCTCGAGCGTCCGGTCGCGCAGGACCCAGCGGCCATCGATCATGACGGAGCGGACGTCGTCCCGGCCCACCGTGTAGACGAGATGCCCGTACACGTCGTACATCGGCGTCAGGTGCGGGCGGTCGAGGTCGATCAGGATGAGGTCCGCGCGGTAGCCTTCCGCGAGCCGTCCCACGCGGTCTCCCAGCCCCAGCGCCTCCGCTCCGACCGTCGTTACCATGCGCACGATTTCGAGCGCGGGCGTGACGACCGGATCCATGTGAACGCCCCGCTGCAACAGCCCCGCGAAGCGCATCGCCGTCCACATGTCGAGGTCGTTCGAACTCACCGGCCCGTCCGTCCCGAGCGCCACCGGGATGCCCTCTTCCAGCAGGCGCGCGACCGGCGCGATGCCGGAACCCAGCTTCAGATTCGAGAGCGGGTTGTGAAGGACCGCCGCCCCCCGGCGCCGAAGGCGCACGAAGTCGTCGTCGTCCAGGTGGACGCAATGCGCAAGCACGGTGCGCGCGTCGAGGATGCCGAGTTCGTCGAGGTGCGCGACCGGCGTATGCCCGAAACGTTCGATCGTCTGCCGCACCTCGGTGGCCGTCTCGGAGCAGTGCGTGTGAAAGAGGATCCCGTCGCGGTCGGCGAGGTCACGCGCCGCCCGCATACCGTCCGGCGACACCGTGAGCGCGTTGTGCGGCTGCACGCACGGTGTGATCAGCGGCTCCTCGGCGTAGCGGTCCAGCCAACGCTCGCCCGTCGCGATCCTGTCCTCCACGGAGACGCCATCGGGCCCGTCGAAGTCGAAGAAGATGGGCCCGGTCACAAGCCGGAAGCCGGCCCCCAGCGCCGCGTCGGCGGCGGCCTCCGGGAACCAGAACATGTCGAGCGCGCACGTCGTCCCGCTCCGGATCATCTCCGCCAGCGAGAGCCGCGCGCCCAGTTCGACGCTCTCGCGGCTGACGAACTCGCGCTCGGAGATCCAGAGACGCTCCAGCCACGCCTCGAGCGGCAACTCCTCCACCAGGCTCCGGAAGAGGGAATCGCCCAGGTGCGTATGCGCGTTCACGAGCCCCGGCATGACGAGGCGCCCGGTCGCGTCGATGGTTTCGGCGGCGTCGCAGCCCGCGAGTTCCTCGCGGGTCCCGACGGCGGCGATCTCCCCGTCCCGCACCGCGACCGCGCCGGTGTCGAGAATCCGTTCCCCGGCGTCCATCGTGACGACGAGCGGGCCGAGGATGAGCGTGTCTACAGGTTCCATGGGCCGGCAATCTTGGCCGCCCTCCGGCCCGCCCGCTAGTTTCCCGCCACGGCCCCGTAGCTCAGGCGGATAGAGCGCGGGATTCCTAATCCCGAGGCCGCTGGTTCGAGTCCAGCCGGGGTCATCCTCAGTTGCCGGTCAGGTTCACTCGCACGTACCAGAGGCGGCCCGCCACGCCGTAGGGGGACTCGGAGGGGTACTCCATCGTCCAGAGTTGGGCCACGGCGTCGTCCGGGAGGCGGTTCGGCAGGCGGTCGAGCAGGTTGTTGGCGCCGACGCCCACCCGGATGCGGTCGCCCAGCCGGAAGCTGACCTCGAGGTCGGCGATGGTCGCCGCGTCGATCGTGACGTTCTCCTCGAAGATGAACGGAGTGGTGACGGAGCCGATCCGGTTCAGACCGAACCTCGCGCCGAGACCCTGCGCGAAGCGGATGTCGGCGCTGACGCCGATCCGCTGGCCGGGCTGGGCGTCCTCGATCAGGGTGCGCTGGGTGTCTCCGATGAAGTTCTCGTTGCGGTTCGCGGTGATCTTCGTGCTGTTCCGGTGCAGGCTGGCCCCCAGGTCCGCGGCCCCCCAGTCCATGCCGCGGAAGCGCCAGCTCGCCGCCAGGTCGAACCCCTGCGTGCGCGTGTCGATCGCGTTGGTCCAGAACGCCACCGCGTCCACCGGCCGACCCTGGAACTGCGCGCCGGGCCGGAGCCCGTGGCTCGGATCGAGGCTCCGGGTCAGGGCGATCGCGTCGCTGACGGCGACGCGGTAGTAGTCCGCCGTCACCAGCAGGCCGGCGTCGTTGGAATAGACGAGTCCGCCCGTAAAGCTGAGCGACGTCTCGTGGTCCAGCGAGCAGGCCCCGAAATCGGAGCACGCGATCGGATCCCCCTCCGGCAGGAATCCGGCGCTCACCAGGCCCTCGCTGCCGCCCACGAAGCCGATCGTGTTGAACCCTCGCTGCGGGAGTCGCGGCGCCCGGAAGCCGGTGGAGACGGCGGCGCGGAGCGCGGCGCCCGTTTCGCCCAGTCCCACGCGGCCGGCCAGCTTGCCGGTCACCGAGCTTCCGGCGTCCGTGTAGTGCTCGAAACGGAGCGCGCCCCCCAGCGTGCGCCCGCTCGGCGAGCGCAACTCCATGTCCGCGTACGCTCCGACGCTGTTGCGGTCCTGTTCGCTCAGCGACGCCGACGTCGGGCTGTAGCCCGGGTAGCCCTGCATCCCGCAGCTCGCGTAGGCCGTCCCGTCGTTCTGATGATGAGCCGCCGGGAAGCTGCCGGGCGTATCGCTCGGCCCGCACGCCCACGAGGCCCGGTCGCCCGCTTCCATCCAGTACGAATCCCTCCGGAAGGCGCCGCCGACGGCCAGAAACGCCGGGGTCGAACCCACCTCGAGCTCCCGCGTCGCATCGGCGTTCAGCGTCCACTGCCGCACGTTGAGTCCGCCGCTGAACGTGTTCCTCGGTCCGGCGTTGGCCGCGATGGAGGCTCCGTCGGCGCCGGGATTCATGGCCAGGAACTCGGCCGCGTACGACGGGTTGATCGAGTTCTCGGCGCCGAAGGCGAAGCGGCCGTGCCCGAACCCGAGACTGAGGTCTCCCGACCACTCGCCCACGTCGCCCCGCAGCCCCGCCACGGCGGACTTGTCCATGAGGTCCGACTCCTCGACGGGGAAGAAGCCGTCCGGATAGACGTAGCTGACCGAGCGGGGCACCCAGTCCGCCTTGCGGTACAGGCCGTCGGAGACCGCTTCGCGCGCGGAGTATCCCCCGAAGGCGTAGAACTCGGCCGATTCGCCGACCGGGACGGCGGCGTTGGCCATGAACGCCGCGCCCCGGTAGTCCGGCTCGCCGTTTCGCTGCAACTGGATGACCTTCCCGCCATCCGCGCAGGGACCGTACGACGGATCGGGGCCGAAGCAGGTGGGAGCCACGCCCGCCCGGTTCGTGACCTCCTGCCGCGCGACCTCCATCGTGATGTTGAAGAAGCCGTCGCCGAGCGGCACCCCGGCGTTGGCCGACGTGAACAGCCGCAACCCGTCGCCCCGCGAGGTTCGGCCGAGGAAGGTGGACGCGCTCACCCCGCTCGCGTCGTCCTTGAGCACGATGTTGATCACGCCGGCGATCGCGTCGGAGCCGTACTGCGAAGCCGCGCCCTCGCGCAGGACTTCGATCCGTTCGATGGCGTGGACCGGAATCGCGCGCAGATCCGTGCCCGTCGTCCCCTGCCCGGCCGCCGCGAGCACCTTCGCGAAGGCGACGCCGTGCCGCCGCTTGCCGTTGACGAGGACGAGCACCTGGTCGCCGTTCATGCCGCGCAACGTGGCCACGTGAAGCGCCGCGCCATCGCCGGCGGACAACCGCGTCGAGTTGAACGAAGGCGCGATGCGGCCGAGCACCTCCGCAAGGTCGATTTCTCCCATCCGCGCGATTTCCTCGGCGCCGTAGATGTCCACGGGAACGGCAAGCGTGGCGGGATCCGCGACCCCGGCCCGCGACCCCACCACGACCTCGAGTTCCTGGACCACCACGACCGTGTCCGGCGGCTCCTGGGCCGAGGCCGGGCCGGCCGAAGCAAGGACTGCGAGGGCCCCCGGAACGAGGAATGAAGTCGGAGCTTTCATGGTCGCCTCGCCTCTCTCTTCAGGTCGCGGATTTCTGAGACCCCACACCAGGTATCATAATGTGTCAGACGATCCGCGGGTTACACCCTCAAGGAGGCACCATGGCTCGCAGCCGACTCCGTCCGTCGTTCATCCTTGCGGGAATCGCGCTTCTCGCCCTTGCCTTCGTTCTCGTGCAGGTGGCGCCGGATCGGGAGGATTCGGTCGCGACGGCGGGTCCCGGATCGCACGCCGACCTCGTTGCGTTGTTCGACGAGTGGCGGCAATTCGAGCGCCCGGAGTTCGTCGATGGCGTGCCCGACTACTCGGCGACGGCGATGGCCCGCCAGCAGCAGGAACTCCCGCGTTGGCAGGCGCGGCTCGGCAGCGGCGCCCCGGAGGGCTGGTCCGTGCCGGAGCAGATCGACTGGCGCCTGGTCCGCGCCGAGATGAACGGGCTCGACTTCGACCACCGCGTGCGCCGCCCCTGGGCGCGCGACCCCGCCTTCTACGTGACGATCTTCGCGGCGGAGAGCGACGTGCCGGCCCACGAAGGGGCGGTCATCCACGGCTGGATCGACCTCTGGACGTACGACTACCCGCTGTCGGAGGCGGATGCCGCCGAACTCGCGGGTCGCATCGGCGCGATCCCCGCGCTTCTGGAACAGGCGCGCGAAAACCTCGCGGACTCGAACGCGCGCGACCTCTGGCTTGCCGGCCCCCGGGCCTTTCGGGGCCAGGTGCGGGACCTCGACGACCTCGCGGCGCGGGTGGCCGGGACGAGCGCCGCGCTCGACCGGTCCATCGCCGACGCCCGCGCCGCCTCGGAGGCGTTCATCGCCTGGATGGAGGAGGAGGCGCCCTCCCGCACCGGACCCTCCGGCGTGGGACGGGAGAACTACACGTGGTACATGCAGAACGTGCACCTCGTCCCGTATTCGTGGGAGGAACAGGTCACGATCATGCGGCGCGAACTCGCCCGCGCCCACTCTTCCATGCGGTTGGAAGAGAACCGCAACCGGCACCTGCCGGAACTCGAGCGCATCGCCTCGGCGGAGGAATACGACCGGAAGCTGAACGAATCCGTCGACCGCTACATGCGCTTCCTGGACGAGGAGGAGGTGCAGACGACGGAGGCGTGGATGGCGCCGGCCCTCCGCGCCGTGAACGGGAGCTTCACGCCCGCCGAACCCGGCGAGATCCGGAACTTCTTCTCCGAGGTGAACTACCGCGACCCGGACGCCTTCCGGCCGCACATGCACCACTGGATCGAACTCGCGCAGATGCGGGTGGACCCGCACGCGAGCCCGATCCGGGCCACGCCATCCCTCTACAACATCTTCGACTCCCGCTCGGAGGGACTCGCCACGGGGGTGGAGGAGATGTTCATGCACCTCGGGCTGCTCGAGGGTTCGCCCCGGTCGCGCGAACTCACCTGGATCATGCTGGCCCAGCGGGCCGCGCGGGCGCTGAGCGGCCTCTACCTGCACGGCGGCGTGTTCGACATGGAGGAGGCGGTGGCCCACGCCATGAAATGGACGCCGCGCGGGTGGCTGCCGGACGGCGCCCTCGTGCGCGGCGAGCAGAGCCTCTACCTGCGGCAGCCGGGGTACGGGACGAGCTACGTGACCGGGAAGATCCAGATCGAGGAACTGCTCTCGGAGTACGCCATCCAGGAGGGCGCGGAGTTCACCGTGAAGCGGTTCTTCGATGCCTTCTACGACATCGGGGTCATCCCCATCGTCCTCACCCGCTGGGAGATGATCGGAGAGAAAGATCCCATCCTGGGGGCGAACTGACGCCGCCGACCTGGATGCAGACGGCGCGGCGGCTCCTCCCGCGGCTCGCGAGCCTGTCGCGCAGGATCCGGCCCACGTTCCATCTCGACTCGGTGAACGGCCTGAGCGCCGGGCGCCTGCGCGACCTGGGCGTCGAGGCCGTCCTGTGGGACGTCGACGGCACGCTGATGGCGCACCACGCGGGGCGGGTGGATCCGGCGCTCGCGGCCGGGTTCGAGGACCTGCTCCGGGCGCCGGGGCTGCGGCACGCGATCGTCTCCAACTGCCAGGAGGCGCGCTTCGCCGAGTTGGGGGAGATCTTCCCCGCGATCCCGGTCGTGCTCGGATACGAGACCGGGGCGGGGGCGGCGTTCCGGGTCCGCCGGGGGCCGCGCGCGTCGTGGCGCGGCCCCGGCGCGGCGGCGGCTTCGTCCGCCCGCGACGGGACCCCCGGGGAGCTGCGGCCGATCCGCAAGCCGAGCCGCCGGCTCGTGCGAGCCGCGCTCGAGGAGCTGGATATCGCGGACCGTCCGGAGGCGGCGCTGATGGTGGGGGACCAGTACTTCACGGACATCGCGTCGGCGAACCTGGCCGGCGTTCGCTCCGCGAAGGTGCCCACCCTGCACCGGGCCAGCTTCCCGGCCCCGGTCCGCTGGTCGCAGCGGCTCGAGGCGGTGCTCTACCGGCTGAAGCACGGCCGTCGGCGGCCGGGCGGCGCTTGACGGATCCGGCCCTCGCCGCGATCGAGCGGGAGGTCACGGCCTGCCGAATGTGTCCGCGGCTCGTCGAGTGGCGCGAGCGCGTGGCGCGGGAACGCCGGGCCGCCTTCCGCGACGACACGTACTGGGGGCGTCCGGTGCCGGGCTTCGGCGATCCGGCCGCGCGCCTCCTCATCGTCGGGCTCGCCCCGGCCGCGCACGGTGCCAACCGCACCGGGCGCATGTTCACCGGCGACCGGTCCGGCGACTGGCTGTACCGCGCCCTGCACCGCGCCGGGTTCGCCTCGCGGCCCGACTCGACCGCCCGGCACGACGGGCTGGTGCTCCGGGGCGCCTGGGTGACCGCCGCCGTGCGCTGCGCCCCGCCCGGAAACAAGCCGACCGCCGGGGAGCGCGAACGGTGCCGGGGCTACCTCGAGCGCGAACTCGACTTCTTCGCCGAAGCCCCCGTCATCGTTGCCCTGGGCGGCTTCTCGTTCGCCGCGCTACTGAGGACCTTCCGCGAACGCGGCGAACCCGTCCCGCGCCCCGCGCCCCGCTTCGGCCACGGCGTGGAAGTCGAGATCGGCCCCCGCCTGCTGATCGGCTCCTACCACCCGAGCCAGCAGAACACCTTCACCGGCACCCTCACCGAGCCCATGTTCGACGCCATCTGGACCCGCGCCGCCCGCCTCGTCACGCCACCTCAATGTCCGTGAGCCCAAAGTCGTTCCCCTTGAACAGCAGTGGTTCGCGGGCCGTCTTCGCCAGGGCATAGACAAAACAATCTCCCAGGTTCAGCGCGGCGGGATGGTTCCCCTTTCCGTAGCATCGCCACGCGTCGCGAGCCGCCTCGGAGTGTTGCCGCGTAACGGGAACCACCTGGATTTTCACTTCCTCAAGCAGATCGTCGAGGTCTTGTCCGGCACCGAATCCGCCTCTGGCTTCAGCGACCATTGCCGCTTCCACCAACGTCACCGCCGAGATTCGGGGAGCGGTTGCGCTCGCGAGCGCCCGCTCGAACCGGCGTGCGTCCTCTTCACGAAACAGGATCGCCAGGATGGCGGAGGTGTCGACGATCACTTCGGCAGGCCGTGCTCGTCGTACAGGTAGTCCCCGTGCTCGATCGCGGAGGGGCCGGGCTTGAGCCTTGCGGCGCACCGCTCGCCGATGGCGCGCATCTCCCGCATGAGCGCATCCGCGTCCCGCAGTCGCTTCTCGCGTTCCAGACGTTCCTTCAATGCGATCGTGATGGCTCCCGTTTTCGTGTCGCCGGTCAGCCGCGCCAGCTCGTCGGCCAGCCGGCACGTCTCCTCGTTCTTGATGTTGAGACTCATCATCCACCTCTCAACGGGCAGGGAAGACACCTCTCACGGGCAGGGTAGAAAGCCGCACCGAGATTCTACCCTAGAGGCCTTCTTCCGGGGTCGCAACCAGGCCGCGCCCGACACTACTCCGATGGCGGGCAAGTGGTCGGGTCGAGCACGGAGACGCCCGTCGGTTCGTAGTGGCGGACGTTGCGCGTCACCACGGTCAGACCGTGTTCGAGGGCGGTCGCCGCGATGAGCAGATCCGCCCCCTGGTGGCCGATCGAGGCCGACAGCTGGCCCCAGCGCCGCGCCGTCGGAGCGTCGATGCCGAGGATGCGGTCCCCGTACAGCCGGAGCACGCGGTCCAGCCAGGAGGCGAGCGCCTCGGCAAACGCCGCGTCGCGGGCGCGCTGCCGGGCGATGCCCCGCTCGATCTCGCCAATGGAGACCACGCTCAGATGGAGGTCCACGACTCGCCGGCTGGAGAGCCAGTTCGCGATGGCCGGTGTGCGATCCGGCCGGCGGTGCGCGGACAGCACGTCCGTGTCCAGAAGGAACATCACAACTCCACCGGTCGCGGGGCCACCTCGAGTCGCTCGATGTCTGCGCCGCCGTCGGGCATCGAGAGCAGAAGTTCGGCGAAGGACGGGGCCGTCGCCCCCTCCAGCCTCCGGAGCCGCTCGTATTCCCCGACGGAGATGACGACGACGGCCGGTTTGCCGTGTCGGGTCACGCGCTGCGGCTCGCCCGCCACGGCGGCCGTGACGACGGCACTGAATCGGTTCTTGGCATCATGCAGCGGCCATTCGGTCATCGATCTTCTCCATGTGCAGCTGGCTGTCTAATTTATATATCTAGATCATATTTATAGCCATAACACTGCGTCTAGACCACCGCCCCCGCTACGTCGTAGATGGCTCAACCCATCAAGCGCCCCTCAAGCAACGAGGGCCACCCTTGCCGAGCATGGCGGCTGTCCGCGCATTTTGAGGGGACGCGGACCCCTTGCAGTGCGCCGGGCGTCCGCGCAGGAGCCACCGCGGAGTCACCGCAAGTCAGGAGAAAAGCACCCATGCCGAACACGTCCCGAGGGATCCCCACCCTCCACGCCCTCCGAGCCCCGGTCGCTTATTAACAGCGACGAGCCCCCCAGAGCAGAGGCAAGAGGGGTATGAGGGAGTGGTT